>CAZPIQ010000254.1:0-1015 GCA_964586665.1 uncultured Ignatzschineria sp. | reverse complement strand
GTCCAAATTCATGCGCACTAAAGATCGCGACACTCATTAAAACGCCGGTACTACAGAGCAGAAGCGGATTCCAGATCATCACGCCAAGCCCCACGGACGCTTGAACATTATCATCAAAGTGCCCGGTGATCGCGATATCCGTTGCACCCATTCCCACTAAGAACCACTGCGTGATTAAGATCGGCAATGCCAATGAGAACAACATTTTGATCTCATCTTTTTGAAAACGAAAACGCGCTCTAATACTCATTCATAACTCCTTTACAACAAACAGAAGGAGATTCAAATAAGCACAAAATCGGCACTCTCCTTAGAAATTCAGAGTCATATTCTACCCTAAATGCCGGCAATGAATGCCATAAATCTTCTGTTTCTTTTCCAAAAAAAGAGCCTTCAGTTTTTGAAGGCTCTTACAAACTCTATTTGTTAGCGCAATATCTAACAACTACAACTAGTCATTAATGTGCACCCATAGACTGCACTTTAGACTGCATGACTTTTAAGATTTCTAAAGCCGTATGCGCATCTTCTTTTTTAACATATAGTGAGCGCTTATAAGCTGTGAGCTGCGGAATAACTGTAATTCCTGCTTTTGCTAATGCGCTAGAAATAATCGCTGTTAAACCCGTACAGTCAAAATAGTAAGGGGCATTTAAGACTATTTGGCACATTTCATATTGATACGTTAAAAAATTGTTATCGGCATCTTCTTTTTTCAGGATTAAAGTAATGCCCTCTTTCTCTTTAAAAAAGGCAATCGGATCATAGCCCAATACTTTGAGTAAAGATTGATTAGAAACGCCAACATACACATATGTGTTAGGAGAAAGCGCTGGCTCTAATTGCTGTAAAATTTCTTGAAGCGATGATTCTTTTGACATATATAACCCAACCTATTGTCTGTGGTCTACTATTCACGAATACGACAGCACATAATATCACTGAAAATAATCAATTGACTAGGGTCTGTTGAACATTCATAGCTTCAACCAAACATATGCACAGGCCAAAGCAA
>CAZPIQ010000253.1:0-1019 GCA_964586665.1 uncultured Ignatzschineria sp. | reverse complement strand
ATTAACCAATAAGAAGCGATGCCTAAGTACATCGGCACTTTTGTATCTTTCATACCGCGTAAGATCCCATTTGCCGAGATCTGTAAGCCATCTGGCAATTGGAAGAAGATCGAGTAGACGATTAAAGCCGCTGACATATGGACGATTTCAGGATTCGTATTGAAGAGCTGAGGAATATGGTAGCGCGCGAAGAAGAGAATGAGGCTCGTGATGAGCATTAAGCCTAATGTTACGACTCTTCCCATATCGCTAACACGAAGCACACTTGCGTAATCCTGCTTACCCATCTTCTGCCCTGTCATCGATGTCAGCGCCATCGCCACACTGAGCGGAATCATAAATGTCATCGATGTAATCGCGAGCGAAATCTGGTGGCTTGCCACAACAACCGTTCCGAACTGCCCTAGAATTAAACCCGCCGCTGAGAAGATCGCAACTTCAGCAAAGAGCGTTGCACCACTTGGTAAACCCACTCGCACCATCTCTTTTAATCTTGCATCAGGCTTCTCGAATCGTGAGAGAAGCTTCAAGCCTTTCAAGCGTCGATCAATGAAGGTGATGGAAAATAGAAGGATCAACATAATCCAAAACGTTAATCCTGTACCAAGTCCTGAACCAACAATACCATAACTCTCTATCCCTAAAGGCTCGTAACCATTGACTAATACATAGTTTAACAGCGCATTAATGATAAAACCGATACCGCAGACGATCGTAATCGGAAGCGGTCTTGCAACCCCTTCGCACACTGCTCGCAAGCTATTAAACACCAATACCGCCGGCGCACCCACACTCAGTGCGCGCAAGTAAGAGACTGAGCCTGGGATCAGATATTCATCGACCTTCAAAAAACGTAAGAGATGCTCTGAGAAGAAGTTCATGATCGCAATCACAAGGATCATCAGCACCAGCGAAATCAGCAATCCGTTATGCCAAATCTGCGCCACGCCATCACTATTGCCGCGTCCAAATTCATGCGCACTAAAGATCGCGACACTCATTAAAACGCCGGTACTACA
>CAZPIQ010000252.1:0-1022 GCA_964586665.1 uncultured Ignatzschineria sp. | reverse complement strand
AACAGGAATCCCATGAGCTTAGAATCAACATCATCACGCAAAGTAAAATTATCAGAATGCCCTTGTCAAAGCGGATTAACCTATGAGAAGTGTTGTCAAATTTTGCATGATGGTGGAAAGGTCAAGAGCGCCGAGGCTTTAATGAGATCTCGTTATAGTGCATTTGTGTTAGATCTACCAAAGTACTTACTCGCAACATGGCACAGTGAAACAAGACCTGAAACGATCGAGAGCGATCCGAATATTAAGTGGTTTAATCTTCGTATTCTAAGTGATGAGGGAGAAAATGCATTGGGTGAGCAATTTGTGACTTATGAGGCACGATTTAGAGAAGGTGGAAAGGCTCATAAGTTTAAAGAGCGAAGCCGTTTTGTCGTAGAAAAAGGGCGATTAGTCTATATTGATGGCGACTTTTTAGTCTAAATATAGAGTCATGGATCGATCACTTGCTCGGGGTCGATCTTACTTTATCCGTCTTTGCGGAATTAATTCTTCAAAATCCGTAAAAGGGTGTTTATTTTCCATATCGATAGTGGTAGCTTGATAGTACAAAGACGATTTAATGAAAGATTAAATTGAATGAGCATATCGATATTATAAGGATCAAAAGTCATTATAATATTTACTGGTAAAAGTCGCTTTATGGATGTACCGATCATTTAAAGTCGATTAGATATGCTAGAAGTCACGATTGATACGTTGATTGGATGAAGATTTGTTGGAAGCTTAGGCTTTTAATGAAATCTCTCAACGTGACTTAATATTAAAAGTTTCAATATTTCAAATTTACGTCAACTAATAACAAAATTAAGAGCAGTTCAAGAATGCCGGCAAAACCATGATGGAAATAGTTTAAATCCGTTAATTGATGAAGTCATGCATCAAATCATTCATCGTGATTGATCACATTTTCGTATGTATGCAGGCAGATTTTGCATGGAGAATAGAGGAAAAAAGATGGTTCAGAATCCAAAGTATCGTTCGCACACATCAACTCAGGGACGAAATATGGCCGGTGCGCG
>CAZPIQ010000251.1:0-1093 GCA_964586665.1 uncultured Ignatzschineria sp. | reverse complement strand
GTGCATCCCTTGCTATCATTTGGGCATTTTAAGCGAACGTGAAAATGGGAATCATGCCCGTACCAGGGGCGAAGTTTTTCTAACCATGCACTGTTTTTTTCGGTAGCGCAGAGTTGAGCTTTAATAACGGGGTTTACAAAAATCCGTTCAGTATCAGGTTGAATGGCTGCGTGATGAAGCAGATCTCTGTAGAAAGGTTTCCAGTGTTGGTTAACTTTACCTGCGATGGGATTTACGACAGAAGGAGTGCTGAGCTTCTCAATCTGTGTACCTTGCAAGTGATCTTTACGATCCTCTAACCAAATATCAATATCAAGCCCTGTTTGATGACTTGCATGGCCAAAGTTGGCAGGGCCACCGCGAGGTTGGGCGATATCGCCTAATATAATGACGCGGCCTTGATTTTGTCCAAATTGATCTAAGTTTTGAACAAATTGAGCAATATTCGGTGTGCCATAATTGCGATTTCGACTGGGTCTTACTTGTTCATAGCCATCTCCTTTTACGGGGATTTCAACTCCGCCACTGAAACAGCCATTAGCATAACCGCCATAAATTTCAGTTGGGCCATCGGTGGGGTTTTCGACAGTATGCCATTCGGCACTATTGCTTAAAGGGAAAAGTATGCTCACAAGAATAAGTGATAGGCTGATTGTCTTTAGCATTTCAGTGGTCTCATGATGAATATAAGATAGAATTATGGGGTGTAATTGTAGTGGTGTTGTTAGTGTGGGGAAGGGTGATATTAGATTTGAGTGTCGATCACCAAATGATAAATTTCTTTATGCATATATATTAATCATCAAACCGATTTTATCAAATGTATTTTGTGGTGCATGAGTGGTCTTTAAATGTCAGATACAAAAAAGCCTAGATCATTGATCTAGGCTTTGATGTAATGGCGGAATGGACGGGATTCGAACCCGCGACCCCCTGCGTGACAGGCAGGTATTCTAACCAGCTGAACTACCACTCCGTGTTAGACTTGCTACTCTCAATAGCTTTGTTAATTCACAATCGGTGTTTTAACAACTTACAAATAATGGCGGAATGGACGGGATTCGAACCCGCGACCCCCTGCGTGACAGGCAGG
>CAZPIQ010000250.1:0-1102 GCA_964586665.1 uncultured Ignatzschineria sp. | reverse complement strand
GCTCCCAATTCTCACGTTGATACATATCGCCTGTCACTTCCCATGTTTCATCGATCTTATAACGATTTTTTTCGTGGCGATCAGGATGTGCAGGACCCGTTGTGTAGATCAGTTTTCGGTGAGGATCATTGAGATTTCTTGGATCTTCTGCAATGGCATCACAGCCGCCGATCTCGCTACAAATGATCGAAGGCACATCTGCCGGCGACATTAATTGTGTCGATGTTTGTAACGCGCCCTTTTCGTCAAAGTCTTTCACCAGCAGTAATGCTTCTGGTCTTCCTGGGTAGTTATTAAAGTTGATCTCGCCATTTTGGCTAAAGGCTTCTGCTAAGCGGATATCGCCTTTAAAGCCATGATCCGAAACAAAAATCAAAGAGGTATTATCCCATGCGTTATTCGCTTTGAGTTCATGCACTAAACGTTGTACCTCTTTTAACGCGCAATAACTTGTGTAGAGCTGATTTTGGTTAATCTTATCGAGATTACTATCTGTATAACGCTCGCCGATGACATTAAGTCTGCAACTGCTATCTGAGAAGTGCCAGTTGGCATGGGTAAAGCCACTGCCCATATATTTAAAGGTGGGTTCATTCGTCTCTTTAAATTGAAGCTGATCCATATAGCTCGTTAAAAATGCATAGTAACCATAAGGCACATTGATGGATGGCGCGGTGTTAAAGATCGAGAGCCATGTGCCATCATCATAGATCAATTCACGCAAGGAATAGAAGCTTGAATAAAATAGCCCGATACTTGGTAAATAACTCGCTTCGCCATTTTGCGCCACTTTGCCGGCAATCTCTTCCGGCAATTTCTCCACATGGGTTTTGAGGAAATATTCATTGAGATCATCTTCCGATTCTGCGTATTCCGTACAATTACGAACGCCTGGCATCATGCCTTTAATCTCCTCACAACTCGCATGTTGTGCATTGATCAGATCGATCGTGAAGTCTTCTTTTGTCAGCGCTGTTAAAAGTGGCTTATAGCCCTCATTAAGCGCTGATGATAACGATACAACCGAATCAGCCCGCTGATTAACCGCATAAGGCGTTAATGCATGTCCACCATAAATTGCCGGCGCGCCCATAAAGGTATT
>CAZPIQ010000249.1:0-1108 GCA_964586665.1 uncultured Ignatzschineria sp. | reverse complement strand
ATCTTTATCTTGCGCAATTGGATCTTTAGAGATATCAATACGCGTTGTACCTGCGATCGCAAATGCAACCACTAATGGTGGTGATGCAATCCAGTTCGTTTTGATTTGTGGATGGATACGACCTTCGAAGTTACGGTTACCAGAAATCACTGCTGACATTGCGAAATCATTCTCATCAATCGCTTCGCCAACTTCAGTAATTAACGGACCTGAGTTACCAATACATGCAGTACAACCATAACCTGTTAAGTTAAAACCAACTTCATCAAGATATTTTGTAAGACCTGCTTTATCTAAGTACTCACTAACAACTTTTGATCCTGGTGCGAGTGAAGTTTTCACCCATGGCTTACGAGTTAAACCAAGTTTAGCAGCTTTCTCAGCCACTAAACCTGCCGCCATCATGACGCTTGGGTTAGATGTGTTCGTACATGAAGTGATTGCTGCAAATACAACATCTCCTTGATGTAACGTTTGTTTCTCACCTTTAATGAAGATGTCTGCAGTTTTTTCGATATCATCTTTAGAATCCGCGACGAATTTATCGAATGCATCTTTAAGACCTGGTAATGTAACGCGGTCTTGTGGACGCTTAGGACCTGCCATACTTGGAACAACTGACCCAAGGTCAAGTTCAAGTGTATCTGTGAATACTGGCTCATCACCATCATTACCCCAGAAACCTTGCTCTTTCGCATAAGCTTCAGTACGAGCAATGACTTCTGCATCACGGCCTGTTAAGCGCATATAGTTTAATGTGATTTCATCAACTGGGAAGAAACCAACTGTTGCACCATACTCTGGCGCCATGTTTGAAATCGTTGCACGGTCTGCAAGTGGAAGATCTTTAAGACCATCACCATAGTACTCAACGAATTTACCAACAACACCTTTTTGGCGGAGCATTTCAACGATTGTTAATACTAAGTCTGTTGCTGTAACGCCTTCTTGAAGTTTACCTGTTAATTTGAAACCAACCACTTCAGGAATTACCATTGAGATCGGCTGGCCAAGGATCGCAGCTTCAGCTTCGATACCACCTACACCCCATGCTAATACTGAAAGACCATTCACCATAGGTGTATGTGAGTCAGTACCCACACATGTA
>CAZPIQ010000248.1:0-1152 GCA_964586665.1 uncultured Ignatzschineria sp. | reverse complement strand
CTTTTTGAGCGTTCTTCATTTTTAAATTGATAGATCTGAAGAAGTCTACGAATCGCAGTGATAAAGCTTCCGGCAATAATGAGGATCATGGCAGTCATGAGGAAGATTGTTGTTAATCCAAAGAAGAGACCAATAATCGTTGCGATGAGTGCGAATGTCATCAGTGCCATACGATGCTGCTTTGCCAAAGGACCTGAGAAAAATGCCGGCGCACCCATTGAAACGCCTAAAACGCGGATATAGGCAGTGAAGGCGGCAAAGAGGGATGCTAATAAACCCAGGGTTAACCCATAAGAGGCTTCACTGCTAAAAGGAGAGATCAACGATAATCCAAGCCCGATAAAAAAGAGCGTATCGCTCACACGATCGGGCACTTCATTAAAAAGCTCGCCCGCAGGTGTTACTTTTCCGCCTTCAATGGCAACCATGCCATCAATTAAGTTGCAAAGCAGACGTAGCTGAATACCGGCAATTGCGATCACGAGCAACAGGATCTGCGCCCATCGTATAGTAGGCACCTGCCAGAGCGCTAGCGCACAAAGAGTAAGCATTGCTGGAACAATGCTAAAGAGGGAAATTTGATTGGGGGTTATATTTTTTTGGGAAAGCATTTTAGCGAAACGAATCATCAAGGGGTTCGAGCGGCTTTTAATGGGGCGTCTTTTATTTGTCATATCATTGTCCTGTTTCTAAAACTCAAAAAGTAATCGTTTGTTAACCTTGTTGATTTAGATCTTATAGGCTGATGAATATGAAGTCAATAAAAAAGATAACGTTCGTTAACTTTTATTTTTAGCTATAGAAAATAGAGATGCTGGAGTATGAAATTTTTAATTCATAGGGTGTTTTTTTTAATGATTAATTAAAGGTTTTATCGCACAAATGTTCGAAAATATAACGTGATAATCTAGGTAATCAGGTTGTAAATAAATTGTCATAAAGATGAGATAAAATTTTATAACCCTAATTTTTGAGTCATCATCGAGTAGCTGATATAAAAAAATATTGCTAGAGAAATATATCAATAATTTGGGCGCTAAAGTGTGTAGAAATCTTGTCTGACATCTGTCATTATGAGAAAAGAAATAATAAATGAATGTATTGTTTTGCAAATTAATACATAAAAACATTATGCAATAAAGAATGATTGTT
>CAZPIQ010000247.1:0-1175 GCA_964586665.1 uncultured Ignatzschineria sp. | reverse complement strand
CCTTTATAGCGACTTAAAACGAGTGCAGAGTTGGTACCACCAAATCCGAAGCCGTTGTTAAGTACGTTATCGAGTTTTGCATTATCAACACGTTCACGAACGATCGGGAAGTGTGCAAGTTTAGGGTCTACTTCATTAATATGCGCACTCTCTGTGATGAAGTTGTTTTGCATCATGAGTAAGCAGTAGATTGTTTCATTAACGCCGGCAGCACCTAATGCATGACCTGTTAATGATTTAGTTGAGCTGATAGGTGGCACTTTATCGCCAAATACACGACCGATTGCTTCAAGCTCAGGAACGTCACCTGCTGGTGTTGATGTACCGTGAGTATTGATGTAATCGATTTCGCCCTCGACTGTTGAAAGCGCAAGGCGCATACAACGCTCCGCACCTTCGCCACTTGGAGCAACCATGTCGTAACCATCAGAAGTTGCGCCGTAACCTGTGATTTCAGCATAGATCTTTGCACCACGTTTAAGTGCATGCTCAAGCTCTTCAACTACAACGATACCACCACCGCCTGAGATGACAAAACCATCACGATCTTTGTCATAAGCACGTGAAGCAGATGATGCGTTATCATTGTATTTTGATGATAATGCGCCCATTGCGTCAAACATTGCACTCATGTAAGGATGAAGTTCTTCACCGCCACCTGCGAATACAACGTCTTGTTTTCCCATTTGGATCTGCTCGTAAGCATTACCAATACAGTGAATAGATGTTGCGCAAGCTGAGCTAATTGAGTAGTTGATCCCTTTAATTTTAAAAGGCGTCGCTAAACATGCTGAAACTGTTGAACCCATCGTACGAGTGACCATGTACGGACCGATACGTTTAGTTGCGCCATTTTTACGAAGAATATCGATACTATCGATTTGATTTTTAGTAGAAGCACCGCCAGAACCGACGATTAAGCCAGTACGAGGATTTGAAACTTCTTCTTCAGATAAACCAGAATCAACAATAGCTTCTTTCATCGCGATATAAGCATATGCCGCAGCATCCGCCATAAAACGGAAATCTTTACGATCGATTTGAGAAGCTAAATCAATATTCAGTGCCCCATGAACATGAGAGCGGAAACCAAGTTCTGCCATCTCTTCTGAGAACTCGATTCCAGATTTTGTATTGAGGAGTGATTGTAAGACCTCTTCTTTATTGTTGCCGAT
>CAZPIQ010000246.1:0-1186 GCA_964586665.1 uncultured Ignatzschineria sp. | reverse complement strand
CAATCCTATTGTTCCACAAGGCGCCTTTAAAGCCAAATCTAATTTAAAAATTCATTATCAAAACTTATAAAATTTTTCTACCAAAGTAAAATATGTTTTTATCCTATTTTTCAAGATGATAACTAGTTATTCATATTTATAAGTTATCGGATACTGATATTCCTTAGTAGATCAGATACAGTGGGATTAGATAATCAATGAAGTTACGTATCTATCTTATTTAATCGTTTATGTAATTCATAATTCATTATTAAATGAAAGGAGTTTCAAATGTTTTCATTAGAACAACAAGTGGCGATGGTAACAGGCGGCGCCAATGGTATAGGTCGCGGAATTGTGGAAGCTTTAAGAGAAGCAGGCGCTACTGTCGTTATCGCCGATATCGATACAACTGCCGGCAATAATACAGCGAAGGAGCTCGGATGTGAGTTTGTTGAGTTAGATATCACAGACCAAGCGCTCTGCCAATCACGTATTCAAGAAGTTATCGAAAAACACGGACAACTCGATATTCTCTGCTCAAATACAGGAATTTTTCCACAAGCAACCATTGAAGAGATGACGGAAAAAGATTGGGACTTTATGCAAGAAGTGAACGTCAAAGGAACTTTTTTCGTTGTTCAGGCGGCGCTGAAAGCGATGAAAGCCCAAGGTTATGGTCGTATCATTATCACCTCTTCTATTACCGGCAATATTACAGGATTCCCTGGGTGGAGCCATTATGGTGCATCAAAAGCGGCACAGCTTGGGTTCATGCGAAGTGCTGCACTCGAATATGCTCGCTTCGGTATTACGGTCAACGCAGTCCTTCCCGGCAATATCTTAACCGATGGCTTAAAAGCACAGGGTGAAACCTATCTAAATCAGATGCGTGCAACGATTCCGACACATACTTTAGGTGAACCTAAAGATATCGGCTATGCGGCTGCCTTTTTAGCCTCTAAAGAAGCAAAATATATTACAGGACAAACTATTATCATCGATGGCGGACAAATTTTGCCTGAATCACCAGAAGCGCTGTTATAAACAATACTTAAAAATCGTGATATCGGAAATTTAAACCCATTAAAAATGCCTTTGTGAAATAACCACAAAGGCATTTATTTTTCCTTCAAACGCTACTTTAATTAAATATAACTCGGCAAATGCTTCTTCCCAAGATAGATGCTTAAGAAGATTCCAAGCG
>CAZPIQ010000245.1:0-1199 GCA_964586665.1 uncultured Ignatzschineria sp. | reverse complement strand
GTGCTTTTCAAACATCCTGAAATGAGGAAAGGATAGATGCTTTTAAATCTATCCTTTCATATCTAATATCTATCTGATCTCTATCAGAAATCTGTCAACTGTTCTGATCTACTGGAAGTGGACACGATACAACGTCCTCCAATTTATTGGTCGGGGTTTGTATAGCTTCTAGGGGGTCAATAGGTTTCTAGCATCGAATTCCCTAGACCAATGATACAGCCAATCCGAAACTTCTTCTCTGGCATAAATGTGCAGAGCGATACCTTCGGCTATTTCAATAAAATCATCATCACTTGCGGTTAGTTCAAATCCATTCATGAGGAGAAATATATAACCGGACTTCATTGCAGTTCGCTTATTTGCATTCTCAAAGCAGTGATTTCTAATCAAGCTACATATAAGGACAGAGCACAGTTCAAATATGTCTTCGCAATTATTAAAGTAGCGGTACTGGTTCGGACTGTGTTGGGATGAGCTAAGCTCATTGGGTTTTATAACAGAAATAGGCTCATCAGGCGTTTGTGCCTTGATGAGCCTTCTATTAATTTGAATTATATCTTCTAATGAGAGCCAATTAATGCCATCACAGAAGTAACCGTATTGATCTAACTTATCCATGAATTACTTTAGATTTTTGACAATCTCTCTAACGCACGATGATATCTCTCAAAGCCTTTATCAAAAGCTTTTTCAACTTGCTTCTCATGGCTAGCGCCTTCGCTTGACATCACAGGACAAGCTTTAACCACGATAGATCTATCACGAACAGGAATGTGGATACGCTCTTGTTTAAGCATAGCGTTTGACATTATGAGCCTCCATTTAAAATAAATGATTACTAAAACTTGTAGTCAAAAACAACTACAACTTACGGTTAAGTGTTACTAGAGTAACGTAAATTAAACCAAAAAGCATTAAAATAATACTCAGGTAGTGGGTGTTATATGGTGTTTTATAATGGTTTTTAGATCAATTTCTTGGGGATCGTCTATGACATGATGGCTGAACCATTAATGAGAATGGAAACTGATCCGACTATTCGAGATGAAGAAGTAAAAGATAAAGCCGGGAAGTTGGCAAAAGCTTTTAGGTTTGATTGGTCGTAATCCATAGACAGAATAACAATATGCGTATTTTATTAATGGCAATCATCACATCGTTAAAAACTATATGTCAGTCCCACCATTGGCCCTTGTTGG
>CAZPIQ010000244.1:0-1200 GCA_964586665.1 uncultured Ignatzschineria sp. | reverse complement strand
GAGTATTACTAATACTTTTAATCTTACTACGTATTTCTTTTCCAACAGCCATGAATTTCCTACCTAATTGCTATGTTACGAACTAAAAAGTAGCTTAAGCTACTTTCCAGCTTCCACCTTTCTTAAATTGACTTACAACTTTATCAAGTGCATTTAACACGTCTTGGTTATATGCGCCTTTACTATTGATGTCTTTTAAGAGCTCTTGGTCTGTTGCATTTGCAGAAACAAGAAGACCGTGTGCGAATGGACGTACTTCTTCAATTGGTAAATCATCAACATACTTGTACTCGATTGCGTAGAGAATTAATGCCATCTCAGCAATTGTGTATGGACGATATTGCGCCTGTTTCATGAGTTCCATAACGCGTACACCACGTGCAAGCTGTTTACGGGTTACTTCATCAAGGTCAGATGCGAATTGAGAGAACGCTGCAAGCTCACGATACTGTGCAAGTGCAAGACGAACGCCACCACCGAGCTTACTGATAAGCTTAGTTTGTGCCGCACCACCAACACGTGATACAGAGATACCTGCGTTCATTGCAGGACGTACGCCTGAGTTAAAGAGATCTGATTCAAGGAAGATCTGTCCATCAGTAATTGAAATAACGTTAGTTGGTACGAACGCTGATACGTCCCCACCTTGTGTTTCAATGATTGGAAGCGCTGTTAATGAACCAGTTTTACCTTTAACTTCACCATTTGTGAATTTCTCAACGTAGTCTGCGTTTACACGCGCTGCACGCTCAAGAAGTCTTGAGTGAAGGTAGAAAACATCTCCAGGGTAAGCTTCACGACCTGGTGGACGACGAAGAAGGAGAGAAATCTGACGATAAGCAACTGCTTGTTTAGATAAGTCATCATAAATGATGAGCGCATCTTCACCACGGTCACGGAAATATTCACCCATAGTACAACCAGTATAAGCTGATAAGTACTGAAGTGCCGCTGACTCTGAAGCACTTGCTGCAACAACGATTGTATGATCCATCGCGCCATGCTCTTCGAGCTTAGCTACGATATTTGCAATCGTTGAGTTTTTCTGACCAATTGCAACATAGATACATTTAATACCACTATTTTTTTGGTTAATAATTGTATCGATTGCAATCGCAGTTTTACCTGTCTGACGGTCACCGATAATTAATTCACGCTGACCTCTTCCGATAGGAACCATGGCATCAATCGCCTTAACAC
>CAZPIQ010000243.1:0-1201 GCA_964586665.1 uncultured Ignatzschineria sp. | reverse complement strand
AAGGTCGTTTCCGTCAAAACCTTCTTGGTAAGCGTGTTGACTACTCAGGCCGTTCAGTAATCGTTGTTGGTCCTACACTTCGTCTTCATCAGTGTGGTTTACCAAAACAGATGGCACTTGAGCTTTTCAAACCATTCATTTTCTCACAATTAATCCAACGCGGTATTGCAACAACGATTAAAGCTGCAAAACGTATGGTTGAGCGTGAAGTTCCTGAAGTTTGGGATATTCTTGAACATGTGATCACTGAGCACCCGATTCTTCTGAACCGTGCGCCAACCCTTCACAGACTGGGTATCCAAGCATTCGAACCAGTATTGATCGAAGGTAAAGCAATTCAGCTTCACCCACTCGTATGTACCGCGTTCAACGCCGACTTCGATGGTGACCAGATGGCGGTTCACGTACCATTATCAATCGAGTCACAACTTGAAGCACGTGCATTAATGATGTCTTCGAACAATATTCTTTCGCCAGCAAACGGTGAGCCGATTATCGTTCCATCACAGGACGTTGTTCTTGGTCTTTACTACATGACGCGTGAGCGCATCAATGCTAAAGGTGAAGGCCGTATCTTCACTGATACTGATGAAGTTCATCGTGCTTATGCATTAAAAGAGCTTGATGTTCATGCAAAAATTCAAGTACGTCTTCCAATTATAATGTTCGAAGATGCACAAGAAGGTGAAACTTATCGCCGTGTTGAATCAACAGTAGGTCGTATCCTTTTAACGGATCTTCTTCCAAGTGGTTTACCATTCTCTGTGATTGACAGAGTATTAACGAAGCGTGAAATTTCAAACTTAATCAATAGTTGCTACCGTCGTCTTGGCCTTAAAGATACGGTTATCTTTGCAGATAAATTGATGTATACAGGCTTCTACTATGCAATGCGTTCAGGTTCTTCAGTTGGTTATGAAGACATGGTGATTCCACCACAAAAACATGAAATCATTGATCGTGCAGAAGCTGAAGTTAAAGAAGTACAGCACCAGTATTCACAAGGTCTTGTGACTAATGGTGAGCGTTACAACAAAGTCATCGATATTTGGTCACGTACCAACGAAGAAGTTGCGAAAGTGATGATGAGTAACCTTGGTAAAGATGAAGTATTTGATGAGAAAACGGGTAAAAACGTTGAGCAAACATCATTTAACTCAATCTTTATGATGGCGGACTCAGGAGCGCGTGGTAGTGCGGC
>CAZPIQ010000242.1:0-1229 GCA_964586665.1 uncultured Ignatzschineria sp. | reverse complement strand
AGACCCCAATAATCGTGAAGAAGAGCCCAATCCAACCTTTCCATGCCATTACAGAAGTATTCGTTAAACCATTTCCAATCGTACAACCACCTGCTAAGCTCGCGCCAATTCCCATCACTGCACCCCCAATAACACTTGAGATAATGATGTTATGACTCGGTACACGCCATTTGAATTCTCGACTCCCTTTTGCTGCTAAAAAGGATCCGATAAAGATACCTACCACGAGGAATACCCCCCAATCAATCAACCCAAGATCACCTGTAACTAAAAATTTAATGATATTGGCTGAAGGTGTTGTAATTCCAAGTCCTCCCGCGCGACCTGATGCGGTACTTAAAGGCCAAGCGAGCATTGCAATCACACCGATCACAGCACCTGCCACAAATGGATGCCATCTCTTTTCAAAAAGAAGATGTAAAATTCCCTGATGTTTTGCCGGTAATGAAGGAATTTTGACCTTTGGTTTGCGTAAATGTTTGATGACTAAAAATGCGGTAACTCCCACTAATAGCGCGATCAATAGTCCTTGGCTCACACCAAAAGTTTCTGCAATAGAATCATTAACAACACCAATTTGTGTCACTTCCTTAGCAACTCCGGATAATGCACCATATTTTGTGATTGAAGCAAACAGCATATAGAAAATGAGTGCAATCCAGCTACCAATAAGCCCTTCAGCAGCACGATACCATGTTCCCGTTGCACAGCCTCCGGCAAGCACGATACCAACGCCAAAGAGTAAACTTCCGCCAATTGATCCTAAAAGAGAGACTGAGCCTGAAGTAATATTCAAGTGCCCAGCTTTGACAAGTACGAATACGCCAACCGCTTGTACCGAAATTGCGATCAAAAAGGCATAGAGCATTGTAAAGTTACGCGCCATGTAAATATCACGAAATCCACCGGTCATACAGAACCTTGCCCGCTGTAAAATAAACCCTAAAAAAATGCCGACTAGCAATCCCGTGACCATATTACTTCTCCTTTAGCTTTCTAAATAAATCAAAATCAATCGAATTTTCAATTGTTGTATTCCATGCTTTCAGCATAAACATACTTTACATATATTGTTTGTGTTTTTATCATTGAATATATGTAACACCTGCTAAAAAATAAAGCAACCTCTTTTGCATAACATCCATTGAAACTTTCCACAAAAAAACCCCGCATGAGTGAAATAGCCTCTAAGACTATATCGACTAATGCGGGATTTATTAACGATTAGC
>CAZPIQ010000241.1:0-1236 GCA_964586665.1 uncultured Ignatzschineria sp. | reverse complement strand
GATGAACTTCATCGGGCGTTTTATAATTTAATGATAAATGAGGTCTTAGTTTATTATAGACTTCGATTGCTTGGCTCACCATTTTCTTGGCCATTTCAAGATTATGCGGTTTTATAAAAAGAAACTCATTCTTTAAAATTCCATTAATTCTTTCAGCTAAGGCATTTTGATAACAATTCCCACCTTCAGTCATTGAACATAAGATCCCGTGTTTCTCATGGATTTTCTGGTATTGATCAGAACAATATTGTATTCCACGATCTGAGTGATGCCGTAAAATCCCCGTTCTAGTGCGTTGACTTAATGCCATTTCATAAGCTCGGGCAGATGCTTCTGTTTTAAGATTATCTGATACATCATAACCGACTATTTTTCGAGAAAATAGATCCGTAATTAAACTAATATAACTTGTTCCCTCGTATGTCGGGAAGTAGGTTATATCAGCAACCCAAGCCTGTTCAGGTGCTGTTACTTTGAGGTTTTCTAGTAAATTCGGATGCTTATAAAATCGATGTAAGCTATTCGTTGTCTTGTGATAAGCCCTCGCTTTAGGAACTAACATTTTATGTCTTTTTAAAAGTGAAAATAGCGCATCCCTGCCTATTGAAAAACCCATTTGGGGTAACAGGTGATGCAATTTACGCGTCCCAATTCTAGGTTGTTGAAGCCGTATGTTAACGACTTTTTCTAGTATCAGAGCTTCGTACTTTTCTTTCTGTTTTTCACGATCTTTCCATTGGTAGAAAGCTTGTCTTGAAAAGCCCAAGTAATAACAGCACTTATTTATCGAGGCTTTGATTTTTCCTTGTCTTTTAGCCTCTTCGATAACTTTTTTGGGAGTTCAATTCCCATATCATTTTCCATGAAGCCAAAGAATTCTTCAAAAAACTGGTTCTTTTCTTGGCTATCAGCAAGTTTCCTCTCAAGCTCTTTAATTTTTTGTTCAGGTGTTTTTTCGATTGGTTTGTTCATGGTATCAAGCCTCATGATATTAGGAGTTCCTAAGCTCCAATTTAACACGCCATATTTTCTCAACCAAACTAAAACTGTTGATCTCCCTTGAATACCATAGTGCTTTTGAGCTTGCTTATAAGTCATAGCACCGGCTTCAACTTCAGCAATAACAGCCAATTTAAAAGCCAAAGTATAATCTTTTTGTGTTCTCTTCACATGCGTTGTCATCTAATGTCTCCGGATCGGATTGATAAAGTTGTCAACGTTATTTAGGACGGGTCA
>CAZPIQ010000240.1:0-1366 GCA_964586665.1 uncultured Ignatzschineria sp. | reverse complement strand
GAACGCCATTTTATTTTTCTAAGATCATATTTTTCACTCATTCAATAACCTCTTCGAATTGCAAAGTTGAAATTAAAACTCATCTAAAACCATTGAGGCTCTAGTGTACTATGTTTGGGTCTGAGTCGCGGAAAAATCATCTTATATGATCTGTGAGAAGTATCTCTGAGTTGATGTTTATAAAAAGCTTTTTTGAATAAGAGAGCAATTGTAAATATATAACAATCAATAATAGTTAAAAAAATGCGCAATTTTGCTTCACTTTTTGTTATCATCTATGACCTGCTAAGAAATCATTATGAAATGATTCACGCCACTTTTGCTTGATTATGTTTCATAACTTAGCTAGTATTCTCCCCTTAATAATTTTGTGACATATGGTGAACTATGAATAAGTGGTTTGAATTGACTCTCAAAGCAGACATGCGTTTTACAGCTGAAGCTCTCGATGAGGCTTTAGTTGAATCAGGTGCTGTTGCTGTGACGATGAAAGATGGCGATGATGAGCCAATATTTGAACCATTGCCAGGGGAAACGCCTCTTTGGAGAAATACATTAGTCACAGGACTATATGAAGTGCCTTGTGATGTCGAAGAGATTAAGACATTTTTAATCCAATATTTGGATGAGCCTCATCTTCCGATTGTAGAAACACAAGATCTTGAAGATAAAGATTGGGTTCGTGCTTGGCAGGATCACTATAAGCCGATTAAATTTGGGGATAACCTTTGGATTTGTCCAACGCATCTTCCATCTCCAGAACCAGAAGTTGCAACAGTACGATTAGATCCAGGTTTAGCATTTGGAACAGGAACACATCCTACAACGGCGCTTTGCCTTGAGTGGCTCTCAGATAATAAAGGTGAGTATATTGGTGAAACAATCGTAGATTATGGTTGTGGCTCTGGTATTTTAGGAATTGCTGGAAAGTTGTTAGGTGCAAAGGAATGTTATAGTACTGATATTGATCCTCAAGCGATCTATGCAACTGAGCAAAATGCGGATACCAATAACGTTGAGATTTTCCCAACATTACCGGAAAACTTCGCGCCTCCTAAAGCACGCGTTGTTCTTTCAAACATCCTATCAGGACCTTTAGTTCAACTTGCGCCTATTCTCGGTAATTTAGTATTACCAGGTGGTCATTTAGTCCTTGCAGGGCTTTTAGATCATGATGCTGAGTTTGTCAAAGACGCTTACAGCCATGAATTTGAGTTCGAAGCAGATAAGAGCGTAGATGGTTGGACAAGACTCCACGGTATTAAAAAACAGTAATGAAAATAGGGCCTTATCAAATATCATCGCCTTATGTGCTTGCACCGATGGCGGGGGTAACGGATCTTCCTTTCCGTAAAATTTGTCGAGA
>CAZPIQ010000239.1:0-1424 GCA_964586665.1 uncultured Ignatzschineria sp. | reverse complement strand
CGTGGTGAGCGTCGTATGAAGATCGAAGGCTTTAAGCAAGGTCTTGATTGGCTTATTAATGAAGCGAAGCGTGGACAGCAAGTATCGCGCTACAAGGGTCTTGGTGAAATGAATGCCGAACAGCTTTGGGAGACGACGATGGACCCAGATGCAAGACGTCTTTTACAAGTAAAAGTAGAAGATGCCGTGAAAGCAGATGAGGTACTCACGATGCTGATGGGCGATGAAGTAGAGCCTAGACGTGAGTTTATTGAAGAGAATGCTCAGTTGGTGGGTAACTTGGATGTTTAATAACAAATGTCGATGTCGAATCTCACATAAGATTGACCAGCGTCCCACAACATAGTCTGGCGTCTCACAACATGGTCTGAAATCCCACAATATGATCTGAGAAATTTGAAAGCCCTTCTTAAAAAATTAAGAGAAGGGCTTTTTTTCAGTTATAAAGATGTCTTCCTGTTTGAAATTGAACTGTGAAAAAAGGCGGGGCAATATATAGTTGCAACGACATAAATAATCGCAAGGCCATAAGGGTGGCATATCTTTGGGGGCATACTCTAGATGTTTATTGATAATATGGAGAAGATCAATATAACCTGTAACATTTTGATAGGAATATATCTCATTGTTTGGAAAGGGTATATCTTTTAATAGATTTTGATATATAAAAGAATAGACCTCTTTTAACAGAGGTAAAGCGGGATGATGAAGATACTTCATGCCTAGTAATAGTAGAATGCGGCTAATATGATATACAATTTTAACTAATTGTTCTTCGAGTATTTTTTTACTTTTACGAATTGTGCTAGAGAATTTTAAAATTTCTATTTGCTGATTGGCAGATCTAATTTTTTTTTGTATCTGAAATATAAATAGAATTAAGGCAGAGATACTATCGAATGTATCTCGTTGAGATATATGCCAGCCAATGCTACCTGTATAATCTTTTAGTGTATTGGACTCAGTTAAAATGGTTTTTTGAGTCGTAGAATCTAGCCGTGCTAAATCAATATGTATTGATAGTTTATTGTGGTTTTTTGGAGATTCTAGACTTTTTAAGATATCCCAGAATGGGTGAATAATTAATGCTGATGAGCCTTTTACTTTTAATTCCATTCTAGTAATTAAATCGGCATTAGGCATATTCGCCCCTTTTTTATACCTATACCACCTATTGGAACCAAAATTTTTTATTCTTGTATTTTTTTCATGGTCTGTAAGATGGATATTTTCTAATTGATAGGCAGAAATTTTACCATTACTCGGCTTGGCTATCTTGTATGCAATATAGTGATACCAAAATTTAATTTGCAGGTTTTTGATATTCATAGACACTGGGGCAGGATTTTTAGGGCTGAGGCGGATGTTTTTTTAGACAAAAAGAAATTTATCTAATTGATATTGTTGTGGTTATTTTTTTGCCT
>CAZPIQ010000238.1:0-1469 GCA_964586665.1 uncultured Ignatzschineria sp. | reverse complement strand
TTACTGCAACTTGTGTATGGCAATCTTCACTCGGTGGCATACGGAAATCAGCAACTGTCATCCCTAATGTTAAAGTCCCTGTTAGCTCGATATCCACCGGCACTTTTTGGGTGGTCATCACAGCAGGATCAATCACATAAGCAACTGCACAAGGATCATGGACAGGGGGATATTGGAAACCTTGCGCTTTCTCATAAAGTACGCCAAAGTGCTCAAGCAGTTCAACGACAAACTTTGCCGGTTTAGTACCGATTTTACTAATATTCTCAATGACATCTGGCGTTGCGAGCGCTTGATGGGTTAAATCAAGACCTACCATCGTTAATGGCCATTTCTCATTGAAAACGATATGGGCGGCTTCTGGGTCGATCTTAATATTAAATTCCGCCACAGCGCTCCAGTTACCAACATGATAACCACCTCCCATAAGCACAACCTCTTTCACAAGCTCAGCAATTTTAGGCTCTTTACGAACGGCCATCGCAATATTCGTAAGTCCACCCGTTGGCACTAATGTTACTGTTTTTGGCGGATGACTCATCACTGTTTCGATGATTAAATCCACCGCATGGCGAGGATCAAGCTCAAGCGTTGGCTCAGGAAGCGTCGGACCATCAAGCCCTGATTCCCCATGTACATCTGGCGCAATTTCGATATTACGCACTAGTGGACGCGCACAACCTGCGGCAAATGGTACACCAACAATATTGGCGACCTTTGCAAGACCTAATGCATTACGCGTCACTTTCTCTAATGTTTGGTTACCCACGACAGTCGTCACTGCGAGTAATTCGATATTAGGGTTACCGTGCGCTAAAAGAAGTGCAATCGCATCATCATGCCCTGGATCACAATCTAAAATAATTTTCTTGACCATTATTAACCTCTCATTTGTATTGAATTAAAAGTGGGTATCCCTTAATTCTAATGGGGATCATCAATATTGTCATTAGATCAGTCAGATATCTCACCGCACTATTTATATTCAACCACCCTAGCCTCAAGGCAATGGGGCACTTAATGCGCCTCGCGATACTCATCAGATCCGTGTCAAAACCTCATAAAAATTGATCAACAACATCTTTCCCTATTCTTCCCTTGTGTAAAGTAGCAATTCACATTATTATATAAATAGATATATTATTAGTGGTTTAATTTAAGGCTCTGAAAGTATTCTGTGAAATATGCCAATGATCCCCCAAAATATCCAATGCATCCCCACAGATTATTTTCAGAATCTTGTTGATTAGAAATACCCATCAATTAAAAAGGAATCTATCATGAACAAAAACATCGGAACTGTGGATGCTACCATTCGTATCATTGTTGGTATCATCATTTTAAGCTTAGTTTTTATTGGTCCTAAATCACTTTGGGGTTTAGTAGGTTTAGTTCCCTTACTAACGGGAATTATCCGCTACTGTCCACTCTATCCTATGTTAGGGATTAACACTTGTAATAAGAAGTAA
>CAZPIQ010000237.1:0-1471 GCA_964586665.1 uncultured Ignatzschineria sp. | reverse complement strand
CCCTATTTTTCTCATAAAACATACACAAAAAAAGATCTATGCCAAAAACATAGATCCTTTATAAATGTTAGATAACAAAATAATCATCTAGAAGACAAACTATCTGGATAGTTTATTCCCCTAAAATCTCTGATTTCATCATCTCAATATGAAGATCATCACTATTGATACAAGGAATAAAGGTATATGCCTCGCCGCCTGATTCCATAAAGAGATCGTGATTCTCCATCGCCATCTCTTCAAGTGTTTCTAAACAATCCGCACTAAACCCAGGACAGAAGACTGCCATTTTCATAATGCCTTCTGCCGGCGCTGTTTCAAAGAACTCTGCGGCATATGGCTGAAGCCATTCTGCTTTTCCAAAACGAGATTGGAACACTGTTTCAAAACGCTCGATCGGCTGCCCCATTTTCTCAGCAATCAATCGTGTTGTTTCAACACATTGATCATAATATGGATCACCTTCTAAATAAGTTTGAAGTGGCATTCCGTGATAGGAGAAGACATATTTATCAAGCTCAAGGTCTTTCGTTGATTCTTGAATACGCGCAACACATGCATCAATGAAGAGCGGATTCTTATAGTACGCACCTAAAACACGAAGTGCCGGGAAATAACGAAGCTCTCTTAGTACTTCCCCAACCTTGTCCATGACTGAACCCGTTGTTGCTGCTGAGTACTGCGGATAGAGCGGAAAAACAACGATCTCATCAACTTCTTTTGCGATCATCTCTTTAATCGCTACTTCCATCGAAGGATTACCATAACGCATTGCGATATTGACTTCATAATTTTCAGGAAGTAGCTTACGAAGCTTCTCGGCCTGAGCATTCGTGATATGCATCAGTGGCGAACCATTATCCCAAACAATCTGATACTTCTCTGCCGATTTAGCAGGACGAGTATTTAAAATAATGCCATACAAAATTGGATACCATTTCCACTTAGGCTCTTCAATCACACGGGGATCTTTTAGAAACTCTTCTAAATAGACCTTTAATGCTTCTTTGGTCGGCGCATCTGGCGTACCGAGATTTGTTAATACAACTCCAATTTTCTTCATTCTTAAATCTCTATTTTTAATCGTGACGAAATCAAAAGGGGCATACCCTATTGAGTATGCCCCTATTCTATCAGTTGCGCGAAGCTAATTGCTAATGAATCTCATTTATTACGCTAATAAATTGACATTCTTAGTAAAAATGTTCAAACGCATCGATTAATAATCGTGAATCATTCACAGATCATTAACCTAATAATGCTTTAACAGCTTCTGCTTCTTCGCGAAGTTCTTGCTCAGTAGCATCCATTTTCGCTTGTGAGTATTCAGAGATTTCAAGACCTTGAACGATTTTGTATTCGCCATTTTTACACTCACATGGGAATGAATAGATGATCCCTGGCTCAACACCATATGAACCATCTGCTGGAACTGCCATTGATACCCAGTTACCTGCTTCAGTACCAAGTG
>CAZPIQ010000236.1:0-1492 GCA_964586665.1 uncultured Ignatzschineria sp. | reverse complement strand
TCTGGTCCCAAACCAGATGCGCTACCAGGCTGCGCTATGCCCCGAAATTTTTAATTCTTGCTTTCCGAAGAAGAAATGTATGATAGGACATTCTCCTAAAATCGTCAAACTTTTGAGTAATCTTTAATCGTATTTAAGATGCTTTTAATTTGAAATCGCTCAATTGCCATCGGGATTTTCGCTTTATCCACGTTTTCAATCAATGGCTTAATATCTAAATTGACGACCGCATCACGAATTGCAATTAAGTATTCTCTTTGCGGGTATTCACGTTCTGTAAAGTGAAGCCTTCCTCTGGCATCTGCCATACAAGCATCCACAAATCGAATTAAATTTTGCGGTTTACGAATGGCATCTAGCTTTTTCAGCAATTTTAAGAGTGTTTTCGGGCGAAGCGCAAAGGCTTGGTGCATCAATAGATGATACTCAGTCACTTTGAGCGCAATATCGCGATACTCTTTCGGCACTTTTAAACGATCACAAAAATCAGCGACTAAAGGCACACCGCGAATTTCATGAAGTTTATGACTCGGCCATTCATTCGGTGGCGTCACTGCTTTACCAAAATCATGGCAGAGGATCGAAAAACGCGTCGGAAGATCATCTGTAATCTTTGTGGAGACTTCTAGTGCCATCAGCGTATGCACGCCAGAATCAATCTCAGGATGATATTTTGCTGTTTGCGGAACGCCGAAAAGGTTCTCCACTTCCGGGAAGAGGATCTCTAGCGCCCCAACTTCACGAAGAGCATTAAAGAATTCATGAGGCGATGCTTCACCGAGCGCTTTATTCAGTTCTTGAAAGACTCGTTCCGGCGTTAAAGCTTCTAGTTCACCGGAATGGATCATTGTTTTGATCAGCGCTTTAGTCTCATCGGCAATGGTAAAACCATATTGATAGTAACGCGCATAAAAGCGGGCAAGACGCAGAACACGCACAGGGTCTTCAATAAAAGCATCACTTACATGGCGAAGAATACGATTTTGAATATCATCAGCGCCATTGTAAGGATCGATCAGATTCCCTTCGGCATCTTCGGCGATTGCATTGATGGTTAGATCACGTCTTAAGAGATCTTCTTCCAAAGTAATCGAAGGATCCGCTGAAACTTCAAAGCCCTGATAGCCTTTTGCCACTTTTCGTTCCGAGCGGGCAAGTGCGTATTCTTCTTTTGTTTCAGGATGTAGAAAAACGGGGAAGTCTTTACCGACTAAGAGATACCCTTGTTCTGTCATCATCTCAGGCGTTGCGCCAACAACAACCCAATCATGTTCATGATAAGGATGTCCTAAGAGCTTATCGCGAACAGCGCCCCCAACAAGGTAGGTCTGAAATGGTTTCATATACATTCCCTAATTTTTATTATGTGTCATCAATAGTGATTTTAATTATAACGTATCTGCGATCATTTTGAGCATTTTTGGGCGCTGAGTAGGATCGTGGTGGAAGGTGCTTTGAATTGATCTTCTAAAGTAATCCCCCATGAATACCC
>CAZPIQ010000235.1:0-1510 GCA_964586665.1 uncultured Ignatzschineria sp. | reverse complement strand
TTATGGGTAAGGGAGAAGATGATGAGTGAGTCGATAGATAATACGATGTTAACTGATGCGGAGCTTCTTCGTTATTCCCGGCATATTATGCTTGATCAATTCGATCTTGAAGGGCAGCTCAAACTCAAACAAGCGCATGTGGTGGTTGTAGGTTGTGGCGGATTAGGGATGGCGGCACTCCCCATATTTGCCGGTGCCGGCATTGGGAAAATTACACTCATTGATTTTGATACGGTGGATATCACTAATCTTCATCGCCAAACAGGTTATCGCATGGCGGATGTGAATCTTTCCAAAGTGCAGCAAGCTTCAAAACATCTACGGGATCTAAATCCTGAAGTGCAACTTGAGATCATTGATCAAAAGGTGCATTTTTCAGAGCTAGAGGCAATCGTGAAGGGTGCTGATTGTGTGCTTGATTGTAGTGATAACTTTGCACTGAGAAAAGATCTGAATCGCGCATGTTATCTGAATCATGTTCCGCTTGTTTCAGGTTCAGCCGTTCGATATGAAGGGCAACTTACCGTTTTTGATTTTAGAGATGAAGAGAGCGCTTGTTATGAGTGCCTATTCGGTGGCGATCATGCGGATGATGGTAACTGTGCACTTTTTGGCGTTCTCTCTCCTGTTGTGCATATTATTGGCGTATCTCAGGCACAAGAAGCTTTAAAGATTATTTTAGAGATCGGCACTATCGCAACTGGCAAAATTTGCCTTTATAATGCATTAGAATTTTCATGGCAGAAGTTTTCGTATCAGAAGAATACTGCCTGTACTTTGCATCACAAGTGAGTTTTAGGGATTGTGGTGTGACGTCAACAAATAAAAAGATCAAAAATAGATAGAATAAATACTCGATAGATATCAAATCGTCTTGAGATACGATAGGCTAGATTGATATTCTTTGAAACAAACTAAAATGATAAAGATAAGGGTTCACATTATGAAGAAAGTTTTACTTGTCAGCGTATTAGGAGCAGTTGTATTAGCAGGTTGTGCGACAACTAAAGCGCCAAGCAGTGTTAGTTATAATGAGTATAAAAAGACGAATCAGCACGATACAGAATTAGTGTCAGATAAACATTATGATAGTTATGCCGCGTGTGTACGTAATGGTTTGAGATCTTATAAAACACAAGAGACAAATCTTGATAATAAGGGAACGCGTATTTCAAGCGGTAACCACTTCACGGTTGAGATCTATAAAGCGATTGATAGCACTTATGCAAGAGCAGATAGTGACGATCAAAAAGTGATTGATGTTTTAAATCGTTGTAAGTAGTTTGATACGTCATTGATAATAAGTTTTGATATTGATGATGTCCGGATGCCGGATACCTGATGATAGGCATCTTATAAAAGCGAGAAGGTTATGAGATCTTCTCGCTTTTTTATTGTTTGTAATATTAAACCTATTAAACCTATTAAACCAGGTTAAACCTGTGATTGGGTTAAATACCAACCGGCAATACTCTCTCTCGTGACTTCTGTTGGAAGCACTTCATGGGGG
>CAZPIQ010000234.1:0-1556 GCA_964586665.1 uncultured Ignatzschineria sp. | reverse complement strand
TTCAAAGAACACCATCAATTCTAATAAAAGAGGGATATATTAATCTATTGCACAAATTTTTGCAATAAATCCGTTCACTAACGAACAAAATCACCACTTTTACCGCCCTTTTTACTTAAAAGCGCAATATCAGAGATGACCATTCGTTTATCAATTGCCTTTAACATATCATATATCGTCAGTAACGCAATAGATGTCGCAGTTAATGCTTCCATCTCGACACCTGTCACACCATTTGTTACGACTTCAATCTCGGCCACAACGGCATTTCTCTCAGGTTGTAGCTCAAACTCCACATTCACTTTTGTAAGCGGTAATGGATGACAAAGCGGAATTAAGTCACTCGTACGTTTAGCACCTTGAATCGCTGCAATTCGTGCAACGCCAAGAACATTCCCTTTTGAAACTTTCTCTTCAACAAGCGCTTTAAAAGCCTCATCATTCATCGTAATGGTGCCTTGTGTGATTGCGATACGTTTTGTAACGGCTTTATCGCTCACATCGACCATATGTGCTTCACCTTGGTCATTGAGATGGGTTAATTGACTCATGATTCTCTCCTTCATTAAGAGTTATTTAATGCTGATGGCATTTTCTTCTTTATATTATAGCGTTATTATTGAAGACAAACGGTACATAACCATCTTTATCCTATGAATCGATTGCTACAATTAAAGATCACTCAATTCATCGACGACATAATCTTCCAATGATTTATGCATCTTCATCTGTCTTTCATGAATCAAGGGAATGCCTTTGAGCGCCTTTTGCTTTTGTACATAAGTTCGATCGCCGGAAATGAGATAGTGCCAACTCGGTAGTGGCTGATTCTCATGGCGAAGGCGATAAGCACAAGTTTGCGGAAGCCAACCAAATAGATCAATATCTTTAATGGAAAGCTCAATACACTCAGGAACATATTCATGACGCGTAGGATAATGCCGGCATTGACAGGTTTTAAGATCTAATAGATTACAAGCGACATTCGTAAAGAAGATCTCGCCGGTATCTTCATCTTCCACTTTATTAATACAGCAGAGCCCACAGCCATCACAAAGTGCTTCCCACTCTTTGCGAGAAAGCTCTGCAAGTGGCTTTTCCCAAAATTTTGCTTCCATATCAATCTCTTTTGATATCTCTGGCTTTTTATCGATATCTTGTACCAACGCAATGATCCTTTCTAGCTCGTGTTTGTGTGAATTGATCCCTCAATTCATCATACTCATACCCATTATTATGGATTGATAATGTCGTATTGATGATTTTTATCTTAATGACTTTATCCTGATGAGTTTAATAAGTTTAATGAGTTTATATTGATTAATGCGTGTTATTTTCAGCTACTCACTATGAATGTCAAGATTTAAACCGTTGATGAGAAGAATCCTTGCAAGGTTAAAGGCTGATTCATCACGTTCTAGCTCTCTTCCTTTATAGAATCTTGCACAGCTGGGGCGAAAACGAACTCATGTTTTAGATGACTGGAACGCTTTATAGAATCTTGCGCGGCTGGAGCGAATGTTTGCACACCTTTAACAATCCCGCGCCAGCAGTTG
>CAZPIQ010000233.1:0-1593 GCA_964586665.1 uncultured Ignatzschineria sp. | reverse complement strand
CCTATAAATCTAAACCACCATCACTTTTATCGACTATTATTAGCTTCGCTATTAATACTGATTCTGATGATGCGTGCCTCTTATAGCAATGAGATCATACAAGAGTCGCCCTTTTCCACCTTCCCTGAATGCAGCCAAACATTAAACACTCATGATCAGCATACATGCGAATCCGAACGATTAAATATGATAACAGAGATGTTAGACTCTAGTTATCAGTCAATGATCTTGCTTCTTGATCAGAGCCATCAACATTATAATGCAAAATATCAAAATGCTTATTATGATAATTTTGAAATGCCCTATCTTAATGTCAAGGATGAACTTATTAAAGCGCAAGTCTTATGGCAACAATATATCAAGAGCGATTGTTCGATGGTTTTTGAAATGAGTCTACGTGGCGACGCTAAAGAAGTTCTCAGACTAGAATGCTTGCAAGATCATACGCAATCTCGCCTTAAAGCATTACTTGAATATCGACAAGAGATCGAACTTGATATTAGGGCTTTTTTAAATAGCGCTCCCTCAGAGAACACCGCTTCTTAAAATTTTTAAAAAATCCTGATATACTCCACTTCGACAAATTTATACGCAAGAGCCTTGATTAACGACCAAGCATTCAATATCAAAGCGCCTAAATCGAAGCTTCTTTTATCGATTCAATCTCAAATCACTTACTTTTAGGTTTTTACTTATGGATAGCTATCAGTCACTCTCTGCAAAAGTATATAATTTCGATAAACCGGTAGGCACCTCGTTTGGCGATATTGAATATTATCAAACGACCCTACAAACTCACGGCGCATCTGATATTTTAGAACCCGCTGTAGGGACAGGTCGTATGATGATTCCGCTTTTAAAAGCAGGATTCAATGTTAAGGGTTTTGATCTATCCTCTGAAATGCTCGAATATTGTAAAATTAATCTTGAGATGAACGGTTTTAGTCAATCTCTTATTACACAGGCTAGCTTTGAGTCTTTTAATGATGCTGAGCGTTTTGATGCACTGATTATTCCTTCAGGTACATTTCTATTAATGACTGATTATGCGGAAATCCGAAACGCTCTTGCAAACTTTGCGAATCACTTAAAAGCATCAGGTCTACTTATGTTTGATATCTTTTTCCAGCCACAATTTAAGCCAGGAAATATATCCATTAAACATTATGATATTAATAATGATGAGCGAATCACCCTTACTATGACGGAAGCGGATATTGATTATATTCATCAAGTTACAACAACCTATCATCGATATGAAGTATGGAAAGCTCACCAATTAGAGCGTAGTGAGCTTGAGATCTTTAAACTCAAGTGGCTCGGCCTTGAGGAATTAAAACTCCTATTAACGAACGCGGGCTTTAGCAATATCAACTTTATCGCCAATTATGACCCTAAAGTAGAATTATCTAATGAGAGTGAAATTATCACGGTTTCAGCAATTAAAGTACGATAAGTTCTTTGCATTCCCTTCCTCATTACCTCTTTTCCCCATCATTGACTAAACAATTACATAGAATCCATGAGCGAATCCCCTATTTTCAACAATCTTAGTAAAAAGTTCACCCGTAATATCTACGATAGTTTTAAGGG
>CAZPIQ010000232.1:0-1703 GCA_964586665.1 uncultured Ignatzschineria sp. | reverse complement strand
ATGTCAGATCAAAACTCCAAATCTCTCTACGCTGCGCTCTGGTCGAGTGCGGATGTGCTTCGCTCGAAAATGGATGCGAATGAGTATAAGAACTATCTTTTAGGGATTATCTTCTATAAATATCTTTCAGATAATCTTTTGATGCATGTGGCAGAGTTATTAGAAACAGAAGTGGAATCGCTCAAATCCGCGCAAACGCTCTATGAAGAAGCTTATGCCGATGCTGAAACGAAGGCGGATCTAATTAGTGCGCTTCAGGATCAATTCTCTTATGTGATTAAACCTGAATTGACGTTTACGAAGTTACTAGATGATATTCATCGCTCGAAGTTTCAGTTAGAGGATTTAGCACAAGGTTTTAGAGATATTGAGCAATCAAGTCCGGCATTTGCTAATCTTTTTGAAGATATTGATCTCTATGCACGTAAACTCGGTGCAACGCCTCAAAAGCAGAATGAGACCATCTCGGCAGTGATGAAGAATCTTGTCGATGTGAATACCGCAACGCACGATGGCGATGTGTTAGGCGATGCTTATGAATATTTGATTGGTCAATTTGCCTCAGATTCTGGGAAAAATGCCGGCGAGTTCTATACACCGCAACCGGTTTCAAAGCTCATGACGAAAATCGTGCTTCATGGTAAAGAGAATCAGAAGGGCTTTACAGTATTTGACCCAACGATGGGCTCAGGTTCCTTAATGCTCAACGTGAAGAAAGAGACGAATGAACCAGGATCTGTGCGTTATTTCGGGCAGGAGATTAATACTTCAACGTATAACCTTGCACGCATGAACATGATGCTTCATGGTGTGCCGATCGAGAATCAGGATCTCAGTAACGGCGACACGCTCGCAGATGATTGGCCAACCGACGAGCCAACGAACTTTGAAGCAGTGATGATGAATCCGCCATATTCCGCAAAATGGAGTGGCGCACAAGGATTCTTAGATGATCCTCGCTTTATGGATTACGGCGTTTTAGCCCCTAAATCCCGCGCGGACTTTGCTTTCTTGCTTCATGGTTTCTACCATCTGAAATCCTCCGGCACAATGGCCATCGT
This sequence comes from uncultured Ignatzschineria sp., assembly GCA_964586665.1. Classification (GTDB taxonomy): domain Bacteria; phylum Pseudomonadota; class Gammaproteobacteria; order Cardiobacteriales; family Wohlfahrtiimonadaceae; genus Ignatzschineria. The sequence goes on along the minus strand of CAZPIQ010000232.1, from coordinate 642 downwards.
TCTGCCACATGGCGTGCTCTTTAGAAGTGGCGCTGAGGCGAAGATTCGTCAGACCTTATTAGAAAATGGGCATATCTACGCAGTCATCGGATTGCCGGCAAATATCTTCTTTAATACCTCGATTCCCACAACCATCATCATTCTCAAGAAGAATCATGTGGGGCGTGATGTACTCTTTATCGATGCGTCAGAGCGCTTTACGAAAAAGGGTAATCAAAACACGATGGAAGCGCATCATCTTGAGGAGATTTTTGGGGCATATATTGATCGAGAGTTTAAAGATAAATTCAGTTATCTCGCAAGCTTTGAAGAGCTTGAAGAGAACGAATTTAACCTCAATATCCCGCGCTACGTGGATACCTTCGAGCCAGAGCCAGAGATTCCATTAGTGGATTTAGCGAATGAGATGAAAGCAGTGGATGATCAAATCACAAACGCACAATATCAGCTCTACACAATGCTAGAACAGCTTACAGCAACAGACAGCGAAACAGAAAAAGAGCTAGAAGCCTTTAAATCAATCTTAATGGAGAAGTAATCATGGGAGCAGAAAAAAAGAAGTTCCCGAAGATTCGATTTGAGGGTAATGGTAAATTATGGAATACGCTTCAGATAGAAGAATTGGTCAAGAGGGGTGTTTTG
>CAZPIQ010000231.1:0-1750 GCA_964586665.1 uncultured Ignatzschineria sp. | reverse complement strand
TGATGGGTTTCGCTGATAATCTTGGAGAAAAAGTTTATACAAAAGGGGGTGAGAATCCCACGGCAATTGCTTGTATGACATGTCATGGCATGAGTGGTGAAGGATTGCCAGTGGCTGGTTATCCCAATATTGCTGGCAAGTCATCCGGATATCTTTCAAAACAAGTATATGATTTTAAAGCGGGAGATAGGGCACATCCTGTTATGGATGGAGTTGCCGCTGCCCTAAGTGATGATGAGATTAATGCAGTATCAGTTTACATGGAATCCTTACCGGCTGCTGAAATTGCGATTATCCCACGAGCAACTACCCCGACAGATATAGGGAGTCAATTAGCTCTTCGTGGGGATTGGAGTCGTAATATTCCTGAGTGCATTGCTTGTCATGGACCAAGTGGCGTAGGTGTTGGTGATGCTTTTCCTAAGCTGGCGGGTCAAAGTGAGCTCTATATCGTCAATCAGATGAATGCTTGGAAAAATGGTACGCGTCACAATGACCCTGATGATCTAATGGGGCATATTGCTAGATCATTGAATGAGGATGAAATTCAAGCAGTTGCAACATACTTCTCAAACCTTGGATCAGTGGGGAAATAATCTATGAAACGACAAATGAAAAATATTTTAATGACATCGATGATTTCTGCACTTTTAGTAAACATTGCGTTTGGGCAAGCTGTTTCTATGGACGATCAGAGCCAATTACCTCAAGCGCCTTTAAAAGCGGAAGGAGAATCATACCATCAGCCACCACTTGAGAGCGAAATTCCTGATAATGCCTTTGGCGATATGATTCGTAAAGGACAGGCGATCTTTATTGATACGAAGCGAGAAGTGCCGGAGTATGTGGGCAATGGTATGAATTGCGTTAACTGTCATATGGATCAAGGGCGAAAAGCGAATGCGGCACCGCTTTGGGGTGCTTACACTATGTATCCTGCTTATCGCAGTAAAAACGATAAGGTCAATACTTTTGCTGAGCGATTACAAGGATGCTTTGAATTTAGTATGAATGGTACGGCGCCTGCAGCCGATAGTGAAGCAATGACGGCATTAATGACTTACTCCTATTGGCTCGCAACGAATGCTCCGACGGGTGTATCACTGCCGGGTCGTGGTTATCCGGAAGTGCCGGAACCGAAAGAAGGGTACAGTATTGAGCGTGGTGAAATTGTTTATGCAGATAACTGCGCAGTTTGTCATGGCGCTGATGGCCTTGGGCAGAAAGTTGGAGATGATTATGTCTTCCCACCGCTTTGGGGCGCAGATTCCTTCAACTGGGGGGCAGGCATGCATAGAATCAATACCGCTGCTGACTTTATTAAGGCGAATATGCCTCTTGGGAAAGGTGAGACGATCTCAGATCAAGATGCATGGGATGTTGCGGCATTTATGAATAGTCATGAAAGACCCCAAGATCCAAGGCTTGTTAACGGATCCGTTGAAGAAACACGTGTTAAATATCATGCCGATGATGGTGTGAATCTCTATGGTGTTGAAGTGAATGGTAAGATTTTAGGGCAAGGTATTGCCAGTGATAATCAATAAGTATTTAGTGAGATTGTGATTAGATATTTAAAATATCATTGTTAAAACACGAGTAAAGAAAAAGACCGTAGATTATAATCTCTACGGTCTTTTTAGTTTTAGTCTCACATAAAATATGATTAACAGATGTTAATACAAATCTAACTAGCCTTTATAGCGACTTAAAACGAGTGCAGAGTTGGTACCACCAAATCCGAAGCCGT
>CAZPIQ010000230.1:0-1796 GCA_964586665.1 uncultured Ignatzschineria sp. | reverse complement strand
GCACCCACAACGCCCGGCGTTTATGTGATGCGGGATTCGCTGGGGGATATTATCTATGTCGGTAAGGCTAAAAATCTTAAAAATAGGCTCTCAAGCTACTTTAAAACAAAACAACATCCGCCAAAGACACAAGCGCTCGTCGCCAATATCGCATCCGTTGAAACAACGCTCACCGCCACTGAAAAAGATGCGCTCATTTTAGAGGGCAACCTCATCAAAGAGCATCGCCCGCGCTATAACGTGCGCCTCATTGATGATAAGAGTTATCCCTATATCTATGTTTCAGATCACCCTTTCCCACGCTTTAGCTTCTACCGTGGTGCGCGTAAACGCCGAGGAAAAATGTTTGGCCCGTTTCCCTCTTCTGGCGCTGTGAAAGAGACTTTAAATATTATGAAAAAAGTCTTTCGTATTCGGGAATGTGAGGATAGTTTCTTTAGCCATAGAACCCGCCCTTGTTTGCAATATCAGATCGATCGTTGTAGCGGGCCATGTGTAGATAAAATCACGCGCCAAGCCTATCTTGATTCCGTACAGGAGGCGATTCTCTTTTTAAGCGGACAATCCGATAAACTCGTGAATCATCTTATTGAGAAGATGACCCGTTATAGCAGCGAATTACAATTTGAAAAAGCCGGCGAAATTCGGGATCAAATTCAGGATATCCGCGAGATTCAAGGTGCGAATATGATGGAAGAGAGCCGAGATTCGCTTGATCTCATGGCGCTCTATATGAAAGCGGAAGTCATTGTGATTGAAGTAATGACGATTCGAGATGGCCGTGTTCTTGGCACCCGCGCTTATTTCCCGAAAGTGCCGAAAGATACTACGAGCGATGAGATTATGAGTGCTTTTGTCACCCAATATTATGGCGAACATCGATTGCCACCTCGCAATGTGATCTTAAATGCCCCGCTCGATCATGAAGAAGAGACTTGGCTCATGCTTGCGCTCTCTGAACTTGTTGATTATGAGATTCTATTACAATACCCGCAAAATATTCGTGGACGTAAACGTAAATGGCTGGAGATGACTGAGAATAATGCCAAGCATTCTGCCGAGATCAAACTTGCGAGCAGAACGCAGGTGGAAGATCGTCTATTTGCACTGAATCAGCTCTTTGAAACAGATCGACTCATTCAGCGCATTGAATGCTTTGATATCTCCCATAGCTTTGGCGAGCGAACTGTTGCCGCGAATGTGGTCTATACGCCGGAAGGCTTTACAAAGAAATTCTATCGCCGGTATAACATCGAGGGCGTAACGCCGGGCGATGATTATGAAGCAATGCGCCAAGCACTCACACGCCGATTTAAAGGTAAAGATCGGGAAAAAGATCCACAAGGTTTCCCAGATCTTCTTCTTATTGATGGCGGTAAAGGGCAACTCCAAGTGGCGATCGAAGTCCTGGATGAACTCAAGCTAACACCTTATCTTCATCTGATGAGTATCTCTGAGGGCGAAGGCAAAGTCCGCGGCAAAGATATCATCTGGCGCCGAGATAAAGCGCCGATGCCAATCGATTCAAGCTCGCCGGCATTTCATCTCCTTGCGCAAATTCGCGATGAAACCCACCGCTTTGCGATTGAAGGACACAGAGCAAGACGCGACAAAATGCGTAGAAGATCAATCCTAGAAGATATTCCCGGCATTGGCGAAACTCGTCGCACAGCACTTCTCACCCACTTTGGCGGCCTTGAATCTTTGAAAAATGCTGCTGTTGAAGATATCGCTAAAGCACCCGGCATTAGCCATACTTTAGCGGAAGTGGTTTATAAGGCGCTTCGAGAGAATCA
>CAZPIQ010000229.1:0-1808 GCA_964586665.1 uncultured Ignatzschineria sp. | reverse complement strand
CTTTTAGATCAAACAGACCTCTTCTTTATTATTAGCAATGCGCTTGAGTTGGAAGGTGATCAATAGACTCTATTGAAATAGATGAATGATGCGATAAATAGCCCTTATATTGATAAAACATAAGGGCTATTTTATATGTGTCGATTACATAGTAAATTTCACAAAGTATGGAAATGCGTTAATTCATCATATCTACATTTTTAGTCTCTTTTATAAAAAAGACGGAGAGGAAGCTAATAATTGCTACAGCGGCTAGATAATAACCAACATAGTAGATTCCTTTTTCAAAGCCCATAAAATATGTGATCGCAAAGGGTGGAAGAGATCCGCCTAATATCCCGCCTAAATTATAGGTCATTGAAGCACCTGTGTAGCGGATGTTTGTAGGGAATATCTCCGGTAAAAATGCGCCCATTGGTGCGAAGTTAAAGCCCATTGCGAAAAGGCCAAATGCTAAATAAATTGTCGTTAGAACTTGATCATTGCTGGTAACAGCGCTTCCAAAGAAAATTCCCGCGGCGATGATAAAGAAGTAGCTACCTAGTAGGGTTGGTCTTCTGCCGTAACGATCTGCTAATAATGCTGAGATAGGTGATGCAACAGCCATGAAAACAATGGCAATGGAGAGCATCATCAAGTATTCAGTACGTGTATATAAGCCTGTAGTGACAGTGCCATATTGAAGCGAAAAAACGGTAATAATAAAGAAGATCGTATAACTTGCTACCATGCTAATTGAGCCAAGAGCTAACATTTTTATGTGATTCTTACACATTTCTATTAAAGGTACATGAACTTTCTCATCATTCTCTTCAAGTTTTTGGAATGCTGGGCTTTCGATGATACTCATCCGCACATAAAGACCAATAATTACAAGAACGGAGCTCAATATAAATGGAATTCTCCAACCCCAAGATGTAACCGCATCTGGTGCGAGCGTTTGTTCTATGATTATGAAAATCGAACATGACGCAAGAAATCCAACTGGAGGTCCTAATTGCGGGAACATGCCAAAGAGTGCTCTTTTTCCTTCAGGGGCATTTTCAGTTGCTAATAGCGCAGCACCTCCCCATTCTCCACCTAAACCTAGGCCTTGACCAAAGCGTAAAATACAGAGAAGGATTGGTGCAATGAATCCCGCCGTATAATAGGTAGGAAGAAAGCCGATTAAAGTTGTGCTGATTCCCATAATGAGTAGCGATGCAACAAGGGTTGTTTTTCTCCCTATTTTATCGCCAAAATGACCAAAAAGCGCAGATCCTACAGGCCTTGCAATGAAAGCCACTCCAAACGTTAAGAATGAGAGCAGTGACTGTGCTTCAGGGCTAGAAGTTGGAAAGAAGAGCGGGCCTATAAATAAAGCTGTTGCTAATCCAAAAATATAGAAGTCATAAAACTCAACGGCAGTTCCTATAAAGCTTGCCAAAGCAACTCGGCTATAGGAGTTTTTAGGGGTAGAGGCTACTGAAATTTGAGTTTGGTTTAATGGTTCTGCTTGTGCAGAAGAATCTCCCGCGCGAGGAGCATCGATAATAGTCGACATAAAGGACACCTTTGAAAGTCATCAATTCAAAAAATAAAAAAGTTAATGACCTATTGGTGTCTAGAGCGGGATGTGGCTCGTAACGTTGGTACCTTGTGGGTTTAAATCCAATAGTGATTTAGATATAACATACCTAAATAAAAAATATAAGGTTATTTAAATAATAGATGTAAAAAGGTGCATTTATGCACCTTTTGATCTGATTTCACATTACTTCTTATTACAAGTGTTAATCCCTAACATAGGATAGAGTGGACAGTAGCGG
>CAZPIQ010000228.1:0-1846 GCA_964586665.1 uncultured Ignatzschineria sp. | reverse complement strand
AAGATGAACATTCAAATCTGGTCAGATTTCTCATGCCCTTTTTGCTACATCGGTAAGCATAACTTAGAACAAGCGATTATGCTTCTCACTGAAGAAGAGATGGCTGAAATTAAAATCCAATATCGAAGCTTTGAGCTTGCCCCTGACGCACCTCTTTTCACAGAGCAAACGCTTGATGAAGTGCTTGCTGAACGATATGAGACATCTATTGAAAAAGCAAAAGAGATGACGGTTAATGCAGCAGGAATGGCGGCCACCGTAGGTCTTACGATTAAAAATGAATTAATCAAACCAACTAGTACATTTAAAGCCCACCAATTACTACATTACGTTGCAAATAAAGCGCCGGCAAAAATCAAAGCTTGTGCAGACCTCCTTTTCCAAGGCTATTTCCAAGAAGGTACTAACTTAAGTGATATTGTTGCACTTATTGAGATCGCAGATAAATTAAAACTCGACATTAGTGATGTTAAAAAAGCATTAGATGATGAAGAGTATGTCAATGCCGTACGTGATGATGAAGCAATTGCTCATCGTATTAGCATTCAAAGCGTACCATTTTTCGTCATTGATAACGAAGTCGCCATTCAAGGCGCTCAAAAGGTTGAGGACTTCCATAACTTCCTCACTGAATATCTTGCGGACAAGAAAAAACAGAACGCTTAATATTAAAATTCTTACAACCTTTATAAACGGCGCAGTCAATAAATGTTATAAAGGTTGATAAACAGGTTTAGAAGGAGTTATGTATGCAATTAGTTTTAATCATCGGTCTCTTTGCCATTATTGCAATTGGTTATATTGTTTCACTTTTTGCGCTGTCAAAAACAGCGGTGAGAAAGCTATGGATGACCTTCATGCTCGCAATATTTGCAGTCGCTATTGCAACGGTATTAATCATTCACTTTAATACTGACTTGTTAGGCACTTTTAAAGATATGACTGAGCTCTATTTTGCTTATTTTGTCATTATATTACTTCTTGCAATTAGTCTCATTAACATCTGGATTTACAAAGGTGCTATTTGGAAAGTACTAAGAGGAAAACCTCTCGACAAGGATTTAAAATAATAACCTTTCAACGGGTCCCCTTCCTTTATCAAAATTATGAAAGCTGAGTTTTCTCAGCTTTTTTCTTTAGACAATAATGTGATAATAAACGATATTTTGACTATCAATGCACTAACTTGAGGCATATTTAGATATATGTTTATAATAGATAAAATATCGCCTGAGAGAGAAATATATGAGCAAAAAACATGATCATATTCAGAAACCTAGCCCTTATTTTGCCTTTGGCTTTACAGGCCGAATCGGTAGACTAGAATTTGCCAATCGTTTTGCGACTTACCTCGTTCTTGCCATTGGTACTTATCTCCTTTACTACTACTTGATTGAAAATGGACTCTTCCTTCTCACAGAAGCAAGCGATAAATCCATTGATATGACGAAAACACTTGGGAGAATTATCTTTCATGTCGGCTTTATCGTCGCAGTTGTATTACTAAATTTACGCGCTGCTATCATGCGCCTACATGACATCGGTTTATCAGGATGGTGGTCATTCCTAATATTTCTTCTCCCTTACGTCATCGCACTCGGATTCATTAATATCCCGATGACCTTAAATCCAACACTTTACTATACGTTATTTGCTATTTTTGCAATCGTAGCGAGTATTATTCTCCTCTTCCCCTTTGTAATGCCGGGTAATAAATTATTAAATAACTATGGACCAGTCACTCAACAAGGCAAACCTTTCGGTGTTATTGCATTGATTCTCTTTACGCTTATTGAAGGATACTTTGTCTATAAAGCCATTACGCTTCAAACAATATCCGTCACGT
>CAZPIQ010000227.1:0-1857 GCA_964586665.1 uncultured Ignatzschineria sp. | reverse complement strand
CATTAGTGGGAATGCCATTCTTCTCAGGTTACTACTCGAAAGAGGGAATCATCTGGGCGCTTGGTCACAGTACGGCATTCGGTACAGGTTTTGCACATCTTGCACTTGAGATTGGTGTCTTCATGACAGCGCTCTACACGTTCAGAATGTACTTCCTCGTATTCCATGGTAAAGCACGTTACACAGTTGATGAGTCATTAGGTCATGATCACCACGGTGATGATGAGAGTATCCTTCCTGCAGAGCCGAAAGAGTCTCCATGGGTTGTGACACTGCCATTAATCCTCCTTGCAATCCCATCAGTGATTCTTGGTTGGTATATGGCACCAATGATGTTCGAAAATACGTTCTTAGCAGACTCGGTTTATATTAATAACGCGGTTAACCCAGCAACTGAAATTATGAAAAATGGTTTCGAAGGTGCTTGGGCAATGACGAAAGAAGCAATTACAGCGCCTGCGTTCTACCTGACATTAGCAGGTATCGCGGTTGCTTGGTATAGCTTCTTAATTCAACCGAAAGTGGCTGTTAAAGGGCGCGAAATCCTTGAAAAGACTGGTCTTTACAAGGTGTTTGAAAATAAATACTACCTCGATGATTTCAACCAAAAAGTGATCGCGAATGGTTCAGTGGCTATTGGCCGTTTCTTCTGGACTAAGATTGATGACAAGGTGATTGATCAGGGTATCGTATTTGGATCGGCAAAAGTTGCATCATGTGCAGGTGGCTTTATCCGTCGTATTCAAACAGGGTACATCTATCATGCAGCATTCTTAATGGTAGTTGGTCTATTAGCGCTTATGACTTGGGTCGTATTTTTTAACTAGGAATTAACAATGGAAACAATGCAGATCTCTTGGTTAAGTTTAGTCATTTGGCTTCCGATTATCGGAGGACTTGTGGTACTCACGGCTGGAAATAATGATCCAGCCCGAGTCCGCTGGATGTCTCTAGCCTTTGCTATTCTTACTTTTATTATTTCATTACCGCTTATATTCCAGTTCAATCCGGATGTCATTGGCATGCAGTTCGTCGAAGACTATGTTTGGAGTGTTGATCTTGGAATTGGGTATCACCTTGGTGTTGATGGATTCTCAATGCCATTTATCGTGCTCACCACATTCGTAACGATTTTAGTTGTGATTGCTGGTTGGGAGATCATTAAAGATCGTCCGCATCAATACTTTGCGGCGTTCTTGATCCTTGAAGGACTCATGAATGGTATCTTTGCATCAGTTGACGGGATTCTCTTCTACGTCTTCTTCGAAGCAATGCTCATTCCGATGTTCCTTATTATTGGTGTTTGGGGCGGCCCAGGTCGTATCACTGCGGCACTTAAGTTCTTCCTCTATACCTTCTTAGGATCGATCTTCTTACTCGTAGCGCTTATCTACCTTTATATGCAAAGTGGAAACTTCAACATCATAGGATTCCAAAATCTTGAGATTGCTGAAAGTACACAAAAATGGCTCTTCTTCGCATTCCTTGCTGGATTTGCGGTAAAAGTGCCGATGTTCCCTGTGCATACATGGTTACCATCAGCGCACGTGGAAGCACCGACAGGTGGTTCTGTTATTCTTGCTGCGATCACGCTTAAAATTGGTGGTTACGGTTTCGTTAGATTCATTCTTCCAATCGCACCGCTCGGTGCTGCACACTTTGCATGGTTAATCGTTGCACTCAGTGTTATCGCGATTCTCTATATTGCATTAGTTGCACTTGTACAACGTGATATGAAGAAAATGATTGCATACTCATCGATCTCACACATGGGCTTCGTGACGCTTGCGTTTATTCTTCCTGTTGCAATGTTAGGAGGCGGTAGCCTTGATCCTGAAGCAATGCAGATGGCGCTTC
>CAZPIQ010000226.1:0-1872 GCA_964586665.1 uncultured Ignatzschineria sp. | reverse complement strand
AGCTGTATTCTACTATACCCATGATTTTTTACTATCAAAAATTCATCATTATTTTTCAATCAATCCGTAGTTGCTTCATAAAAATAAAAAAAGCATGCCAATCAATCATCAAACATCAACAAAATAAGACTTTCCCATGAATACTTTTCCATAACCTAAATCCTCAACTATTTGATTTAAATTGCGCTTCAAGACATTCTTCATAAAAGCGATTAACGGATATATTTATAAAAAGGTATTATATCTAGTGAGATAAGGATTACTTCAACCATAAGGAGCGACTTTGGGCTTTATTAAAAAATTTCGTGATAGCGACAAAACGCCGGTACAAATTCTGGTACTTGCGGCAATTGTCGGCTCACTTGCGGGGCTTGTCGGTGTGCTTTTTCAGTTGGGCGTTGATTATCTAATCAACTTTAGAATGACGACAGTAAAAGATTTCTTTGAAGAGCCCTGGCAGATTGCAGTAAGTGTCTTTGGTTTTTCTGCACTTTTAAGCATGATCGCCTATTTTCTTGTGATCAAATATTCCCCCGAATCTGGTGGCTCCGGTATTCCTGAGATCGAAGGCGCATTACAAGACGTTCGCCCTGTCCGTTGGTGGCGAGTCATTCCTGTCAAATTCTTTAGTGGCCTTGGTACACTAGGAGCCGGAATGGTACTTGGGCGGGAAGGCCCCACCGTTCAACTTGGTGCAAACTTAGCTGAAATGGTCAGTGCGATATTTAAGGTCAAAAAAGGCGATAACCGCCATATCCTACTAGCATCAGGTGCTGCTGCGGGATTATCTGCTGCGTTTAATGCCCCTTTTGCCGGCGTTATCTTTGTCATTGAAGAGATGCGAGAAGAATTTAAATATGGGCTGATCTCTTTTAAGGCCGTCTTAATTGGTGCAATTATGGCAACGGTTGTTTATCGCCTAATCAATGGAAGCACATCACTTTTACAGATCGGTATCTTCGGCGAAGCTCCCATCAAATCGCTATGGCTCTTTATTATTATGGGCTTTATTATCGGTATCATTGGACTAGCCTTTAACCGCACGCTCCTCTTCTTACAAGATTGTTTCCAAAAAATATATGCCGGCAAAGCTTATCGCTTTGTTTTAATGGGCGGATTAATTGGCGGAAGCTGTGGTGTGATTGCGCTCTATTTACCCGATGTTGTCGGAGATGGGTTCAATACGATTCATGATTGGACCAAAGGTTCATTTACATTACAGATCATCCTTATTTTCTTCATTATCCGTTTCTTTACCTCTATCATTAGCTTCAGTTCAGGCGCACCGGGAGGCGTATTCTCTCCACTCCTTGCGCTCGGAACCCTATCTGGGGCATTTTTTGGTGATATCGCTGCAGATTTATTCCCAAGCTATGGCTTAAATGCCGGCATGTTCGCAATTGCCGGAATGGGTGCACTGTTTGCAGCAACAGTGCGAGCACCGCTCACGGGCGCATTACTCGTTCTTGAGCTTACAGATAATTTCGCACTGATCCTACCAATGCTCATTACCTGTTTAGGTGCAACCATCGTTGCACAACTCTTCGGCGGCCAACCGCTCTACACAACACTCCTGAAAAGAAAGCTCGCTGAGGTCAATAAGAAACTCAAACTCCCTCTTACACAAAACTAAAGCCTCATTAGAAACTAAGTTTTGATATAGAGAATTTGATCTATTCCAAGGAATGCAAGATTGAGAATATCAAAAAGGGAAACCCATCAATAATGGATTTCCCTTTTTTTACTGCAATGAAATAGATACTTGCATATTCAAGATACAAAAAACCCCGCAATTTCTTGCAGGGTTATTGTCTATTGATTTGGTGGGTGATGAGGGGTTCGAACCCCCGACCCTCGCCTTGTAAGGGCGAT
>CAZPIQ010000225.1:0-1891 GCA_964586665.1 uncultured Ignatzschineria sp. | reverse complement strand
GATGGACGCTGTGCCATTATTGAGATGGCTGAAGCAAGTGGCCTTGCACTTGTTAAGAAAGATGAGCGAAATCCTTATATTACAACGAGTTTTGGGACAGGTGAGTTGATCCTTGATGCGCTCGATCAAGGGGTCTCCAAAATCATTCTCGGCATTGGTGGGAGCGCGACGAATGATGGTGGTGTTGGTATGATTCAAGCACTCGGTGGGCGCTTTTTAGATGAAGAGGGCCGAGAGTTACCATTTGGCGGAAAAGCATTAAAGCATTTAGTAACTATAGATTTATCAAATCTCGATCCTAGAATTGAAAATTGTGATTTTGAAGTGGCTTGTGATGTCGATAACCCGCTTACCGGCGAGCGAGGCGCATCAATGATTTTTGGATCTCAAAAAGGGGCAACCCCTGAGATGGTCAAGGTACTAGATTATGCCCTTTATCATTACGCGACATTACTTGAAGAGACACTAGGGGTTGATGTGAATAGTATCAAGGGCGCTGGTGCTGCAGGCGGTATGGGAGCGGCTTGTGTTGCTTTTCTAAAAGGTCACTTACGTCCCGGAATTGATATTGTCATCGAAGCGGTGAATCTTGAAGCCTCTGTTCAAGAGGCTGATTTAGTTATCACTGGAGAAGGGAAGATTGATCTTCAAACTTGTTTTGGAAAAACGCCGGTCGGGGTTGCTAAAATTGCCAAAAAATATCAAAAGCCAGTGATAGCAATTGCTGGAAGTCTTGGGGAAGGATACGAGTTAACCGCAGATCATGGGATTGATGCAGTTTTTAGTGTCGTGAATAGCCCCGTGAGTTTAGAGGAAGCGATTGAAGCAACGCCAGATAACCTTTTGCAATTAGCGAGAAATATAGCAATGGTTTATAAGTTAGGATTGAAGTATTAATCGTCAAACAGCGATGTATTTAAATAGAGGGTGATTAAAAATGACCGCTTTTAAGGCGGTTATTTTTTATCTATTGCAATCATCAATAGAATTAATTTCTAAACAGTAGTCATTTACATTAAGATCTTTACTGATCATTGTTTTATAATGTTCAAAATCCAATAATAGATCATTTTTAACAAACTCAATTAAATAAATAAGGGGCGGGTTCTGTAAAATATAAAATTTATTTTACTTTAAAATTCAACTAGATGACTGGAATAACGCGTATACTTTTAATGATTGCCGGCGGTATCTCTCTATTTTTAGGGATATTAGGTGTATTTTTGCCACTATTGCCGACAACTCCCTTTGTATTGTTAACGGCAATTTGCTGGGCGCGTAGCTCGGAAAAATTTCATTCATGGCTTGTGAATCATAAGTTATTTGGAAAGATGGTTACTGATTGGGAGGCTCATCGAATTATCCCGCTTAAAGCAAAATGGCTATCGACGATTATGATGAATGGCATGATCCTGATTTCTGCATTCTTTTTAGTGAATAGTCCTTGGTGGGCCAAGTTATTAATGATTGCAACAGGCGTTTCGGTCTCTATTTGGATCTGGTCTTTCCCACATGTTATAAAAGAATCGGCTAAATAAGATCTTTTTATTACAGCGGTAAAAAGGGTTAAGAGTTTTATTGCGTAAAAGTCTTAACGTGTTTTGAGATAGACAAGCGTGTGGTTGGAGCTACGAAGCTATTTGGTACCTAGCTCTCAAGTATTAGAACTTTATTATTTATTTGAACGGTGCTTAGTGGATTCTAAAATTTTCTGTTAATAATAAAGAATAGGCCACTCTTGATTAAGGAGTGACCTATTGTGTCAGTGTTGAATGCACATGTATTGTGTACCAATATTCATTTTATTTTACTTAAAGTTAATTCACCATTAATCCAGTATTCGCTTTCACACGAATCTCCTGATAAATCAATTCAGCTTCATCAGTATTAT
>CAZPIQ010000224.1:0-1932 GCA_964586665.1 uncultured Ignatzschineria sp. | reverse complement strand
TAAACGATTTCGTCGATAAATGATGTTGCTCACTTTTTACAAAGAAGGGTGCTAAACCAAATCCGACTAATCCCATATCATGATAAAACGGTAACCATGAGATACATTTATCTGCCTTTGTGAGTGATAAACCTTCTAACTGTGTTTCTCGAATATTGGTCATTAATGCTTCATGAGTGATACAGATACCCTTTGGCGCCCCCGAAGTTCCGGAAGTAAATTGAATATATGCGGTATCATTAATAGGAAATTTCCTAGAATCATTTTCAGTTTCTCCCCCATTCGCTAGCTTATTTTTTATTTGGGATAAAACGGTTTGATCATTAATAACTTTACATCTAATATTAGTGGGGAAATTCTCTTTTTTGAAATTGCTACCGAGCCATAGTGTAGGGCATTTTGCTTCATTCAACATATATTCAATATTGGTATACCATTCTTGAAGATTAAGGTTAGGGATAGGTAATATAGCCGGTGCAATGCCGGCATATTGGCATGCAAAAAAACGAATGATAAACTCTCTGTTCATTTCAGCAATAAGGCCGATTCGTTCACCATTCGTTTTAGGGGAAAGACCTTTAGATAATTCAAATGCTTCTCTTTGAATTGCAGAATATGAATCGATCAATGTCTCATCGTCATGCCAATAGATTAAGCTGTCACAACCTGAGCAGCTCTCAATGACTTCAATGAGATTATTAAAATGATGGTTTCCAATTAGATGATCATTGGATTTTGAATTTGTTAAAGAATCTAGTTGCATTATTGCCTCACAAAATCAATAGGGTAGGTTCTTGGGTTTTTAAAAGATGACCAAATTGTTGTAGCCACTCGTTCGCCCGAGGGTAAAAGACAATCTTTTTCGATGGTACCTTCACAGATAAAACGGCCATTCACAAGAAATAGGTAAATCACACGTCGGTTATTGGCAAGAATTCTTGCTGAGATCTTATCAACATCACGATAATCAAAAAAATAATCCAGAAAGAAATCACAAGTCTTCCAAATAACTGTTTTATAAAGGTGATTATTGACGGCGATGGAATAAACCGCCTTCTTATTAAATAGATCCACATCTATGACATAAAAGCCAGCAAGTACATTTTCAACTTTATGATAAATACCTAATAAATAGGCATGCTTGTTGTCATAACTATCCATGAGTGCTTTGCAAAATTCAGAAGTCATCTCAATATGCATAAGATTAAGTCCTTCTTTTACATCGTCTCGATTTAATAGTTCGAACCACTCTTGGTTGTAATCATCACCTTTAACAGATCGCAAAGTGAAATCTTCACAATCGATACTTATAGGCTCATAGCGCATTAGCTACTCCTCATTATCTGTAAAATAATCATAATACGTCACGGGCTGTCGAATCCCATCTTTATCAAGATGCTCCTGTTGTAGAGTAATTGAATGGATAATTTTAGGATGACTTTGAATGAGTGCTTCAATATCAGTATGAGTACCGGTAATAGGTATCAAAATTCGCTCTATTTTAAATTTAGAGATTAATATTTCTCGTAGGATTTCGAAAGACTCTATAAACACTGTTGAGAGGGTGGGGATATCCCAATCAAATCCGAAATTAAGATGCGCTGAAAGGTGTTGAAGGTTAATATCGACTTTAAAAAAACCAAGGAAAGTCTCAGTTTCATCAGTGATTAGATAAAAAATACTCCCCGCCTTCTTGTGCTGTAATAGATAGCGTTGAAGATTATGCTTATCAATGTAGCGCGCATTGCGAATAGCCATTCCTTTCTTCTCATTGATCAAAAGATATAGGCTTTCTAAATTCTTCTGATCTGTATTACCTACCTCAAGAATAGCTAACCCATTGTTTCTCATTTGCCACCTATATTTGTAAATTGTTATATATATTTATATATAGACATTGATTTTTTTGTCAAAATTAAACAATCATATTAT
>CAZPIQ010000223.1:0-1944 GCA_964586665.1 uncultured Ignatzschineria sp. | reverse complement strand
AAAAAAGCGATCTATTAAAGATCGCTTTTTAATTTGGTACCGAAGAAGAGACTCGAACTCTTACGCCTTTCAGCAAAGGATTTTGAATCCTTCGTGTCTACCATTCCACCACTCCGGCATTAGGGGAGCTATTGTGAACCTATACGCTTTTTCTGTCAATCAAAAATTGAAGAGATTTTATTATTTTTTTGAGTATTGACCTCAAGTGGGCTTGAGGTTTTATACTTTTGAGCATCTAACAATTATTAAAGGAAATAACAGATGCAAGATCGTCGAGCGTTCACTGAAGGAAAAGGTAGAAATATTCTTGTATATGGCGTTAGCCGTGGATTGGGGGCTGCGATCTTTAAGAAGCTACCAACAGCGCAAGATACGATTTATGGGGTTGCTAGAAGTGCGCCTTCATTTGTGAATGAAGCGAAGAGTAATCATTGGATTAAGGCTGATTTATCAATGCCGGAAAATTCTCTCAAAAATGTGTTAGAACATATCGGCGATAAGGTTATCGATTTGCTGATTTATAACGTCGGCATTTGGGAAGAGAAGGCTTTTAGTGATGAGTATGATTTTGAGTCTGTCAGTGCGCTTGAAATTCAGCAAATGATCACGACGAATATTACCGCACTGATTCTTCATATTCAGGGGCTTTTACCTAATTTAAGGCTCTCGAAAAATGCCAAAATTATTCTCATTGGTTCTACTTGGGCTTTGCCGAATCATAAGGGGAAAGAGGTTGTTTTCTCGGCGTCAAAATTCGCTTTGAAGGGTGTTGCGGAATCCTTACGGGAAATCGTGAGGGAAGATAAGATCGGTGTTTCAGTGTTGAATTTGGGGTATTTAGCAACTGAGTATGATATTGATGTGCCGGTTGAAGAGGTGCTGAAAATGAGTGAGTATTCATTGATTCCGCTCCAAGATGTTTTATCGGCGATTACATTTATTGCCGGTACTTCGAATGCTAGTTGTGTGAAAGAGATCATTATGCCGGCGATGATGGATGAGAATGTGTAGCTGAATGCGTAATTTTCATCGCTGATGATTTTCCTGACTCATCGTATCAGATTGAATAAACAGTAAGATTAATGACTATTTTGATCATTTTTTATGTCGTTCAAAATCTTCGGTTGTTCTTTTAGAATAAAGATTTTACCATTTACGCATGGATCAACTTTTTAGACTAAACCGAACAAATAGAAGGAATCGTTATGAGTGATTTTAACCCTGAAGCATTATTAGAAGAGATGTATCAAGATGACTATTTCCCAGACTTTCTGGTGGAACAGCTTCATGAGCTCTTAGTTGTAGAGCTCTTTGATTATTTTAGTGATGCGGATACTCATGAAGAAGCACAAGAGCAGTTAGATTTTGTCACATTACAAATCAATGATCTTGCTGGCGTTTTTGAAGAAAATGGTAGTGAGATTGAAACCGCAGCGCGTGACGCAATTGGTACCGCGATCGCACAAATTTTAGACCATTACGAAATTGATGTAGAAACAGAAGAAGCGATTCGTTTACGCGATTGGTAGAAAATCATCGTGATTCTAGTTATAACGCAAAAGCGATGAGTGTAAATGCTTCATCGCTTTTTTCATGTCTGTTCTATCAGTAGGCATGCAAGAATGCCGGTGGAATGCCTGAACTTCTTTTTTAGCCGAAACACGGCATTTTGGTCGATTTTAGATCTCTCTTCGATATCTATTTCATCGGTCTATTTGCAAGAATGCCGGTGGAATGTTTGAACTTCTTTTTTAGCTGAAGCGCGGCATTTTGAGAGCCTAAAAGGTCTCGAATCAAAATAGATAAAAAAACAAAAAAATAAAAAGACAAAAAAGCACAAAGAACCGAGAAGGGTAGAGATCATAATGGGGAGAGAATGTCTCTGATGCTTCAATAGCGCGAGCGGGAAGCATCAGAGGCGTTCTCGCACCGCTATCAAAAGCC
>CAZPIQ010000222.1:0-1967 GCA_964586665.1 uncultured Ignatzschineria sp. | reverse complement strand
TACCGATGTAGCAAAAAGGGCATGAGAAATCTGACCAGATTTGAATGTTCATCTTGGGGACTTTCCTTGATCGAATATAAATGAGAGTATGAATAGGGCATTATATCGTAAATCAGCTTTGGAAATTAGCTATTTCTTATTATTCATTGATTTAAGATACAGAGTGAATATATGCATCCTAAGATGGCGATGGAAATTGAAAATTCAAGGTTGAACAATACAATATTCAGTACAAAGATATCAAATAAGATATCTATTTGCCTTATGAGTGAATAGTCATCATAAAATAAAAGAGGTTAAAATGATTGGAGAACGAACTGTTGAGCGCATTAATAATTATGCTGGACGAAACTTAATTAAAACATTAGGTATTACTATTGCAGTACTAGATGAAGCCTATGCAGAAGCACTGATGCCAGTAACAGAGGATAATCAGCAGACGATGGGTTTCTTACATGGCGGTGCAACGATCGCTTTAGCAGAAACGATCGGTGGAATCGGCTCTTATGCGATTTTGCCTGAAACAGAAGGTTGTGTTGGGATGCAAATTAGCGCAAGCCATATTAGTTCTGCCAATATTGGTGATAATGTGGTTGCTAAAGCAGATCTTATTCATAAGGGAAAGCGTACCCATATTTGGGATGTGAATATTTTCTCAGAGAAAACAGGTAGGCTAATTTCAAGTATTAAAGTGACTAATGCGATCATTCAAATGTAATTATCAACTTTTGATTAGTTGATTAGTTGGTAAATTGCCTATTTTTTTGATAGGCAATTTCATATGGGATAACACTAACCGCCGAAGGTATATCCGACACCAATTCTGCCATAGAGCTGGCTACTATCATTGCGGCCAGCAACACCGACGCTTGTAGAGGAGCAGGCATTGAGAACAAGAAGGATCGTTATTAGGAGTGAGATTTTAGTTTTCATTGTTTTCATTTCCATGGTAATAGATAGGGGGTTCAATATGGTATTCAATTGAATAGTTGAATAGAGGCTATCTATTTTATTAACCTCAATAGGGTATTATTTTTACTATTCTTGCTGTACTTGGCAAATTTAATTTATTGTGGAAAGTTTATCGTATAAGGTTCTTAATGTACTTAAGCTAGATACTTGAGTCATAAAAAAGCCCTAGAAAATCAATTCTAGGGCTTTTATTGTTACTCACATTGAGTAGTCATAAAACTAAACAACGATTAGTAGTAACGGATTCTACGGTTAGATTCGCGCATTATACGTTTATAATGGCGTTTCTGAGCCGCAGCCTTCTTACGCTTTCTTTCAGTTGTCGGTTTTTCATAGTACTCACGTGCACGCACCTCAGATACGATACCTGCTTTTTCGCAAGCACGTCTAAAACGACGCATAGCAACGTCAAATGGTTCATTCTCACGAATCTTGACGGAAGGCATTGAACATCACCTCAATTAATAAAGTTTAAATAAAATTGTTCTTAATTCATATCACCAAGATATTAATAAGAACACGAACTCATAATTATAGCCTTAAATATTGAAAATATCAATGTTGAAGGCTATTGATCATGAATAGGGTTACTTATCTTTGAGCTTGATTCATAAGCTCATCGAAAGTTTTCTTCTCAGTTACAATCGCTGCTTTCTCAGCAAGAAGATCAACTACTTGGTCTTCAAGTGCGATGTTGCGAATGTTTTGCATGCTGTTTTTGTCTTTTTTGAAGTGTTCGATTACTTCAGCTGGATCTTCATAAGTAGAAGCAATAAGATCTAAGCGCTTCTCAACATATGATTCGTCAGGTGTAATTTTGTTATCTTCAATGAACTGGCTCACAAGAAGGCTTAAGCGAACTTTTTGCTCAGCTTGTTTTGCAAAGATTTGCTTAACAAGTTCCATGAGTTGTGTTGCTTCTTCTTGGTTACGTGGTTGCGGGAAGTTTGACTGTTGCGCCATTGATTGCGCTTCAGAGATCACCATTACTTCCG
>CAZPIQ010000221.1:0-1980 GCA_964586665.1 uncultured Ignatzschineria sp. | reverse complement strand
TGGCGCGAGATTGATAGAAGCATGCAAACATTCGTTCCAGCCGCGAGGAGATTTAAGTTTCTAGAAACCAAATTCTTTAGCTTTGTAATATATCGAGAAGCACTTTATCTCCAAAGTATTGAAGTAACCACAAAGGGTATGCACCTAATATTGGGAGACATTGATTTTTGCCATCAAGGTATTTAGTGATTGCCAAATGAATATCGTTTTGTGATATTGGGTTTACAGGAAATAAGGGATCTTTATTGACGAGATAATTGGCTTTGCAACAGTGATTTTCGATGATCTTTTTCCATCTTTCAGATTTATAGCTAGATACATCTCTATCAGCGTTAATACACAATTCTCCCATTAGTTTTTTAAAATTTTTAGCTTCATTGATCGGAATATGGAAATTAATGAAGTCTTCTAAATTATCTGAATAATTGGTTGCGTACTTTAATGCTTCAATCATTGGGTAGCTGATAAATAACAACCCTGATTCTGTCTCATTGCAGAATAGATTGAGCATTGCGTCAAGTTTATCGCTTGAAGCGAGTGGTTCGTGAGGTTCATAATCAAAAAATAGATAAATCTGTGAAATGCGAGAGCTATCAATGTCCTCATCTAATTCACCTCTATCTTTTAAGAGTAAAATAAGATCAATATCTCCATCCTCAGATATCTCTTTATATAACTGATAAATGTTAGCTGAAAAAGCCGTAATTATATGAGAGCCTAATCTTTCTTGAATGGGGATATGTTTAGACAGATTCTCAAAATAACTTTTTTCAGTCTTTTTGCCTTCGAAAAGGAATAAGATGGCGTCACTGCGTATCATTTTTCTTTGCTCGGTATATTGAAAGCATTTGATTTATACATTTTCTCTAGATTATGTATTTTCCTGACTTCTTTATCCGTAAGATTAGGGAGAGACTTGATGATATTATCTTGCAAAACGAAGTAACAGTCGGGTCTAAGTAACTCATTTGATATTAATGTCGTGTTGTGTGATGTCAGGATAATTTGAATATCTGTTTGAGTATTGAGGAACTTTAAAAGCTTAACAGCTAGTGCATGATGGTAAAAAGCATCAAATTCATCAATAAATAAAAATGACACATTTTCTTGCTTGAATTGAGAATACCAGTAATAAAACAGTGTTAATGCGCCCGTACCACTTGAAGCAATCTCAAAAAAATCGGCTTCGCCTTCATCGAAACATGAAATGATTGAATCATTCTCGATTTTTAGCTCAACATGAATACCGTACTGAGCTAAGAAGTTTTGAAAATCCTTCACGTTGTTCGATTTTATAATGCCACTAGCAATTTTCTCTGCGCCATTTTTTAATCCGATATATCTATTACCATCTACAAACTTAAAGAATAACATGTGATCAACAAAATTGATGAACTCATAAAATAGCTTTGTTGATGACTTTCTTTTATCGAGGTTCGCATTGTTTCGAACATAAGAAATGATTGAAAGCTTATCGCTCATTAGCTTTTTATTGAGCGTTTCTGCTCCGGCAAGATCTACATACATGATCATCGGCTTATGTGCTTTTTCGGGTATAACGCCGTGTGATATATCTTCTGTTCTAGAAGCCTCGAGCACCACGACATCATTAATCGTTAACTTCTCATATACAAATGTCTCAAAATCAGATTTAACGACTTCATATTCAACATTTCCATTTGTAAATGAAAAATAGTATTTAAAATAGACTTGCTTATCTCTATTTTTTAAGCAGGCATAGTTGGCGGAAAACAGTCGATCAGGAGCTTCCTTAGTGGTGATGCTTTTAATAATGTCGAATACAGCTAATCCAAGGTTAGATTTGCCGGATCCATTTTCACCATACACTAAGGCTTTTGAAACAATGCCATTTTTGATCGCAAAGTTATTAAACTCATAATTTGAGCTACTTAAATCGAATGAGATTTTTTCATTAAAAGATTTAAAATTGGCAACGTCTATTTTTTTTAACATTCTCAA
>CAZPIQ010000220.1:0-1998 GCA_964586665.1 uncultured Ignatzschineria sp. | reverse complement strand
ATGCTCTTTATTGCTTATCAACTCGTGATGTTTATTGTGAAGGCATTAGTGTAGAGATTATCGTAATAACTGATTGTGTTAGAATAGAAAACACTATTTTGGAATTCATCCTTAAGACCAAGATCTGTTTTTCAACCTACTAAGAACCTCGTGTATGGATAAGCCACTAACATTACTACCTATTCCGCTCTTTAGCTCAAAAGTGCAGGCGGGATTTCCATCGCCAGCGACGGATTATATTGAAAAGACCCTTGACCTTAATGAGCTCTGTATTAAGCATCCCGCAGCAACCTTTTTTGCAGTTGCAACGGGCTATTCAATGATTAAGATTGGTATCTATCCTGAAGATATTTTGATTATTGATAAATCTCTTGAAGCACGAGATCGAGATATAGTGATTGCGGCTTATAATGGGCAATTTACTGTGAAACGCTTAATTAGAGCGCCGATCCTTCAACTTATGCCGGAAAATGATGAGTATGAACCGATTATTATCCATGAAGCGGATGAGTTTGAAATCTTCGGGGTTGTTATTCATTCGATTCGTAATTTTAGATAGATCGTGCTAATGAGTCGTGTGATGAATCCTTGCTTTGCTTTAATTGATTGCAATAACTTCTTTGCAAGTTGCGAGAGGATTTTTCGCCCCGATCTTAAGTATCGGCCGATTGTCGTACTTTCAAATAATGATGGTTGTGTGATTGCTCGAAGCCAAGAATCAAAGGCACTCGGGATCAAAATGGGCACGCCTTATTTTCAGATTAAGGCATTTTTAGAGCAAGAGAATGTAGCAGTTTTCTCTTCTAATTACACACTTTATGGAGATATCTCTAGCCGTGTAATGCGCACCATTGCCGACATTGTGCCGAAGATAGAGGTTTACTCCATTGATGAAGCTTTTGTCGATTTTTCAGGATTAACGCCGGAAAGATGTCAAAAACTTGCGATAGAGATTAAAGAGACGGTGAAACGTAATATTGGTATTGATGTTTGTGTTGGATTTTCAAGTACGAAAACGCTGGCAAAGCTTGCTAATAATGCCGCAAAAAAATACCCTAAAACAGGGGGGATTGTAGATCTAACGAAGGAGATTACGCAGCAGAAGCTCTTAAAGATCACGTCCATCAAAGATATTTGGGGTATCGGTCGGCGTTTGTCTGAATGTTTAAATGAGGATGGGGTAAAATCGGCCTGGGATCTACGAATAAGTGATGCATCGCAAATGGCGCGCCGTTATTCTGTAGTCCTTGAACGAACGATTAATGAACTTGCCGGCATTTCGTGCCAATCTTTAGAGAGTGATGTGAAAGCGAAACAGCAGATTATTTATTCGCGAGGGTTTAGTCGTACTATTGAGCATCTTCAAGAGATGAAGCGAGCGGTTGCGACTTATGCTGAAGTTGCCTCAGCACGTTTACGAAGTCATGGATTAATTGCGAAAAGTCTTACGCTCTTTATCAATACAAATCGCTTTCAAAACCCCGCTCTTTATTATAATGAAGCAACATGTCATTTGGCAGTTTCGAGTAATGATACAAGAGTGTTTGTACAACAGGCACTTCGCTGTTTAGAAAGCATTTGGAAGCCTGGGCAACATTACGTAAAAGCCGGCATTATTTTAAGATCATTATCAGAAGGCGTTGAGCAGGCGGATCTATTTGTAGAATCTCAAACCGATGCAAGCCTCAAGCTTATGCACGTCATCGATAAAATTAATCAGCGTTATGGTGATGTAATGCATTTGGGTGCACAAGGTATTGATCAATCTTGGCAGATGCGAAGGGATAATCTTTCTCCTTCGTATACAACGAACTGGAAAGCATTAATGCGAGTTGATTAGTGATTATGATGAGCTTATAAAAAATGCCGAGATTATTCATAATCCCGGCATTTTTAGATGATTTAAAGTACTTTCGACGCTTGATGTCGCCACATTAGCCGCCATTAGGGGCTCTTCAAAAGGTTTAGCTAATTGAAGATACGTATTGTAATCCTACA
>CAZPIQ010000219.1:927-2001 GCA_964586665.1 uncultured Ignatzschineria sp. | reverse complement strand
GTGCTTTTTATAAAGTTGAAACCGGTGAGGTTGATTTTGTGAAAGAGATGTTTATGACAAGCTAGTTTATTCTTTGGATTTATAAACTTTCTATATTTTATAAAACAATAAGTTAATTAGGACTTTGTTTATATTTTGATGTATTATTTTACAGATTATAATCTTTTTATTAATAATGTATTTAAAAGTAAGTAAGGAAACGATAATGACTGATTGGTCTGAAGGGTATATTAGTGATGTGGGATATATTTATGGGTATTACTCTGACTTAAACCCTAATAATTTGTTGTTACCATTGTTGAAACGCAAAATAGCGATGCCTAAAGTTAAAACAGCGTGTGAGCTAGGCTTTGGACAAGGGGTCTCGATTAATGTGCATGCAGCTGCTAATAAAGACATTGAGTGGTGGGGGACAGATTTTAATCCCTCTCATGTGAGTTTTGCTCAAGATTTAGCGAATCAGTCTAAGAGTGAAATTAATATCTTTGACCAAAAGTTTGAAGATTTTTGTGTTCGTGATGATCTTCCTGATTTTGATTTTATTTGTTTGCATGGGATTTGGTCATGGATTTCAGAAAGCAATCGTAAAATACTTGTAGAGTTTATTCGTAACAAGTTGAAAATAGGGGGGGTGCTTTATATCAGCTATAATACCTTTCCTGGTTGGTTAAGTAAGGCGCCTTTGCGACACATGCTCTCGGAGCATGCTGATGTTATGGGTGCGCGAGGTGAAAGTATGGCTTATAAAGTTGAGCAGGCCATTGAATTTACGAAGGACTTGATTAATCTTAGTGGGCACATTAATACTGAAATTTTTACGCTCAAAGATCAGCTAGAACGTATCAGTAAAGAAAATTCGAATTATTTAGCCCATGAATATTTCAATCTTGAATGGGAGCCAATGTATTTTTCAGATATACATAAATGTTTGGAAAGCGCAAAAATTAATTATATTTGTTCATCTAACTATATTAAAGATTTTTTGCCCGGGCTATTTGCAGAAGAGCAATTGGCTTTTTGGGCAGAGATTGAGGATTCAATATTTGCACAAACAGTGAAAGATTATTTATTAAA
>CAZPIQ010000219.1:0-917 GCA_964586665.1 uncultured Ignatzschineria sp. | reverse complement strand
ATAACTCCTCAAGAATATAAAAGACTCTTAATCAAAGATTATTTATTAAATACTCAATTTAGATCAGATTTATGGGTTAAAGGACCAAGATCTTTGTCTCAGTTGCAAGTTGAGAAGGTTTGGTCCGATCTTCAATTTATTTTGGTTAAAGAACTTCCAAGTACTTTAAAGATATATAGCCAAATTTTAGTGACCTTAAATCAGGACTTATACACTTCTATTGCTAGTATATTCTCAGATTATAAAATACATTCATTTACTGAGTTATGTCGCAGGCTTCCTGATGTTGAATTTAATAATTTGAGTCATGTTATTGTTTTAATGCATGCTTCTGGATTGATCGCTTTAGTGCAAAATTCAACTTCAATAGAAGGTAGTGTTTCAAGAACAAGTGATCTAAATCAATATATTATGGAGAATAGTGCAATTAGTGCTGATATTAACTTTTTAGCTAGCCCTGTTACTGGTGGTGCGATTAATATTAATCAAATACAGCAGATTATGATTTTAGCCTACAATAACGGATATGAAAATTTAGGAGAAATTGTAGATTTTACTTGGAAGACGCTACAAAAAAATAATCAATTAATTATTTGGGAAGGCAAAACATTACAGGGCGATGCTGAAAGTTTAGAGCAATTAAGCGAATGGGCAGAGTCATTTGTAACTATAACTTTACCTATATTAAAATCTTTACAGATAGTAAAAGAATAAAAAGAATATTGTTAAGCCCCTCATCTATAAAAGTTAATATTGAGGGGCTTATTCATTTATTCATGCAGATGGTTAATCTCTAAACAACCACGGCGCTTGTTTTGCGCGTTTCGCTTCATAGGCACGAATATCATCTTGATGGCCAAGTGTTAAGCTGATGTCATCAAGTCCGTTAATCATGCAGTGTTTGCGAAAGGCATCAA
>CAZPIQ010000218.1:0-2006 GCA_964586665.1 uncultured Ignatzschineria sp. | reverse complement strand
CCTAAAAGATGCCCAAGATGAATATCGCCATTGGCAAATGGCAGTGCGTTTGTGACAAAAATATCTCGTTTTTGTTGCATACTCTACTTCTTCCTATTTCGATTGAAAGAGAGAATCCTCTCTCTTGTCTATTAACTATTGTGTGACTGATCTATTCCTAAATTCGTTTCGATCTATTTTATTTTTTAAATCTAACCTAACAAAAGGCTTTAATGTCTATTTCAAAAGTACAGCAACTTGTGCTGCAATGCCTTCTTCACGACCGACAAAACCCATCTTTTCCATTGTCGTTGCTTTTACATTGACATCATCTTGACTCAAATTGAGATCGCCGGCAATTACTCGCTCGATCGCTTCACGATGGGGCAATACTTTAGGTCTTTCCGCCATGATCGTAATATCGATATTACCAATCTCATACCCTTTATCCTGAACGATTTTATACGCTTCTATTAAGAGCTTACGACTATCTGCCCCCTTATAAGCAGGATCTGTATCTGGGAAGAGTGTCCCGATATCGCCGGCTTTAGCCGCCCCTAAAATCGCATCGGTTAAAGCATGGAGCACGACATCACCATCTGAGTGCGCTTTAAATTTCTTATGAAAAGGAATTTTAACGCCACCTAACATTAAGTGATCGCCCTCTTCAAAGGTATGAACATCAAAGCCTAATCCTATTCTCATCATTCTCTCTCGCTAAAATAGAGGCTCATTAACTTTAGATCATGTGGATAGGTAATCTTAAAGTTATGAGGATATCCTCGATATACTTTCGGAAAGTAGCCATTATACTCCAAAAGTGATGCTTCATCTGTGACATTTGCACCTTCCTTTAAAGCTTTTTCAGTTGCTTGCGCTAAAAGCATGATCGGTGCCATTTGCGGCGTTTGTGCTAGCCAAATTTCATCACGATTTAGCGTTTTTTCAATTTGATGCGTGCGATCCACCCTCTTGACCGTATCTTGTGCCGGCATCGCCATAATTGCGCCGCCTAACGGGCTTTCTTCTAAGACTGCTTGCAAGAAATCAGAGAGCTCTCTCGGCTTTAACCCAGGGCGCGCAGCATCATGAACAGCAACCCAAACATTCGCTAAATCCTTCTCTTCACTTTTAAGCTTTTCAAGTAAGAACGCAAGACCAGCCGCTACAGATTCTGTACGAGTTTTACCACCGACGACTTGCCAAAGCCGATCGCTCGCCATACCTAAAGGACGATCATCATTTTCGGAAAGTGCGACAACCCCGCCTTTTACTTCGGGAGCTGCCATAAGGAGTTTTAAAGTATGCGTTAAAACGGTTTCGCCAGCAATCTCTAAGTATTGCTTAGGAGTATCACTGCCCATTCGACTCCCGCTTCCTGCTGCCGGAATAATAAAATAGATCTCTTTTAATGCATTACTATCTGTCATATTTACACATCTCACTGATCAAGTGCCCATTCTCATCAATTAAATCATTATTACTATACGTTGATTACGGCAATAAAATAAGGGATTGCGCACAATAATTGTCGATGTACAGCTTTACTTTTAGTTCTGTTTTTTAGTTCTACTTTTTAGCTATGATTTTTTCACAAAAAAAGAGCATCTCTCTTGAAATGCTCTTTTTCACAAATATTTCCCTCTGAATTAGTCTGCGCTAATTTCAGAACAACAATCATTGTTGATTATTTTGGAAGCGGGTAATGCGCGCGACTTTCATCAACTCTTTCACGAAGCAGTTTACCTGGCTTAAAGTGTGTCGTGTATTTACCACTTAATTTAACCGCATCCCCTGTTTTTGGGTTACGACCGATTTTTGGCTCACGATAACGTACTGAAAAACTACCAAAACCACGAATTTCGATTCGACCACCTTCACCTAATGTATCGGTAATATGTTCTAATACTTTCTTCACGCTTTTTTCGATTTCAGTTGTTGAACAGTGTGGATATTTTGCACTGAGTCGTTGTACTAACTCTGATCTAGTCACTGTAAAGTCTCCTTAATTCCCTAAAATAATAACT
>CAZPIQ010000217.1:0-2007 GCA_964586665.1 uncultured Ignatzschineria sp. | reverse complement strand
AATCCGGCGCGAATCCGAATCAGATTAAGGTTCGCAGTTACGGTAAAGAGATGCCGGCAGTGTCAGGTTATGACGAAGCTGCTTGGGCACAAAATCGTCGCGTGGAAATTGTATATTAATAATTAGATGTTATTAAACCGGATTGATATAGCACCTGCATTTACTGCATCGGTGCTATTATTATTTAAAAGGGGTCTTTTGTGGTGAAAAAAGAGAGTTTAAATTTATATAAAAGGATTTTGTCCTACTCTTTTAAGTATCCGGTTGTTGTGATCGCATCCTTAACTTGCGTGATTCTAGGCGGTTTTGCAGAGGCAGGTCTTTTTTGGTTATTAAAACCAATTTTAGATGAGGGATTTGGCGCAAAGAATGCCGAGTTTGTAAAAATTATGCCATGGCTCGTTGTTGGGGCTTTCATTTTAACAACAATACTCAGTTTTTCCGGCAGTTTTGGAATGCAGTGGGTTTCTCAAAAAGTGATTACGACATTGCGAGTTCAGATGTATGACAAGCTCCTTCACTTCCCACAAACGCAATATGATAAGCATTCAACAGGTCATTTCATGTCTAAGCTCACATTTGATGTGGCGCAGTTGATGGCCGTTAGCTCTATGACATTGGTGTCTATTATCAAAGATAGCGCGATGATTATAGGATTAGTTGTAGTGATGTTTATCAATAACTGGCAGATCACATTGCTGGTGTTTTTAATGGCGCCTTTATTGTTTTTCGTTTTACGTTATGTATCTCGCAGGTTAAGAAGAATTGCTCGTAGTATGCAAGGGCAGATGGGCGAGTTTAATCATATTTTAGAAGAGGGTATTCGAGGACAAAAGGAAGTTAAGCTCTTTGATGCATATGATCAAATGAATGAACGCTTTGGTGGCGTCAATAAGCGTTTACGTCATCTCAGTATGAAAAGTTTGGTTGCTAGTCAATTGGCCAGCCCAGTATCCCAGGTTTTTCTAGTAATATTTATTGCGGTGGTAATTTGGTACGCATCTAGTCAATCTTCAGCTGATAAGGTGACGATTGGTAGTTTTATCTCTTTGCTTGCAGCAATGGTCGGGCTTTTGACGCCTATTAAACGATTAGTGAGTATGAATGAAGCATTACAACGAGGCGCAGCTGGTGCTGAGGGTGTGTTTAGTATTTTAGATGCTGAAAGTGAATCGGATATTGGAAAGCATGCGCTATCGAAAGTAAGTGGTGCAATTGAATTTAAGAATGTTAAGTTTTGCTATGAAGATAGTCATGAACTTGCTTTAAAGGGGATTTCTCTTGAAATTAAACCCCATGAAACAGTTGCGTTAGTGGGGGCTTCGGGGAGTGGTAAAAGCACTTTTGCAAATCTATTGTCTCGTTTTTATATTCCTACAGAAGGCGTTATAAAATTAGACGGTCATAATATCAATGATATTGAGCTTGATGATTACCGTTCGGCAATAGGTTATGTTGGACAACATGTTATTTTGTTTGCAGACACAATTGCCAATAATATTGGTTTTGGTAATAAGCAATATACCCGTGAGCAGATTGAGCAAGCGGCGCGGTTTGCCAATGCAGATGGTTTTATTGAAAGTCTTCCCGAAAAATATAATACATTAGTGGGGGAAAATGGTGCTAAGCTTTCGGGTGGTCAACGTCAGCGAATTGCAATTGCAAGAGCGATCTTAAAAGATGCTCCTATTTTGATTTTTGATGAAGCGACGAGCAGTTTAGATAATGAAAGTGAATATGCAATTCAAAAAGCATTGAAAACTGTGAGTAAGGATAAGACGACTATTATTATCGCCCATAGACTGTCAACAATTGAGCATGCCGATAAAATTGTTGTCTTTAATCATGGTGAGATTGTCGAAATTGGCACCCATCAATCATTATTAGAAAAAGAAGGTTATTACGCTAAACTTTATCGAGTTGATAAAGATACGGTATAATGCTAAATAGACGAAAAGAATTATATAAAACAAGTTTGTATTAAAAATCCCACAAATTTGGAATTTT
>CAZPIQ010000216.1:0-2014 GCA_964586665.1 uncultured Ignatzschineria sp. | reverse complement strand
AACGCTCGACAGCATTTAGAAAGCCCTTCTTTTTAATAGGAGCGCTTGTCATAGAGAATCCTCATACAGTAATTATTTTGAGTAGTTGTAGTATGACAATATTACAACTCCCGCCTTTTTCATACTGCTTTTTACACAATGCAAAAGAAGTAATCATTTCCGGCAGTTATACCTATTTAAAGCTATTTATACCTATTCATATTCATCCATTAAATTAATAAACCACATCCACTATTAGCCTATTAAACGAATCTATTTATAGAGAAAAGCTAGCTTTATTCTCGTTTTATTGAAAAAGGGGAAATAATATTTATCTTGATTTATTTGCTTATTAAATATAAATCGGTAACATTGCTCACAATAAATTATTTTGGGTTAACCAACAATCGGTTAACTATCCTCGTTAGGTGAGGCTCCTATATGGAGGCAAGCTACTGCCCAGAAACGTCGAGAGACACCAATGGGTCAGCAGAAACTGTCGAGCTAAGGCAGTATCTAACGTAGCCGGGTTAAATCCACATGCCATATAGTGCTAAAACTTTACGAAAGAGGAGAGATCTCGTGCAATCGCGTCTTCTATTTTGACGTGCTTGTAAAAAACACCCTCCTCACAATCTTGTGGTTGGGTGTTTTTTTTGATCTTAAAAATAGACTGATCACCTATATGCTCTTTACCTAGGGATACCAGCGTCGGCCGCTGCGCATTGCCGCGCTTAACAAAATATATCGAAGACAGCAATCTGATTACTGTCGTTTTATGAAAATAAAAGATAAGGAGTTAAGCTCATGGTTATTCAAGACCGTAACATGAAATTTGGTATCGAGACCGCAGGATCTCTAATGTCCAATGATTTTATTACCCTCGATATGCATCAAAGCGTCGATGAGGCCATACAATTTCTCCGCGAAAATCTCTATCAACGCGAAGATATCCACTATGTCTATATTCTCAATGATGATAAATTACTAGTGGGAGTTGTCGCTATTCGCGAACTGCTCTCCGCAAAAGGCGATCTTGCTCTTGAGAAAGTGATGAAAACGCACTTAAAGAAACTCTCTACGAATGTAGATCAAGAAGAAGTCGCACATCTTTTCCAAGATGCTGACCTCGTCACTATTCCGGTCGTAGCGGAGTCAGGGCATCTCCTTGGCGTCATTCATATCGATCAGATACTCGATGTTATGGAGCAAGAGAGTACCGAAGATGTCTATCGAATGGCTTCAATCAATAGCGATCGTTTTGAAAATCAAAATATACTCACGGCAACAATCGGACTTCTCTATCGCAAACGTATTATTTGGTTGATTGTGCTTGTCTTTATGAATGTCTTTTCCGGTGCAGGAATCGCGACATATGAAGAGCTTATCGAAAATAATGTCGCATTAGTATTCTTTCTCCCTCTCTTAGTCGATAGTGGCGGGAATGCGGGTGCACAGTCTGCTACACTCGTTATTAGAGCCATGGCACTTGGCGAAGTCCGCATGCGAGATTGGTTTAAGATGATTAGCAAAGAGACTGTTATCTCTGCACTACTGGGGTTCTCAATGGCCCTTGCGGTTTCACTAGTGGGGTTTTATCGAGGCGGCTTTGAGATTGCGTTTATCGTTGCTTTAACAATGATATTTGTAGTAATGATCGGAAGCTTGATTGGGCTCTCATTACCCTTCATCTTTAATAAATTGAAGATGGATCCTGCAACTGCAAGTGGACCGCTCATTACTTCTATCTGTGATATCGTGGGTGTCTTTATCTATTTCGGTATTGCCAACGCTTTTATCACGATGTAAATTCAATGACCTTAAAAAGGCTATTAGCCTAGTTTTAACTAGTGCTAATAGCTTCTTCTATCGAAAATATAAATATAAATATAAATACAAACACAAATGGAGATGGACTTTAATGCCTCAAAATCAACCGGCTCTGTTCATAAATGACCCAATGCAATAATTAAATCCTATCGGCGTTTACGCCCACCTAAAATTCCACGTGCGATCTCATTGCTTAATTGACGCA
>CAZPIQ010000215.1:0-2045 GCA_964586665.1 uncultured Ignatzschineria sp. | reverse complement strand
GGAATGCCGAACCGAAGATTGCCGGTATAACTCCCGACATATTGAGTTTTAATGGAAGATGGTTAGTTTGATTTCCAACCGACATCATTCTTCCTTGCTGTCTACGTGCATACTGAATTGTAATACGACGCTGACCACGTTCGATAAATACAATCACAAAGATGACTGCGAGTACTAACAAGAAAAGAACAACGATTAACAACCACATTGCACCACCCTGGGTGGTAGCAGTTTCAAATAGGAACGCAACCGATGAAGGTACTCCCATAAGAATGCTTGCAAAGATAATCATCGAAATACCGTTACCGATACCTCTTTCAGTGATTTGCTCACCCAACCAAACCAAGAACATTGTCCCAGTTACTAGCGTTAAAGTAGACAATGTTACGAAAAGTACTGGTGGGATTACCACTAATTCAGCATTTACGAAACCACCGTTCATGATTGCGATTGAATAAACAACCCCTTGCACAACCCCGAAAGCAATAGTCATATAGCGAGTGTACTGAGTCATCTTACGACGCCCCGCTTCACCCTCTTTTTTAAGTTGCTCGAGAGGAGGATATACCACTGATAACATCTGAATAACAATTGAAGCTGTGATATACGGCATTACACCAAGCATAAACACAGACATCTTCTCAAATGCACCACCTGAGAAGAGATTGATCATTGCAGAGATACCACCTTGTTGCCCCTGTTGATCCATAACCTCAGAAAGCGTTACAGCATCAATACCTGGCAAAGTGATATACACACCAATTCTATAGACTACTAATGCCAAGACTAAAAACCATAGTCTTGACAAGAGTCCTGAAAAACGTCCGAGGTTACTAGCCCCTACTTGATTTTTTTGCATATTTACTCTTCGACAGAGCCACCAGCAGCTTCGATCGCAGCTTTAGCGCCTTTAGTAACACGAATACCTTTTAAGGTAATTGCCTTATTAATTTCACCTGAAAGCATCACTTTCGCACGCGTATATTTCGCTGAAATAATGTTGCTATCTACAAGTGAAGCAAATGTAATTTCATTACCTTCAACTTTGTTAAGCGCTGATAATGGAACTTCTACAGTTACTAAACCGATTTGCGAGTTGAAACCAACTTTTGGCAATCTTCTTTGTAAAGGCTGTTGTCCACCCTCGAATCCAACTTTATGGTAACCACCAGATCTTGAGTGTTGACCTTTATGTCCACGTCCTGCTGTTTTACCAAGACCTGATCCACATCCGCGACCTACACGTCTTGGTTCTGATTTACTACCAAATGCAGGTTTTAATGTATTTAATTTCATTTGTTTACCTATTCCCAACTACTCAACTTTAAGCAAGTAAGCAACTTTGTTAATCATACCCATATTTTCTGGTGTAGCAATCACTTCAACAGTATGGTGTAAACGACGTAAACCTAAACCTTTAACACAATCACGATGTGATTGAAGGCGGCTATTTGTGCTTTTTACAAGCGTTACTTTTACAGTTTTCTGTGTCATAACTTACCCTCTGATCTGATCAACAGATTTACCACGCTTAGCAGCAATCTCTTCTGGAGTTTGCATAGCTGTTAAACCTTTGATAGTTGCCTGAACAACGTTCACTGGATTACGTGAGTTTTGGCATTTAGCTAGAACGTCTTTAACGCCAGCAACTTCGAATACCGCACGCATCGCACCACCAGCAATAACACCTGTACCTTCTGATGCTGGTTGCATATAAACGCGAGCTGCGTTATGAACACCTGTTACAGAATACTGAAGTGTACCACCATTGAGAGATACAGTCTTGATATTTCTTTTTGCTTGCTCAATTGATTTCTTGATTGCAACCGGCACTTCTTTAGCCTTTGCATAACCATAACCAATTTTACCATTACCGTCACCAACAACTGTTAATGCAGCGAATGCGAATTGTCTACCACCTTTTACAGTTTTAGAAACACGATTTACTGTAACGAGCTTCTCTTGGTAACCATCTGCAGCTACAGCTGCATTTTGATTTTCAACTTTTGTAGTCATTTATTTCCTTCCTTATTAAAACTCTAATC
>CAZPIQ010000214.1:0-2048 GCA_964586665.1 uncultured Ignatzschineria sp. | reverse complement strand
TGCGTTTTTCGGTCATGAAAATAGGGCGATATTTACCCCAATTCATGACGCCTTCAGCAGGACGGTTCATAGCTTCAACAATTTTAGGTTGGAGTTTTGTATGATTTAAAACTTCTGTCATCCATTTGGGATCTAAGTTTTGCTCACGACTTGCTTTGTTGATGAATGCTTGTACGTCAGCTCGATCCGCAAGATTAGTGCGCTCTACAGAGCTACCTTTTGGTTGAGAGATTGGCGCACTTTTTTGCACTTGTGCTGTTTCACCGTGACGTGTATTAGATGATTGATCTGTATTGTTAGATGCACATGCCGTCAATGTAATAGCACTAATTAAACCAATAGTTAATAGACGTAATCTCATTATTGAATCCTTTTTTTAATAGATGCGGGATGCGAGTAGATGTTCATTAATATACCAAATGAGATAAAGAGAGTCATGATAGATGTCCCTCCATAACTCACAAAGGGAAGAGGGACGCCAACTACGGGTAGTATACCGCTGACCATACCTATATTAACGAAAACGTAAAAGAAGAATACTAGGCAGATAGAGCCACCAACGAGTTGGTAAAAAGTATCTCTAGCATTAAGAGAAATATAAAGCCCCCTCCAAATCATTAGTAAGTAGCAGGTCATGAGCAATATTGTTCCGATGAAGCCAAATTCTTCACCAATAATTGCAAAAACAAAGTCAGTTGTTGCTTCGGGAAGAAATTGGAGTGAGACCTGAGTACTATTTTCCCATCCTTTTCCGTAGATTCCGCCAGAGCCAATTGCAATTTTAGATTGGATGATCTGATAACCATTACCTAAAGGATCAAGCTCAGGGTTTAAAAAGGTTTCAACGCGATCTTTTTGGTACTCTTTCATTCCAAAGAACCACATTGTTGGAATAGCGACACCAATGGCTATAGTGGCAATCACAATGTAGCGCCATTGTAGGCCACTTAAAAATAAAACAATAACTCCCGAGAATAATATAACGATAGCAGTCCCTAAGTCTGGCTGCATGAAGATCAGTGAAACAGGGATGGCAATAATAATCAGTGAGCCTACAACATTTATAAAAGTAGGCGGTATATTGGTTTTGTTAAGGTAGTAGGCAACCATCATCGGAAGTGCGAGCTTTGCAATTTCAGATGGTTGAAAGCGTATGATTTTTAAATCAATCCATCGGTGGGCACCGTTAGCTTCTACACCAATAAATATGACGGCAAACAACATTAATATTGCTACAAAATAAAAAGGAAGTGTAAGTTGCTTTATTCGATTAGGGGGGATAAAGGCAATGACAATCATGATGATATAACCTGCCAAAATTTTTGACCCTTGTGACATCACGTAGTCCATATTGTGATTTGATGCACTGTAAAGCACCAACATACTAAAAGCCGTAAGAGTGATAATTAAAAACATCAATACAGTGTCGAGGTGTAAGAATGAGAGAAGGCCTTTAGGTTTAACTTCTTCCGTATGATAGAGCTCTTCATATCTCATGTTCTAATACCTCTTCTAAATTGTAATAGTGTTGTAGATTTCGTTTTTCCTCAGAGCCTAATCGAATATTCATCAGGGATTTTAAATTGGGAACAGCTTTGTTTTTAGGGGGCTTGGGTTCTTGGTCGGATGGAATCTCCTCATTTGGGATAGGCATTGATTCTAATTCTAATAGTGGAAGCATAGCATCAATATCCGATTCAGCAGCTGACGATTCTGCTTTAACGCGGTTTAGGGTTTCTTGTGCGTAGGGTGTATTAAAATCTTTAATCCATGCATCAAGTAGTTTCTTGGCGATAGGAGCTGCAACTCGGGATCCTGAGCCGCCATTTTCAACAATAACAGAAATAGCTATTTTAGGGGACTCAGCTGGAGCAAAGGCAACATACCAAGCATGGTCATGATGCCTCCTATCGAGTTTATCTGCATTATACTTGGCGCCTTGGGCAATTGTTTTAACTTGAGCTGTTCCTGTTTTACCTGCTGTTATATAGTCATTAGATTTTGTAGCACGAGCGGTCCCTCTAGGCCCATGGACAACAGCAACCATT
>CAZPIQ010000213.1:0-2113 GCA_964586665.1 uncultured Ignatzschineria sp. | reverse complement strand
CCGATCAATTAACTCGTAATTAATCCTGTTAATGGGCTACTTGCGGTTGCTGTGAGTTTCATCGGCATGCGCTTTGCTTCATAGGCAAGGCGACCTGCTTTAGTGGCAAGATTCATCGCAAGACTCATTTTGATCGGATCTTCGCTATATGCCACCGCACTATTCATCAATACGCCATCAGCACCAAGCTCCATCGCAAAAGCCACATCTTTCGGGCTACCAAGTCCTGCATCAACGATGACAGGCACTGTTGCTTGATCAATAATATGCTTTAAGTTAATCGGATTAATAATCCCAAGTCCACTTCCAATCGGCGATGCACCCGGCATAATCGCATGACATCCCATCTCTTGAAGGCGACGCGCAAGCACAACATCATCCGATGTATAAACAAGTACTGTCATCCCTTCATTCAATAACATCTCTGTCGCACGAAGCGTTTCCACAGGATCAGGGAGAAGCGTTTTCGGGCAACCGATGATCTCCACTTTAATCATATCGCAAAGCCCTGAAGCATGAGCAAGCTTCGCGGTTCTGACTGCTTCTTCTGCGGTATTAGCGCCGGCGGTATTTGGGAGAAGTTTATATTTTGTAAGATCTAAAGCTTCTAATAGATCCGGCTGATTCTCATCAAAGATATTCATACGACGAACCGCAAATGTGAGTACTTCCGTCTCACTCGCTTCAACCGCCCCACGTTGCTCTTCAAAGTTACGATACTTCCCTGTTCCTAAGAAAAGACGTGAGTTAAATTCAAAGTTACCTATTTTTAAAGTCATTCCTAACCACCACCTACAAAATGTACGATTTCAAACTGATCACCCGCGCCGATAACGGTCTTCGCGTAATCTTCCTTTTTTACAACTTCTCGATTCTGTTCAACGATAAAAAATCGCCTCTTTGTGAGATCAAGATGTTCGATCAGCTTCTCAACCGTATTGATTGAAGCATCAATCGAAACATTCTCGCCATTTACGAGTATTTCCATGTTTCACTCCTCTAAATTTTGATTGTTTTTTATTAACTCATTAACTCATTAACCGATTAGCTGATTAGCTGATTAACCAGATTGATTGTTGAAAGTTGTATGAAGAGTAATTAAAAGACTTTCACAGCTGGGGCGAATGTTTGCATGCTTATCAAAATCCCGCGCCAGCAGTTGAGAGACTTCCAGCTTCTCGATCCTCGTTTAATGCCTTTACACTACCTATAAGCGCTGTACTTCAGCGCTATTGGCCATTTTTCTCATGAAAACTTTTGTGCCTCAATGACTCGATATCCGCACTCAAAAAAACACACATGCATGACAACAGCCTTGCCAAAAAACCTACTTTACAACCCTAAAAAATTTACTCTGCTAAAACGCCTCTAAGCGCCTGCGCTCTTGCCCTGCCTCTTTCGATATCAAAAAGATGATTCGTAACGGGGAAAAGTGCGGACATGACGGCGACACCATCTGAATGCGCTGTGACTTTCGAAGTCGTATCTAGATCAATGCCCCCTATCGCAATCAAATTGCCGGCATTTAACTGATTATCTTTGAGCTGGTTTTGAATAGATTCATAAGCATCCGCTAAAGGCTCAACGCCTAATGCCGGATAACTCTTCTCGCTCGTTCTAAAGATATGCCCCAAATAACCGTAATCATAGAGATGAAGTTCGCGCGCAATTCGGCTGACTGAATGAAACGATCGCCCAAATTTCATCTCTGGAAATGCGTCTTGCAAGCGCTCTATCGATAAGCTCTTTTCAGTCAGGTGGGTTCTCGGAATCCCAAAAGCGACGGCGATATCCGCGCGATCATTCACGATCAACTTCTCTTTTGAAATGCCGGCATCTAGCAAGCGCTCAATTAGAAGCGCTAATGATTTTGGCGAGCGAGATTTTTCGCGCAGTTGCACATAATCCACATAAGGAATAATGGCATCAATCATCGCCACTAAATTATCATCGGGAATTTCAGGAATATCTCTCGTGATAGCGTGTAATAAACTCATATATTCTCCATTGCAGAGAAAGTAGCACGCACAAGCACAAGTTGAAGCTAACGCAGTGAATTCGCCACTTTCCTCCGCTAGTATTAACTAGATCAGGTCATAAGAGTCCCGAAGTT
>CAZPIQ010000212.1:0-2136 GCA_964586665.1 uncultured Ignatzschineria sp. | reverse complement strand
CGTCAAAGTCCTTATTGATGAAGCAAGCACTTATGACCTCTTTGGCACACTTGCTGAATAGACAGAAATAAAATCCCAGCATTTTAAAATGCCGGGATTTTGTTTAATCAGTTCACCTGAAACGTTAGTTATAAAAGCCACTCTATCGGAAGCCACATCATAACCTTCATTAATCCTCGTTGAAATGCATTGGTATTCGGCTCAACATTGTAAGTTTTAACAAGCTCACCATCCTCATATACCTGCCAACGAAGCTGACCTTCTTCAGATATCACTTTATAGGAACTTTCCAGTAAACGCCCTTTAATCCCATTTTGGATCTGAGCTGCAAGCGCTTTATTTAAAATAACCATTCCCATCTCTGTATTAATTTTTGCGGATCGAGGATCTAAATTAAGTGACCCTATAAAGAGACGCTCACCATCAACGACAAAGGTTTTTGCATGTAAACTAGATGCCGAGCTACCGACTAATCCTTTATCACGAACGTCTGGAACATCATCCACATATTTCCCTTTCAATTCATAGAGTTTCACACCTGAATCGATAAGCTCTTTGCGATAATTAGCATATCCTGCATGTACCACAGCAACATCTGTCGCTTCAAATGAATTTGTTAAAACCGAGATATCCAAACCATTTGCCACCGCCTCTTTTAAGAAACCGACACCTTCACCTGTGGGAACAAAATAAGGAGAGACGAAAATGATCTCTTCATGCGCACTTCCAATCGCTTTTGCGAGTGGCTTAAGAAAATCATCTGCACTCGAAACTCCGAGCGCTTTACTCGGTGGATCTGATACCAGAAAAGCTTCTGACCATTTCCATTCTAAATTATTATCAATCAAACTCTTACGTAAGAGTGACTGTTTTAAAGCTGATTGATAAGTTTCAACCTCTGCTCGATAAGTCGTTTTATGTAACTTTTCGAGCGCCGCATTATAATCATTCCCATATTCTTTTGTAATAATCGTATCCGCTGGATAAGAGAGTACGCTATTCCAATAGCCATCAAAGTCCTGAGAGAGATTTTTAACGATACCGCCGATCGCAATGACATCTAAATCTGAAAATACCATGCCATCTCCCGCTGCGAAATATTCATCACCAATATTGCGCCCACCTACAATTGCGGCCTCTCCATCAACAATAAAAGACTTATTATGCATACGATGATTCAATCTTTTAAAATCAATTAAGTACCCCAAAAATCGCACCTTCCGATTTGTAAAGGGATTAAAAAGACGGATTTCGATATTAGGATGATCATTCAAAATTGAAATAATATCATCCATTCCTCGCGTATTATTATCATCTAATAACAAACGAACGCGAACACCCCGTTCAGCGGCTGCATAAAGCTCTCGAAGCAACATCATTCCAGAAGTATCTGGGTGCCAAATATAGTATTGCAAATCAATCGACTCATCAGCAAGCTGAATGAGCGCACTTCTCGCAACAAATGCATCAAGAGGATCAACTAATTCAATAACCCCTGTTAAATTCGGATCTTCAGGAGCCTCTTTTGTAGCGATTTTAGCAATGCGAGTATCACCACTAGGAGTCAACGCATAAGTTAACTCCTTTTCAATCATCGGTAAAGGTTTCACCGCACAAGCTGCAATGACAAATAATATAAATACAGTCGCCGATAGTGTTACTAATATCGAGCGTATTAATCGCTTTCCCACGCTAAACCTCTTCAAACTTATTAATGCTACTAGTATAAATGCTAATACTCACCACTAAAAACTATTTCAAATATTTTATAAAATACATTGATTGCAAATTGACAATAAACCTTAAACCTTACGCCCCTTTTATAACACTTTTATAATACTTTTATATTTCACTAGACAGCCGATCTAATAATCCCATCTACAATATAGAGAAAGGGCTGCAAGCTCATAGATCTTATTGGACAATCTCCTCATAATTCTTTAAATTAGGGAAAGCAATCCTTTAATCAGACAAAACATATAACTTTCGTTTTGATGTGTAATATATACTTTCACCTTTCCTTCAAAATGAAAACTTCGTCTTTTGCACGAATTTTTGATATTCACCATAACATAGGAGTTTTTATGAAATCCATTGCTGATATTTCTGCACGTCGCTATACCTGTAAAGCTTATG
>CAZPIQ010000211.1:0-2152 GCA_964586665.1 uncultured Ignatzschineria sp. | reverse complement strand
CCTTCGCGCCGGAAGTTTATACAAACCTCTGTTGCGACCTCCTCGATCTGCTTAGTCCCGGCAATTGCTTTTAGTAAGGATAATCCGGACGCTAATGCACCTTATCAACCTCAATACTTTACCCAAGCTGAGTGGGCATTTATCAATGCGATTACAGATCAACTTATTCCTGAAGATGAGCTCGGCGGTGGTGCGATTGCAGCCGGTGTTCCGGAGTTTATTGATCGTCAGATGTTAACCGACTTTGGCACAGGGGATCTCTTCTATATGCATGGCCCTTATCATATTGACTCTCTGCCAACCCTTGGCTATCAAGAGCAATATCCACCAAATGAACTCTATCGCCAAGCGATCAAACAGATCGAAGCCTACCTCAATCAGCAATACCAGAAAAACTTCGCGGAACTTGATAGCGCTACGCAAATCGATGTGATGCAAACCATGGAAGCTGGCAAAATTCCCCTTGAAGGCATCTCTTCATCCACCTTCTTCTTTAATCTTCTTTGGAAAAATACCCAAGAAGGCTTCTTATCCGACCCGCGATATGGCGGTAATAAGAATATGATTGGTTGGAAATTAGTAGGCTTCCCAGGCGCACGTGCGGACTTTATGGATTATGTGGATAAACCCGGTCAAGTCTACCCTTATGGCCCTGTTGATATTGCTGGAAAAAGAGGTTAATTGAAGATGATTAATAAAACACCTGAAAAGGTTATGCCGAAGAAAGATGTCGTTGTTGTGGGCCTTGGTTGGACAGGATCTATCATGGCGAAAGAATTGACAGATGTGGGGCTCAATGTCGTTGCACTTGAACGTGGCGACCATAGAACCACAGCAGATGCTGCGCCTTACCCTGGCGTTGCCGATGAACTTGCTTATGTTCAGCGCTTTAAGCTCTTCCAACGCATGAAAGATAACACTGTCACGATCCGTTATCATGAAGATGATGTTGCGGTTCCTTATCGTGAACTTGGCTCATTCTATCTCGGTACCAACGTTGGTGGCTGCGGTTTTCACTGGAACGGTATGACTTGGCGCGCACTTCCTGAAGACCTTCAAATCCGTACGATGTATACCGAAAAATATGGCGCTGATTTTATCCCTGAGGATATGACCATCCAAGATTATCCTGTCACCTATGAAGAACTAGAGCCGCACTTTGCGATGTTTGAAGATGTATGCGGTACATCTGGTCAAGCAGGTAATATCAACGGAAAAATTATTCCTGGTGGTAATCCCTTTGAAGCGCCAAGATCAGGCAACTATCCAACGCCGGCACTTAAAACACTCTTTAGTGGAGAAATCTATAAGAAGGCAGCGTATAAACTGGGGCTTCACCCCTTCCCTATTCCCGCATCAAACGCATCTGAAAGCGTAACAAATCCCTATGGCGTTCGTATTGGGGCCTGTAACTACTGCGGATATTGTGAAGACTTTGGTTGCTATATGTATTCAAAAGCAAGTCCACAAGCATGTGTATTGCCGGCGCTTATTCCAAGCCCGCACTTTGAAATGCGTACTCGCTGTGAAGTGATTAAAGTCAACACTGATGATTCAGGTAAAAAAGCAACAGGCGTCACCTATGTTGATGGCGATGGTAATCTTGTATTCCAACCGGCAGATCTCGTGCTTCTTTGTGCTTTCCAAGTGCATAACGTGAAGCTTCTGCTCGTCTCTGGCATTGGTCAACCTTATGATCCGAAAACAGGCAAAGGCGTTGTTGGTAAAAACTTCGCTTATCAATACTACACAAGCGCATCAATCTACCTTAAAGAAGGCGCACAAAACAATCCATTTATTGGAGCGGGGGCTTCAGGCATCGTGATTGATGACTACAATGGACTCAACTTTGATCACCGTGAGGGGAACTTCGTCGGCGGTGCTTATATCTCTGTGACTAATACTGGTGGTCGTCCGATTGGGCAAACCGGCACAGCGCCAGGCACGCCTAAATGGGGAAAAGGTTGGAAAGAGGGAAAACAGAAAGGCTACCAGAGAAATATTAGCATTAGCGCTGAAGGCTCTGTGATGTCTTATAAAAATGCTTACATCGATCTTGATCCAACTTATAAGGATGCATGGGGCGTTCCACTTGCACGCATGACCTTTGATTGGCATGACAATGAATATCGACAAGGCGACTATATTGCAA
>CAZPIQ010000210.1:0-2176 GCA_964586665.1 uncultured Ignatzschineria sp. | reverse complement strand
GTATTCGCTTTCACACGAATCTCCTGATAAATCAATTCAGCTTCATCAGTATTATGCTTCTTAGCCCCCCAAAGAGAGCCTAAGTAGCCTGCTAAGAACCCAAGCGGAATCGTGATAATGGCAGGAACGGCTAGGTCGACGAGCGGTTTCCCGATAAAGATAGCGGCACCTGGTGCTTCAGACCAGATATTCGGTCCCATTGCCCCTAATACTAAGCAAGAGATAACGCCGGTTGAAATCGCCGCAACAGCACCTGTTGAATTGAATTTTTTCCAATAGATCGTATAGAGAATGACCGGTAAGTTACCAGATGCCCCAATACAGAAGGCGAAGGAAACTAAGAAGGAGACGTTCAGGTTTTGCGCAAAGAGTGCAAGGAAAATTGAAAGTACCGCAATACCGATCGATCCTGCTCTAGCTGCTGAAACTTGCTGTGTAATAGTCAGCTTACCATCTTTGATGATCTCCCCATAGATATCATGAGAAATGGCCGCAGCGCCCGTGAGTACTAGCCCTGAGACAACTGCTAAAATTGTCGCAAAGGCAACAGCACTAATAAAGGACATTAATACATCGCCCCCTAAATAATGCGCTAATAAGGGAGCCGCTGTATTCCCCGCCTTATTTTCTGCCATAATGGCATCAATGCCGACAAATTGTAGAGCACCAAAGCCTAGGAAGATGGTGAGTGAGAAGAAGATCGTGGTAATCCAGGTGGTCCATGAGATGGAGGATCTTGCTGTTTTTGCATCTTTTACAGTAAAGAATCGCATTAAGATATGCGGCAATCCAGAAGTTCCGAGTACAAGTGCCATCATCATGGAAACAGAATCAATGGGGCTTGAGTATTTAATGCCGGGGATTAGGAACTGCTCGCCATGTTCTTCGGCAATGGTATTAAACATATTTGTCAGTGAATAACCGAATTTTGCAAAGACCATTCCAGCAAGTAGCGCTGTTCCGAATAAGAGTAAGAAGGCTTTAATAATCTGAACCCAAGAAGTTGCCGTCATGCCTCCAAAGAGTACATAGGTGGTCATCATTACGCCAACAATCATCACAGCGATCCAGTAATCAATCCCAAAAAGTAGCTTGATGAGCGCGCCCGCACCTACGAGTTGGGCAATCATATAGAGAATGACAATGACAATTGTGCCACCGGCTGCAACGCCGCGAACACGTTTTTCATTAAAGCGTGCGGTGAGCATGTCAGCAAGGGTATATTTACCAAGATTACGCATGGGTTCGGCAATCAAGTAGAGCAGAACAAGGTTCGCAACCACATAACCGACTGAGAAGAAGAAACCATCAAATCCGGTTAAAGCAATTGCACCTGATACACCTAAGAATGCTGCCGCCGATAAATAATCTCCGGCAATTGCAAATCCATTTTGCCATCCCTTAAGGCCACCGCCAGCGGTATAGAAATCACTCGCAGAAGAAGTACGTTTTGCAGCGATATAGGTTACGACTAAGGTCAACCCTACAATCGCTAAGAAGAATCCTACTGAAGTAAAGTTCATAATCCTGCCTCCTTATCCATCTGCGCACGATATTCATCAATAACGCGAGCAGCTTCCTTATCAAAATGGGATGCTTTGCGAATATAGACCATACAGAGCACGATTGTCATCACGAAAAGCATGGCAGAGTAGAGCCAAACACCAGTAATCGCGCCAATGACAGGTTTTTGTAAAATGGGTGTAAAAGCAAGAATCGGCAACAAGATGTAAATGAAGAGAAAAATGCCGGCAACCGTAAAGAGAAACGAGTTCTTTTTACGGACAAAGTGGTTAAAATCAGCTGTGACCTCGATAGAGGCAAAGTCCTTAGAATCGAATGGGCGTGGTTGTTGATCTATGTTCTGTGCCATAGTTCATCCTCCTATTTTTGGTTATACCGCCCTTCAAATGATTTTTTATATTGATGACACTCATTGTTGTCATCTTTTTATTTATTTTTGTGTCTTATTTTATTATGTCACTACTAATTCACTCAATGATTTTGAATGATTGACGCTTGTGTATTGCGTTTTATCGTCTGTAAACAGGGTTTGTTATTGTTGTTTTATGAACTCACTTTTGGTGAATAATCATTGGACGTATGGATAGTAGTAGCTTAAATTTGACTCAGTTGTCAAACTAATAGTCGTTTTATATTGCTAAATAGCCTCTTT
>CAZPIQ010000209.1:0-2230 GCA_964586665.1 uncultured Ignatzschineria sp. | reverse complement strand
TGCCTGATATGCGTCTTTTAGCAAAGAAACGCTGGGAAACCCGTACACAGAAATAAAAAAGTAGGTATCAATCATGTCTCATTGTAACGACAATCAAAAATCAGCAGTTGATCAAGCTTTAGATAGATCTCAAACAAGACCGATCGCTCCTGAACTCTCACCTTTTGGTTGGTATAAACAAGCTTTTGATAAATTTGTTTCAGCAAAGGGCCGTTTACCCCTTCGTGGATTTTGGTATTATGTCCTATTTAATATCTCATTTGCATTATTAGCTCTTGCACTTGATGTTGTTTTACACTTTACAATTAAGATCGATTTTCTCTTCACTACTTATGTAATGATCTTTATTCTTCCATCGCTCGCGGCAACTTCAAGAAGATTACACGATGTTGGTCGAAGTGGATGGGTACAGATTTTACTCTTTATTCCGGTGATTGGCTGGTTTTTCTTAATTAAGTGGCTAATGCAACCAGGAATACCTGAAGATAATAAATATGGCCCTTACATTCTTTAATGAAGAGTGATTAACTCCTAAAATACATATAAGAAGCCCCTGATAATTTTCCATTATCAGGGGCTTTGCATTTTATTGAGTGTTATTACATAACTTTAATACTTAGAATAATGATTATTTATCCATCGCCTTACCAATTTCAGTCCCCGCCCAAGTACCGAGCGCGCCACCAACAGCTGTACCAAAGATCGTATCAGTTACAGCTGCACCTGCTACAGCACCTGTTCCCGCACCGATAACCATACCTTTTTCTGCTGTATCCATGCTATTCCATGTTGAGCATGCAGCCACTACTGAAACGATTGCAACAAGTGATGTCATTTTAATAATATTTTTCATGATTCTCTTCCTTCAATTAAGTTTACAAACGTTCTATAAGGTCTTATAAATATAAATTCCTTACAAGCATTTAATAAGCATTACTATACCTTCTAATCATAACATATGAATATAAAAAAAGAGGCGCTAAATAGCACCTCTTTTGCATCATCTA
This sequence comes from uncultured Ignatzschineria sp., assembly GCA_964586665.1. Classification (GTDB taxonomy): domain Bacteria; phylum Pseudomonadota; class Gammaproteobacteria; order Cardiobacteriales; family Wohlfahrtiimonadaceae; genus Ignatzschineria. The sequence continues at coordinate 1,223 of CAZPIQ010000209.1, read as the reverse complement.
TCTGTTATTAAAACAGATGATTACTTGGATCATCTTTTCAGACTATTTATGCTCTGCGATCATTTGACGAAGAACATAATGCAAGATACCGCCTGCTTTGTAGTAATCTACTTCGTTAAGCGTATCAATACGGCAAAGTACTGTGAAGTTCACTTCTGAACCATCTGCTTTCTTCGCTGTTACTTGAATATCTTGACCTGGTTTAACACTGTCATCTACTTGGATAGAGAATGACTCTTCACCCGTTAAACCTAAGCTCTCAGCATTTTGACCATCTTTATACTGAAGCGCAAGGATACCCATACCGATCAAGTTTGAACGGTGAATACGCTCATAGCTCTCAGCGATCACTGCTTTAACACCTAAAAGGTTAGGACCTTTTGCAGCCCAGTCACGGCTTGAACCTGAACCATACTCTTTACCTGCTAATACGATTAATGGTGTACCTTCTGCTTCATAACGCATTGCTGCATCATAAATTGGAAGTGTTTCGCCTGTAGGAATGTGCTTAGTAAAGCCCCCTTCAACATCTGTGAGCATCTTGTTACGAATACGGATATTCGCAAAAGTACCACGGATCATTACTTCGTGGTTACCACGACGTGAACCGTATGAGTTGAAGTCCTTAGGTGCTACACCTTTCTCTTGAAGATAAAGACCCGCTGGTGCACCTGCCATGATTACACCTGCTGGTGAGATATGGTCAGTTGTGATTGAATCGCCGAAGTATGCAAGTACGTTTGCATTTTCAATCGATTTAACCGCCTGAATTGGCTGGTCAATTTTCTCAAAGTATGGAGGATGTTGAACGTATGTTGATTTATCATTCCATTGGAATGTCTCAGTTTTTGCAACATCAAGCGCCTGCCAGTGAGCATCACCATCAAATACGCCATCATATCCTTTACGGAACATTGAACCATCAACCTTCGCAACAGCTTCTGCAATTTCATGATTTGAAGGCCAAATATCTTTTAAGAATACATCGTTACCATCTTTATCTTTTGCAATTGGATCTTTTGAGATATCAAGACGTGTTGTACCCGCAAGTGCAAATGCAACAACTAAAGGAGGTGATGCAATCCAGTTAGTTTTGATTTGTGGATGGATACGACCTTCAAAGTTACGGTTACCAGAGAGTACCGCTGACATTGCAAAATCATTTTGATCAATTGCTTCGCCAACTTCTGTAATTAATGGACCTGAGTTACCGATACATGCCG
>CAZPIQ010000208.1:0-2264 GCA_964586665.1 uncultured Ignatzschineria sp. | reverse complement strand
ATAAGAGACTTAAAAGATATCACAAAACAATAAAAGCCCGATAGACATGTGTATCTATCGGGCTAAAATGTCGTTGAAGCTATCCATTAAAACTGAATCTACTTCTCACCTTCACGAAGTGGCACTGTTTTAGCAATTTTATCTAAAACACCATTCACATAACGATGACTGCCTTCTGCGCCAAACTGTTTTGCAAGTTCAACGGCTTCATTGATAACTGACTTATAAGGAATATCGAGCTGGTTTTGTAACTCATAAGTACCAAGCCAGAGAATCGCATGTTCGATTGGGTCAATCTGTTCAATATCACGATCAATAAAAGGTGCAATGACTTCGTCAAGCTTTGCACGATTTTGGGTAATATTTTGGAGTAATTCATGGAAATACTCACTATTGGCTTCTGAGAACTTCTCGTTAGTAGCCACATTTGCACTCATATCACTTAATGAGCTTTGAGAAATCTGCCACTCATAAAGTGCTTGGATTAAAAAGAATCTTGCTGATTTTCTCGATGCAATTAATTTACGTTTTGAAACAGGCACGCTATTTCCCCTCTTCTATTTTGAATGAGAAAGCGCTCCCCTAAAGGAGCGCTTGATCTATTGCTAATTCACTATCTAATAAATGATGAATTATTTTGCAGCATTACGGCGCTCTTCGTGATAAATGAGACCTGTTCCTGCAGGGATTAAGCGACCCACAATAACGTTCTCTTTAAGACCACGGAGATGATCCTTAAGACCGCGAATAGAAGCATCTGTTAAGACACGTGTTGTCTCCTGGAACGATGCTGCTGAGATGAAGCTATCCGTTGCAAGTGATGCCTTCGTGATACCAAGAAGTACAGGGTGGAAAGTTGCAGGAACTTTGCCTTCTGCTTCAAGACGATCATTTTCACCAAGCACTGTTACGAATTCCGCTTGCTCACCTTTGATGAATGAGCTGTCATTCGCTTCAAGAATCTCAACCTTACGAAGCATCACTTCGATATGTTTATCTGAGATCTTAACCCCTTGGAGACGGTAAACGTCTTGGATCTCTTTCACGAGGTAAGCTGCAAGCTCTTTCACGCCAAGAAGACGTAAAATATCATGTGCACTTAACTCACCATCAACGATGATCTCACCCTTCTCAACTGTTTCACCTTCGAACACGTTCACATGACGCCATTTTGGAATCAATTCTTCGTGTGCAATACCCGCTGAATCAGTGATGATAAGACGCTGTTTACTCATAGTCTCACGACCAAAGCTTACGATACCTGTCGTTTCTGCAAGAATTGCAGCTTCTTTAGGACGTCTTGCTTCGAAGAGGTCAGCAACGCGTGGAAGACCCCCGGTAATATCACGAGTTTTTGAAGACTCTTGTGGGATACGAGCAAGCGCATCACCAATTGATACTACATCACCATCTGCCAAGTTAAGAATCGCACCAACAGGTAATGTGTACATTGCTGTTACATCAGTACCTGGGATGTTGAGTTCATTACCCGCTTCATCCACAACATAGATAGAAGGACGTTTACCACCTGTATTACGTTGTTTAGAATCAAGAACGATCAGGTTAGAAAGACCTGTAATGTCATCTGTTTGTTTCTGTACGTTGATATTCTCTTCAAAGTCAACAAACTTGATATGACCTGAAACTTCAACGATAACAGGAATTGTATGTGGATCCCAAGTTGCAACGATATCACCAATGTTTACGCTACCACCCTCGTCAACAACAATGGTTGCACCGTAAGGAACTTTATAGCGCTCACGGTTACGACCAAACTCATCCATGATGATAAGCTCACCTGAACGTGAGATTGAAACAAGGTTGTTATCTTTGTTACGAACAGTTTTCATACGTACGAGTTTAAGCGTACCTTTTGTTTTAACCTGAACGTTAGAAACCGCAGCAGAACCCGATGCCGCACCCCCGATATGGAACGTACGCATCGTTAACTGTGTACCTGGTTCCCCGATTGACTGCGCAGCGATAACGCCCACTGACTCACCTGGGTTAACAAGGTGACCGCGACCAAGGTCACGACCATAACATTTAGCACAAAGACCATGACGGTTCTTACAAGTAATCGCTGAACGAGCAATTAACTCATCCACACCCTTCTCATCGAGAAGATCAACAGCCGCTTCATCAAGAAGTGTACCTGCTGCAAAGAGAACTTCATCAGATCCTGGTACGAATACATCTTCAGCAACAACAAGACCGAGTACACGATCACGTAATGGCTCAACGATATCCCCACCTTCAACGAT
>CAZPIQ010000207.1:0-2294 GCA_964586665.1 uncultured Ignatzschineria sp. | reverse complement strand
GGAAGGTGGGTTATAGTGATGTCAGTGCGTTTCGTAAGATATTTAAGCGCATTGTCGGTTTAACGCCAAGTGAGTATCGGCGCAGATTTACTTTGAATAAAGAGTGATAGGTATAGGCGAGTATCGTTTTAAGCACAGGATGTTATTAGAGATATAGAATGTCCCCTACTTGCATATTTTCATTAGCTTAGATCACAGAATAACATCCATCGAGATCAATTTTGAACCAAAATGTTAGCGATCTGCATCGATGTTATTGAATTGCTTGCATTCTAGTCAATAGGTGCGTTTAACTTTTATTCTGTCATTTTTAATGTGATGAGAGTAATCATGTCGACAGTACCTATTACTATGAAAAAACTTAAAGATATTCTCCGACTTAAATACGGACAAAAACTGACACACTGGCAAATAGCCAAAAGCTTAACCATCTCTTCTTCGTCCGTATCAAGCTATGCTGCTAGAGCAGCTAAAATGGGTATCACTTCGTGGCCATTAGAAGAAAAGTGGGATGATATCGTATATTAAAAAACACCTTCTTGAAAACAAAAGCGCCGCTCAAAAAGAACAGTCTGCCGATTTGGCAAACGGTGCAAGATGAGCTTAAAACACGCAAATATATGACTTTACAGCTCTTGTAAGGAAGAGTATGCAGATGGGAACCCTGTGGGTTATTACAGTTACAATAATTATTGTAGAATGTATCGACAATGGAGTGTAACGGTACAATAGATGATTATCCTGTAAACCTGCACAAAGATATAAAGAGGTTTTTTCCAAGCCTTTAACAATATAAATTGGCATGTAGGTTTTTTAACTATTAGGGATGGCTCAAAAGGTAGATTTTTGAATACTTATATTAAGAGTAATTACCCTATTCACGAGTTTGAAAAGGTTCTGAAATTACAAAGTATGATACTTTATTGTCAATTTACAATCAACACGACCTTTAACCAACTCTAGCCAATGTCTGAATTTTCCAACTCTAGGTGGCTCGAGCCTTTCTAAGCTGATTTTGCAGATTGATAGCTATATCAGAAAAGGAATATTACGGCTCCAAGAGTCAGAATATCTTTACATAGCGCTGCTTTATAAAACAAGGTATGCCAGTACTGATGAGAAGAATATCGCCGAGAAAAAATAGTGGTAACGGACAGTACGTATTACTTTTTTAATCCGCATGTTCAATAGAAGTGTATTTTGGCTACCGATAGCGACAAACAAGCTTCCTGAAACAACGACCACCCATTAACAAAGTATTTAACTCATCAAACCCCAATTGATTTTGAAGCGAAAATCAACGGTTACTCCATTACTCAATGAGGCAAGATACATCGCAATGACCAAAAAGTCAATATAACGACCGATAGAGGTGCTGATGCTTATTTCATCAATCGAGTTGTGGCAGCAAAGATAAAGGAACATAGAAAACGTCTCAAATTGTCACTGGATGTTCTGTCAAAACCTATCAAAAAGAGCAGGCAACAGTAAAGGCATGTTAGTTGAAGTAGATAAATATGCAGTCAACCCTAGTATTTCGACGTTGTGTAAACTGTCTGCTGCTTTTGGAATCTTGGTTGCCGATCTTGTGAGTGTCGAGAGTACCCCATCAATTAACGTCATTGATAAAGAGGCAATTCCAGCACTTTGGACTGGCTAATACAGTGGTAGCGCGAAACTTCTGGCTGGAACAAGCGGTTCCGAAATGATTGGGTTGTGGTGCTGGCATATGAAATCATCAGAAATATTGGAATCATCTGGCCATTCATAATGCAGAGTTGGTGAAGTTAAAGCGTATAGCTACAGAGAATCAGTGAGGAGGGGGATGTATTAAAAAAGTTGCAGTATACTTTGCAAACCGGTCAAAATGAGGTATATCTTGATCAAGGACAATCAGAGTATATGGTCGATTATGCTCAACTTTGAGTGTGTGGCATGATGATTACTACGCTTGGCTGAAGCAGCCTACGGGCTAAATCTCAAAGAAACAGCAATAACTGTTAGGGTTGATTAAACAAATTTAGCTGGAATTTAGTGACATCTGTATTTGAGACAAGATTCATTGGGATTTGAAAGGCGAGAGTGAAATCTGTGGAGTTAATCAGGAGTCTCCTTCCATTGTTGCTGTGAATGCGTTGGATAGACAATTCATCAGATTGTATCTAGTGCTCACAAGGGGTGGCTGGATATTTCCGTCGTGCTGCTGGTAGGACTGTGAGCTCTAGAGTCATAAAAAGAATCTAGGGCATGTCCTCATTTGAGTTTTTTCTAAAAAATGGTGATTATAAAGGGTA
>CAZPIQ010000206.1:0-2312 GCA_964586665.1 uncultured Ignatzschineria sp. | reverse complement strand
GGCACGCCGATTATTAAAGATCCTGATGTGGTTGCTGAAGTTGATGCCAAATGGGATCGTCTTAAGATTTTTGATAAATAGATATCTTTTGCCAGAAGATCACCGTGTCATTTTTATAGGCCGTACCGCCATGTAAAGTTGCTTCATAAAATTATTGTAAAAAATAAAGATGGCTTATAATTAGACGAAGTCTGTGTGAGGAGTAATATCAAATGTTGAAGAATATAATTAAACGAATTTCTTTTGTGCTGCTCGCTAGCATTATTACAGGATGTGCTTCACTAGGCGCAGGCGGTAATATTTCTACTAATAATCCAGAAGCGTATGGTGATTACCAAATAGATGCTTTTAGTAATCAAGATGTTATTGGAAAAGAAGCATTGCTAGGCGGAATGATTACGACGATCAATAGTGACGGCAATGCTGTAAGGATAGAGGCAGTCAGATATAATTTGAATGCAGATGGATTTCCAATTACAAACAGCGAACTTGATAATCAACGTTTGATTGTAAATATTCAAGGCGCGGTGAATCTTCGAGGGTACTCTCCAGGCAGTTATATCGCTGCTGTGGGTACAATCAAGTCTGCGGATACTGTTAATATCGCTGGTGAAAGCGTGCGTGTTTTAGTGATGGATGCAAGTGATTATCAATTTTGGTTAAGTCCACAACAGCAACAACAAATTTATTATGATGAACCTTTCTTTAATAGCCCAGCAATTAGAGCAGGTTATTGGGGCGGTGGACCTGGGTTTGGATTTGGCTTTGGGGGATATCCTTATTATTGGTAATAATGCGATGGCTCTATTGCTAAGCATTTGACTTGTCAGATGCTTTTGTTTTTTGTGGCATGGCAAAAGAATCACTGTCATGATGGTGCATTGAGTGACAGTAGACTATTTCGCAATGATGCTATTAAGCGGGCGATTTACGATATAACTCAATGCTTATATTACCGAATTTTGGTATGATTTAACCGGATTCGTAATAGGCTTACATGCTATGTGAATATTACATTGCGACATTTTAAATATTTGGATTAGAAATAACTCATGAGTTTATTAGTTTTAGGGATTGGACATAAAACAGCTTCTGTTGAGGTGCGCGAGCGAGCAACGCTTGTCCCCGAGAATATTCGTGCTTTTTTAGCAATGGCTAAAAGTAGCAGGATTGCGACAGAAGTTGTGGTGCTTTCTACTTGTAATCGTACGGAGTTTTACTTCTATGAGTTATTAATGCCTATTGATGAGTTTTGCACTGTTTGGGCAAACTATTCAGAGTTAGATGCCAAAATGGCAAAATCACACCTTTATCAGTACCAAGGTGAAGCTGCCGCTGAGTATATCTTTAGGGTTGCAGCCGGGCTTGAGTCGTTGGTTTTAGGTGAGCCTCAAATCATGGGGCAGATGAAGGACTCTCTAGCGATAGCGACAGAATTCGGTACTGCCAAAAAATACCTTCAGCGTGTATTGCAGATGAGTTTTAATGTTGCCAAAGAGATTCGAACGGAAACCAATATCGGCGCGTTTGCAGTATCAGTTGCTTTTTCGGCGGTTCAACTAGCGAGAAACATCTTTGATGGATTAGAGAATCATCGAGTTTTACTCGTGGGTGCAGGTGAAACAATAGAGCTTGTTGCAAGGCATCTTATAGAGGCCGGTGTACGTAAAATAACGATAGTTAATCGTCGAATTGAACGCGCTGAATTAATGATTAATGAGCTTGGAATAGAGGCGTCAGCCTATGGATTAGATGCATTGGAATCACTATTGCCCGAAGCTGATATCGTCGTTTCATCAACCGCAGCACAAGAAGTATTAATTACCAAAGAGATGATTAAAAGGGCATTAAAACTTCGTAAAAATAGATTAATGTTATTGATTGATTTAGCTGTACCACGGGATATTTCACCAGAGCTTGAAAAGCTCGCGAATATTTATCTTTATACGGTCGATAATTTGAATGAAATTGTTGAAGATAATCAGCGGGCGCGTGAAGAAGCTGCGCTTAGTGCAAGAAAATATGTTAAAGAAGGTTTAGGTCGTTGGAATCATTGGTATAATTTGGCTGAGATAGGTGGTTCTGTGCAAGCAATGCTTGAATATGCAGATCGAGAGCGAGATCAAGCGCTTCATCGACTTCTTAATCAGCTAGAGGCAGGGTTTGATCCGGCATTGATTGAAAAAATGACAGTGCAATTAACCAATCGGTTGCTTCATCCTATGATTGAACATCTTAAGTCGCTCGAAGAGGCTGATGAAAAAATAAAAGTGACAGAGCTTTTAGCGCAATTTAAGGTTTAAATATTGGGA
>CAZPIQ010000205.1:0-2336 GCA_964586665.1 uncultured Ignatzschineria sp. | reverse complement strand
CTCACAACTATCGTAAAAGCCTGTTGATACAGCGGTAGCACAAGTGCAAAATTACGCGCTAAAGCCTCATTGTAAAACTGCTCTGTAGTCACGATAAAGTCATACTCAGCGAGCTCAGCTTGAGAAAGCTCCCCTTGCTCATAATAGCGCTCCTGGCAACGATGATAGGGATGGATCGCTTCGTAACTCATACACAAATGATCACTAATAGCCCGATCGAGATCCGAAGGCGTTTGCCTTAAGATCTTTATCTCACGTGGCTCATCTGCGAGCCCGACCTGAGCAGTGACCGCTAAAAAGAAACAATATAGAAAAAGCCCCAATCGCCCAAATATCCTTTTCATTGACTATCTCCTTTTTCTTTTAACATAAAAAAAGCCCGAATCATTTGATTCAGGCTTCTTAATTTGGCTCCTCGACCTGGGCTCGAACCAGGGACCCCTTGATTAACAGTCAAGTGCTACTACCAACTGAGCTATCGAGGAATTAAGAATTGATATATTATGCCAAGATCCGAATTCTGTCAAACATGATTCTACAATTGGCAATTATTAATACAACATAACCATACAACTACTCTGCACTGACCCCGTAAGATAACTCTACGCGCTCAATGTAATTACCGCTAAATGGTAAAATTTTAAATCTCATTTCACCAATTTCAACAACATCGTTCTCAGCAGGAAGACTCCCTGCGGTTTTCATCAATAAACCACTCAGCGTTTCAACATCTTCCTCATCAAAACCCTGTTCAAAATAAGCATTAAACTCTTCAATCGGGATCAAAGCATTAATGATATAAACACCTTCGCCAACTAACTTCACATGCTCTTCTGGCTCTATATTACGATCATGCTCATCATCAATATCACCCACGATTTGCTCTAATAGATCCTCGATCGTAATAAGACCTGAAACTGAACCGAACTCATCAACGACAAGCGCCATATGGGTACGCTTCATTCTAAAGTCGTTCAGTAATGCAGTGACAAACTTCCCTTCCGGTACATATTCAACAGGACGAATAAGCGATCTAATATCGAGATCCTTTTCCCCTACATACGGCAAAAGATCTTTAGAGAGCAGAACACCTGAAATCTCTTCATGATTCTCTGAGAGAACAGGGAAACGGGAATGCCCAGATTTAATAATGCGCTCTAAAACAACTTTAGGTTCGTCATCAATAGCGATTGTAATCATTTTTGCCCTTGGCAACATGATATCTCTCACGATTTGTTGTGACCCCGCAATAATTGCTCTGATCATCTGAACGGAATCATCACTTAAAAGTCCTTGTTCTTTTGCATTTTCGCAATCACGAATAAGGCTTTCTACAGTAATATTTTTATTCTTATCGAACCCTAGTCGTTGCAACCAAGATTCGCCTTTCCTACTTCCTTCTTCAGCCATCGCTCTTTTTTACCTCTATGGAATTCAAATACTGTTAGGCTAATTTTATAGCTTTAGATTATACCGATCTTTTTAAAAATGCTACTACGTAAATTGATTAAAACTATATTTTTCATTAGAGAAAGTATCTTATATAATGCGAAGTTGGCAAAGTATCGTTACTTTGCACCCTATAAACTTGAGAAGCAATTGATTCGAATATCAATGCGTAGAGCGATTGAAATCAGCGAGTTTCATCACTTTTATACTCATCACTCTGAAGTTGGCTTCTGTAATACCTATGAAAGAAAAAAAGAAACACCTTACACTCGGCGAACGAATCAATCGCTCAGTCGCGTATCTTATGCGAATTATAATCTCTATCATCGTGATTGTGGCGTTGATCTCAATTCCGATTTTTGGTTATTTTCTTGTTAAAGCCGATCATGAGATTACGCCTGAATTCAAGAATCGCCAATGGGCCCTTCCAGCGCGAGTATATGCTCGCCCCTTAGAACTCTTTTCAGGCCAATACCTCAAGCCTAAAGATTTCGAGCAAGAGCTTGAATGGATTCTCTATCGCCCATCAAAATCATTAAAACAACCCGGCACTTTTAACTTCGACGAAGCCACCAAAACAATGTCGGTGCATACTCGTCCATTCACCTATAGTGATGGCACTGAAGACTCACAAATCATTGATGTTACTTTTAATAGTAATAAAGTTAAAGATATCAAAGATCGTAAAACAGGGGACGACATCGCTCTAGCACGTATTGAGCCTCTCCTAATCGCCTCAATCTACCCCACTCATAATGAAGACCGAATATTATTAAAGCGTGAAGATATTCCACCAATGCTAGTAGATACACTCCTTGCAATGGAAGATCGGTCTTACTATCAGCATTTTGGCATTAATCCTAAAGGAATTATGCGTGCTGTGGTCA
>CAZPIQ010000204.1:0-2350 GCA_964586665.1 uncultured Ignatzschineria sp. | reverse complement strand
CCGATATAAAGCGCAACAAGGTTCGATATTATACCGAAAACAAAACTTTTTAAAACCACTCCAAGGCCAATATCTACACCAAAATCGACACCAGACTTCATTTGTGACCAATAAGCCCCGCCATCAACCCCAAGTGAAGTCGTCGCAACGCCGTAACCACCAATGATTCCAACCGCACTGAATAATAGCGCAAGGATCGGAACAGCAATCACTCCCGCCCAAAAACGAGGCGTTAAAATATATTGAATCGGATTAATCGCCATCAACTCATAACTTGCCCATTGCTCAGTAGCACGCATTAAGCCAATTTCAGCAGTGAGCGAAGAACTGGCTCGCCCTGTATAGAGAAGTGCTGTTAAAACAGAACTCAACTCTCTAAAAAGCGCAAGCGCCACAATCGTACCAACGGATGCCTCTGCCCCAAAGTTAATCAGATTCACAAACGCTTGGAAACAAAGCACCATCCCCACAAACAATCCTGAAAGGAGAATGATCGGTAAAGATAAAATACCAAGCTGATAGATCTGGCGTACAAAAAGCCCCGGTTTTTTAAAAAGATACCAAGAATTAATAAGAATATTGCCCAATAATTGGGTAATCTCTCCTACATGGGTAATTATTCCGCGCGTCTTTTCGCCGGTAGCTACAATGATATTACTCAAAATAGAACCTCCTCTAAAGGTTTCGTCGGAATATGGAATGGCACAGGGCCATCAGCTTCCCCATTAATAAACTGTTTCACCCATGGATCTTGATGATATCTAATTTCATCCGGCGTACCATAAGCGATAATACGACCCTCACCCAAGATACATGCGTGATCTGCGATCGATAATACTTCTTCAACATCATGGGAAATCACAACGCTCGTAATCTTCAGCGCATCATTCAAATTCTTAATAAGGCGAATTAAAACACCCATCGAAATCGGATCTTGCCCTGCAAAAGGCTCATCATAAAGCAAAAGTGATGGATCAAGTGCAATCGCACGCGCAAGTGCTGCACGCCTTGCTTGTCCGCCCGATAATTGTGTCGGGAAATAATCCTTTAATGCGCGAAGACCGACTGATTGAAGCTTCAATAATACAAGCGTATTAATCATCGACTCATCAAGCTTTGTATGCTCACGAAGCGCAAAGGCGACGTTATCGTAAACCGTCATATCCGTAAATAGCGCACCCGATTGGAAAAGTACCCCCATTTTGGTACGAATATCATAAAGACTCTTCACAGAAATGGTGCCTACATCTTCCCCCATCAGTGTTACTTTTCCTGATTGCGGAACAATCTGACCACTTAGGAGCCTCAAAAGCGTTGTCTTACCAGAACCCGATGGGCCTAAAATCGCCGTAATCTTCCCTTCTGGAATCGCCAGCGACAGGTCTTTAAAGATCTGCCTAGAGCCGAAACTCAGATCAATATCTTCCAATTTAATTATATTATTTTGTTGCATATCTATACCCTAATGATCCCCCATAAAACCTGTAAAAGAGAAAAGAAGATCATATTTAATCTGTGTCCACATCTGCCTAACTATTAGGCATTTACATAGCATCAATCCCTAGTATCTTAAATATTTCTTAACTGGGCGTTTTGCATATAAATTGATACAGACTCCTAAAATAGCGAGCAGAAGTGTTAAGACCGCCGTCCACATCGGGATCGACAAGCCTAAAAATGTCCAATCAATTACACTGCAATCCCCACCTGTCATCAGGAGATCTTTGACAATTTGATAATCAAAAACTTCAGTAATTGCGAGCGTTGTTTGTGTACAGCCCAAACTATCTGTAGGGTTAAGCTGTAAATAGATATGTTTGCCGGAGATTAAAAGCCCCAAAGCACCTACGGCGATAGAGAGTAAAATCGAGAGCGATGAAAATACACGAGAACCTTGTCCTACAAATATTGCGCTCAGCCAAAAAACAGCTGTAAATAGCAACATGATACCCCTTTGAAGCATGCAATAAGGACATGGCTCAAGAAGTTGAATATCTTCTAAATAAAATTTTGCAAACGCAATTGCGGCAAGTGGCACTAGCCCTAATATAAAAAATAGACTGCGAGGAGACATTGGTTCGGTACCCTTCTCGATATGATGCTAAGGACTGATTATATTATCATGTTTTGTGGATAACTTCTTTAGTTTAATGATCTTCATTAACCTTTTAAATGTATACTTTCAAACCTAATAAATATGAATCGTTACATTGATCTAAATATAATATTAAAAGCAATTTTAAATCACACCTCAACCGTATAATAATTATCGGTAGCGCTTTCTAACAGACTTTTCGAACAGACAAAAAAACCTGCATCTTTCGATGCAGGTTTCTTAAATATGGCGTCC
>CAZPIQ010000203.1:0-2351 GCA_964586665.1 uncultured Ignatzschineria sp. | reverse complement strand
GATGAGGATGACAACAAAAGTAGGTATTGTAGGAATAAGTGGCCGTATGGGGCAGATTCTAAGTGAGTCGATTGAAGCTCATTCTGCGTTAACACTCGGAACTTCTTATAGTAAGGAGCTTGCTGATAAAATTACGCTCACAGATCTTTTCCAAGATAATGATGTTGTTGTCGATTTCTCAAATGCAGAATTAGTTGAGTCGGTTTTAGATGCTGCACTTGATAATCCAAAGCCACTTGTGATCTGTACAACCGGCTGGGATAGAGAGGCGCTTCAACCAAAACTTGATCTTTTAAGTCAAAAGGTTCCCTTAGTTTTAGCGACAAATACAAGCGTCGGTGCAGCGATTCAACGTTATATTGTGAAGATTGTTGCAAAAGCCCTCGGCGATGATTTTGATGTGGATTTACATGAAAGCCATCATCGTTTTAAGGTTGATAGTCCTTCTGGTACGGCGATGACGTTGATAGAAGATATTCAAGAGGCTAAACGTGATGCTTTTGAACGCGAGTTTAAAACATATACTGTTGGGCATGGTGCGCGTGAAGAAGATCTAATTGGTGTTTCAGTGACAAGAGCAGGTTCGATTGTGGGTGAACATACGGTGAGCTTTACAAGCTTAGATGAATCGATAGAAATTAAACATACTGCTTATGATCGTGCGCTTTTTGCAAAAGGAGCATTAAAGTGTGTGTCTTGGTTAAGCCATCAAAATAATGCCGGCATTTATACTATTTTTGATGTATTAAACTTAAAAGAGAATTAGAAACGAAGTCGATGCTGCTGAGATCGTAATGATTTTATATAGATATCTTTACAATGAGTTCGCTTGAAATTGTGATGGAGTAACCCTATTGTAGTTTCTTGGTCTAAAATAATCGTTATTAGGTTTGTAAAGGGGATTCAATAAGATGTAGTGCTTTAAGTTCTCCTTAAGAAACTTAAGAGACAATAGATTTTTATAAGCTTTGTGCTGATATATTTGATCACGCAGAGTGACTTTATTTACGAATAAAAGGGTATTTATTATGAGCAACCAACTATATATTAATGGAAAGCCGGCCTCACTCTTTCAACGTATTTTAGCGGCGATCATTGGTATCGGTGCACTAATTGTATTTGCATTTTTTGGGTTAGCCGTATTTGTGATTGGCTTAGGCGTGACGGCTGTACTTGCGATCTTCTTCTTTTGGAAAACACGTAAAATTAGAAAGCAAATACGCGAAGAAGTTGATAGGGTGAAAAAAACACAAGCCGAGGCTCAAGGATTTAATACGGGTTCAACTATGAATGAACAGCAGAAAAATAGTAAAAATGGCAATTTATACGAAGGTGAATACAAGGAGTTGTAAAATCTGACTTTTCTTTAAGGTCTTATTTACTATGAAAAATGATATGAATGTATCTTTTTTTAAGAGATTAATGTATCATTTCGCCGCATTGCTAGCTAGGATCGCTTAATAAATTGTTGTAATTAATATCAATTATTTATTAATAATATTAACGGTATTATCCGTTTTTATATAGTGAGTGGTTGATATTTTAGAATTTTATCTCTATATTAATCACTTCTTTGAGAGTTTTGTATCCGCATTTGTAGTGATATAAAAGTAAACGGTACATTGTAGGTGGTAAAAATCACCGCATGGTACGCAGATATTTGCATCCAGTTTTGCCTAGGGATTACTAGGAAGACGAGAGGGAGGTTCATTAATGAGTCAAGAGTTTACGGGTTTTAAGCCATACGAAATTAAAGAAGATGAAGAATACATGAACGAGGCTCAACGTGAGCATTTTAAGTTCATTTTAGAAGGTTGGCGTGAAGCATTAGTTCAAGAGGGTGAAAAAACCGTGAACAATATGCAAGACGAAGCATTTAATCTTCCTGACCCAAATGATAGAGCGACTCAAGAAGAAGGATTCTCATTAGAGCTCAGAACGCGTGACCGTGAGCGTAAGTTGCTTGCTAAGATTGAAAAAACATTACGTCGTTTAGGGCTTGATGACTATGGTTTCTGCGATACATGTGGCGTTGAAATTGGTATTCGTCGTTTAGAAGCAAGACCAACAGCTGAGCTCTGCATTGATTGTAAAGAGATTGAAGAGCAGAAAGAAAAAGCACGCGTTAATTAATTTTTTCGTGGCATTAACATCTTCGATGTTGGAAGAGGTTAAAAGAAAGTTGTTGTTGTCATGTTGATGTATTTAGATTGGTTGTAAATTGTGCAAATACTCTGTTGACAGAGAAATCTAAATTTCATATGATACACCTCCTCAGACAGCAACAATAAAATGATGTCTGGGGCTATAGCTCAGTTGGTAGAGCGCTTGCATGGCATGCAAGAGGTCGT
>CAZPIQ010000202.1:0-2361 GCA_964586665.1 uncultured Ignatzschineria sp. | reverse complement strand
TTAACAACCCGTCGCCGTACAAAGGAAGAAACTATGAGCATTAATAAAATGACTTTTCAAGCTTCAAAAGATGCCCTTGATAAACATATTTCAGATTGCTTAGTGGTAGGTGCGTTTGAAGGTAAACTCACGACAACTGCTGAAGCTTTAGATAAAACTTTAAATGGTCAATTAATAGCACTCGTTAAATCAGGCGATATCACTGGTAAAGCAGGCGATGTATTTGCGCTTCATAATGTCGAAGCAATCAAAGCAAAACGCCTTGTAATCGTCGGTCTTGGTAAAGAAGATAAATATAACTTAGATGGCCTTCGTAAAGCAGTTGCGGCTGTAACACGCTTCGCTAAAGGTACACCTGCTAAATCAATCTCTTTTGCACTTTTACAAAACTGTAAGCGTAAAGAAGTTTCAATCCCAGCATTAGCACAAGCGGCTGGCGATGTACTCTATCAATTTGCAGCCCCTAAAAAAGAGAAAGTGAAAGCGCTTGATCTTCAAAAAATCGTTATCCTTGATGATAAAGCAGATCAAGACGTGAAAGATGCGGTTGCTTATGGCCAAGCACTTGTAAATGGTATGTCGCTTGCTAAAACACTTGCAAACATGCCGGCAAATATGATGACGCCAAAAGATTTAGGCGAAGAAGCATTAGCACTTGCAAAAGAATTCCCAAGCATCAAAGCAACTGTGCTTGATAAAGCGGAAATCAAAAAACTTAAAATGGGTTCTTTCTTAGCTGTCGCACAAGGCTCTAAAGAAAAACCACGTTTCATCGTTCTTGAATATCTTCACGGCGAGAAGAAAGATGAAGCACCGATTGCGCTCGTTGGTAAAGGCGTAACTTTCGATACAGGTGGTATCTCTCTCAAACCAGGCGCTTCAATGGATGAGATGAAATACGATATGGGCGGTGCAGCTTCTGTTCTTGGTACATTCCGTGCAATGGCTGAGCTTAACATCAAAGCAAACGTTGTAGGGATTATTCCAGCAACTGAGAACATGCCATCTGGGGACGCTGTTAAACCAGGTGATGTTGTCACTTCAATGTCAGGTCAAACAATTGAAATCCTCAATACTGATGCGGAAGGCCGTTTAATCCTCTGTGATGCGTTAACGTATGCAGTGACTAAATTCAAACCTAAAGCAATCGTGGATATCGCAACTTTAACAGGTGCCATTATCATCGCTCTTGGCCATGAAGTTTCAGGTCTCTTCAGTAACAACGCTGAACTTTCTGCAAAAATCAAAGCATCTGCGGAAACAACACGTGACCACGTTTGGGAGTTCCCAATTTGGAACGACATCTTCCAACCAATGCTTGATTCAAATTTTGCTGATATGGGAAATATCAGCACGGGTGGCCGTGGTGCAGGTTCAATCACAGCAGCTTGCTTCCTTGAGCGCTTCGTAGAAGATTATCCATGGGCGCATTTAGATGTTGCAGGAACAGCATGGACATCAGGTAAAGAGAAAGGTTCAACAGCTCGCCCTGTTCCACTTCTTCTTGATTTCATCAAAAATAACTAGGCTTAACTGATAAGGCTTTCATATCAGTTAGCGAATAAAATCAAGAGAGCTTCACTAACACCTTGGTATTTATAAAGCGCTCTTGATTCATTATATACATAAAAATGCTCGAACTATTAAAGTCATAATAGTTTAAGTTTATTCTTAATTATTCTCTTGCTTCATAACGAGAAACTGATTTTAGTTTTAGTTGTTTATTTTATTAATTGTTCAATCTGTAAATTTACTCTCAAAAGGAGATGCTAATGGCAATTCGTGTAGGTATTAATGGTTTTGGTCGTATCGGTCGTTTCGTATTCCGTGCTGCGTGCGAGCGCAATGACATTGAAATTGTAGGGATCAATGACCTTATCGATGTTGATTACATGGCTTACATGCTTAAATATGATTCAACACACGGTCGTTTTAACGGTACTGTTGAAGTTAAAGATGGTCATTTAGTGGTTAACGGAAAAACTATCCGTGTAACAGCTGAAAGAGATCCTGCAAACCTTAAATGGGATGAGATCAACGTTGATGTTGTTGTTGAAGGAACAGGTCTTTTCTTAACTGACGAAACTGCACGTAAACACATTACTGCCGGTGCTAAAAAAGTCGTAATGACGGGCCCATCAAAAGATAAAACACCAATGTTTGTAATCGGCGTTAACGAAAAAACATACAAAGGTGAAGACATCGTTTCTAACGCTTCATGTACAACAAACTGCTTAGCACCTATGGCTAAAGTATTAAACGATACTTGGGGTATTGAATCTGGTCTTATGACTACTGTTCACGCAACAACTGCAACTCAAAAAACTGTTGATGCACCTTCAGCAAAAGACTGGAGAGGCG
>CAZPIQ010000201.1:1734-2378 GCA_964586665.1 uncultured Ignatzschineria sp. | reverse complement strand
AAACCTTCCATATCGAGCGTTAATGCTTGCTCACGTGCGATATCGTTTGTAAGGTCAACAGGGAAGCCGTAAGTATCATAGAGTTTAAAGATCGTTTCGCCTTGAATCTCTTTTGCGCCATTAAGGGCTTTGATATCAGCTTCGAGGAGTTTTAAACCATTTTCAAGTGTTGTTGAGAAACGTTTCTCTTCATCTTTGATGGTGTCAATAATGAATGCTTCTTTCTCTTTGAGTTGTGGATATGCCTCACCCATTTCTTCAACAAGTGCCGGAACAATCTTATGGAAG
Source organism: uncultured Ignatzschineria sp. (assembly GCA_964586665.1). Taxonomy (GTDB): domain Bacteria; phylum Pseudomonadota; class Gammaproteobacteria; order Cardiobacteriales; family Wohlfahrtiimonadaceae; genus Ignatzschineria. Next base: position 2,090 of record CAZPIQ010000201.1, on the reverse strand, counting down.
AAGAGCTCTTTTTGGCCAAGTTTGTAGCCGTGACGAATCGCACGACGAATAATACGGCGAAGGACATAACCACGACCTTCGTTTGAAGGGAGGATATTATCGGCAATGAGGAATGATACAGAGCGGATATGATCACTTAATACTTTGAGTGAACTGCTTTCAAGATCTGTTGTGCCAACAGCTTTAGCAGATGCTTCGATCAGTTTCACAAAAAGGTCAATCTCATAGTTACCATGCACATTTTGTAAAATCGCAGAAATACGCTCAAGGCCCATTCCCGTATCGATTGAAGGGTTTGGTAGCGGATGGAGCGTCCCTGATTCATCGCGATTAAATTGCATGAATACAAGGTTCCA
>CAZPIQ010000201.1:0-1724 GCA_964586665.1 uncultured Ignatzschineria sp. | reverse complement strand
ACGGTCGCCATCTTCTTCAGGAGAACCCGGAAGACCACCCCAAATATGATCGCCATGATCATAGAAGATCTCAGAACAGGGACCACAAGGACCCGTATCACCCATCTGCCAGAAGTTGTCTGATGAACCATCTTCTTTATCGCCAATACGAATGATTTTATGGGCCGGAACACCGATTACTTCATTCCAAATTTTGAATGCTTCATCATCTGTTTGATAAACAGTGACGTAGAGTTTCTCTTCAGGAAGGTTATAAACCTTTGTTAAGAGCTCCCATGCATATTTAATCGCATCGACTTTAAAGTAATCGCCGAAGCTAAAGTTACCGAGCATTTCAAAGAATGTATGGTGACGCGCTGTAAAACCAACGTTTTCTAAGTCATTATGTTTACCACCGGCACGTACACATTTTTGTGATGTTGTGGCTGTTACATAATCACGCTTTTCAAGGCCGAGGAAGCAATCTTTAAATTGGTTCATACCCGCATTGGTAAAGAGAAGGGTTGGATCGTTTGCTGGGAGGAGTGAGCTCGAAGCAACTTCTTTATGGCCTTTGCTGACAAAGAAGTCGATAAATTTACGGCGAATTTCGTTAGTCTTCATGGAATCTTGTGCTTTATTGTTGTAAGAAATAGTGGTGGTGGATAGTGGTGTGAGAATTGATAGGATCATAAATCCCCTAATCTCAGGCCTAATCAACCTTTTCAATATTGTTAAGAATGATTTTGCGAATCACTCGGAAGGATATCTAGTCAATACTTTATATAGATAATTTATAGATAATTTCAGCAAGCGAAAAGCATACTGATCAATATTACCAATTTTAACGGTTTACTGCTGAAAATTGAAATATAAAGGCGCTTTAATGGTCGTTGAATCGTTGTTTAACAGTTGTTTAATAGCCAATTTTATTGAATGAATGCATATTGCAATAGGAAAGAAACATCGTGCAAGATAGGTAAAATACTTTAAAAGACTTCTACATTATTTAAAATATCAATGGCATTTGCGCTTTATAAAGACCTTTCTTGATTAAAAGAGGCGTAGACTAGAAAGTCATTTAAGCAATTTTAGGTTTTAAAGAAAACGGATATGAGATTACACAACGTAGAAGATCAAAAGTCATTAACACCGCAGCTCGCTCTCTCATTTTTAAAAGAGGGAAATAAACGATTTGTGGCAAACTTAAAAACCCATAGCAATTTGTTAGAGCAGGTGAACGAGACTAAGGCAAATCAATTTCCCTTTGCGATTATTTTAAGTTGCATTGATAGTCGAACCTCTGCCGAGCTCATATTTGACCAAGGTCTTGGAGATATCTTTAGCACTCGTATTGCCGGCAATGTTTTAAATAATGATATTATTGGCTCGATGGAATTTGCGTGTAAGCTCGCGGGATCAAAACTCATTGTAGTATTAGGCCATTCTCATTGCGGCGCAATTACAGGTGCATGCCATGGTGTAGAACTCGGACATCTAACAAATCTACTAGCAAAGGTACAGCCTTCTATTGAGCATGTACAAAAAGCGCATCAACATCTTGATATTCGTTCTAAAGAGGGCGTGGACAAAGTTGCTTTTCATAATGTCGAATATACGATTGATCATATTCTCGGGAAGAGTACAGTGCTTAAAAGTATGTATGAAACAGGTGAGATCGGGATTGTCGGTGCTTTTTATAAAGTTGAAACCGGTGAGGTTGATTTTGTGAAAGAGATGTTTAT
>CAZPIQ010000200.1:689-2398 GCA_964586665.1 uncultured Ignatzschineria sp. | reverse complement strand
ACCGTCGCCGTGCTCGTGGACGTGCTCGTTTATCAGCATAATTAAATAGAGTCTATTAAAAAGATTCAGGCGCTTGTTATCTTTGAATAATAGGCGCTTTTTTGTTTTATAAAGAGCAATAAAGACATGGTCAATTTCGGATTTGAACGAGATAAGCGGTTATTAACCGCTCAAGATTATAGTGCCGTGTTCGAGAAAAACCGCTCTTTTAAAGATCGGGCTTTCTTAATTTTGGTAAAAGTGAGAACATCAGAAGATTCTTTAAATCTTAAAGAAAATCTTAAAGATGAAATGCATCCTCGATTGGGGCTTGCGGTCTCTAAAAAGAATTTTAAGAGAGCAGTGGATCGAAATCTCATAAAACGAGTGATTCGTGAGTCCTTTAGATTGCATCAAGCATCTCTAACGGGGCTTGATATTGTCGTAATGAGTCGAGGTACGACTAACGTGAAGGACTCTTCTGCGTTACATGCCTCACTTGTGAAACATTGGAAACAGATCATCGAAACATGCGGACAATCTTAATTTGGCTTATTAAAGGCTATAAATACTTTTTGAGCCCCTTGGTGGGAAATCAGTGTCGGTTTGAGCCGACCTGTTCGACCTATGCAATGGAAGCAATTACGCGCTATGGCGCAATAAAAGGGAGTTGGCTCACTATCAAGCGATTAGTGCGTTGTCAGCCCTTTTGTAAAGGTGGAGAAGATCCTGTACCTTAGGACTTCTCTATTTGTTTTTAACATTTAATAAAGAAATTATTTATGCAGAATAATCAGCAGCGTCTTTTTCTCTTATTGATTTTGGCGGTCATCGTCTACTTCCTCTATACGAAGTGGGTGGATTTCAACAATCCAAAACAACCAACCCCAGTAGAGCAAACAGTTTCGTCAGCACAAAGTAATGATGGTCAGGCAGGGCAAGTTCCAACGATCGGTGCAACGACTCAAGGATCAGCAGCAGTGCTGAATGTTGACGACTACATTACCGTTACGACTGATGTTTACTCAATTAAGATCGCAAGAAATGGCGGGGATATTATTGAGGCGGGTCTTCTTCAGTACCCAGAGAGTTTAGAAGAAAAAGATAAGCCCTTTAAGATCTTAGATAATACGAATGAACGTTATCAAGTAACACGTACAGGGCTTTCAAGTCATACTCATGAAGGTACGCCTAATCACACGACGAATACAGTTTATAACAGTGATTCTTCGAACTATGTGATGAAAGAAGGTGAGGATGTTTTACTTGTGCCGTTAACGACTGTTGATCCTGCAACAGGTCTTACAGTGACTAAGACTTATGAATTTAAACGCGGTCTTTATACAGTCGGATTTACCCAAACTTTAGAAAACAACTCTAACCAAGTGTGGGTGGGTGGATCGTATCGTGAAATCGCGACGAAAAAACCACAAGAACCGAAAGGGAGTGCATTAGGTGCATCAAGCTTTAATGGTAGCGTGTTCTCATTACCAAATAATGACTATAAGTATGAGAAGCTTGCTTACGACAAGATGACGACAACAGCTCGTGAAATCAAAGATGGTCGTGAGATTGAGCGTCGTGTACCGAAACAGTTCACTGGTGAAGGTGGCTGGGTTGCGATGATCGAGCAGTACTTCGTAACAGCATCAATCCCGGGTAAAAATATTGAAGATACGAAGCAAACACAAAATGTGGTGCAAACACTTCAATATGGTGACTTTAAAGAT
>CAZPIQ010000200.1:0-679 GCA_964586665.1 uncultured Ignatzschineria sp. | reverse complement strand
TAAAGACTCGGTATTAATCGACAGTAACAAATCTAGAATGCTTCTTGATAAAAAGGCATCCATTGAAACCGACGATCATATTACCATTAATTCAAAAGGTGATTTTTTACTGAAATCCAAAAACACAAAATGTGATTCAAACGCTTCAATACGGTACCTTTAAAGATGAGTCGCAAAATACTTATGTGATTCAGATGGCAGATATTGAGCCAGTTTCTGTTCAGCCAGGAAGTGCTCATACATTTGAAAGCCGTTACTTCATCGGGCCTAAGCTCAAAGAGCAACTTGAAGAAACCGCTGAGTACTTAGATTTAACTTTAGATTATGGTTGGTTTAGTCCAATTTCTGAAGGAATGCTTTGGTTACTAAAAATCTTCCACGGTTTTGTTGGAAACTGGGGTTGGTCAATTGTTCTCTTAACATTAACGGTTAAAATTGCGCTCTTCTACTTTGCGAATAAGGGTTATACCTCGATGGCAAGAATGCGTAATGTGGCGCCTAAACTTGCGCTCATTCGTGAAGAGTATGGGGATAATAGACAAAAGCAATCTGAAGAGATGATGAAGCTCTATCGTAAAGAGAAGATTAATCCTTTAGGTGGTTGTTGGCCGATTGTGATTCAGATCCCTGTGTTTATCGCACTGTTCTGGATGTTGATGGAAAGTGTTGAACTTCGTCA
>CAZPIQ010000199.1:0-2450 GCA_964586665.1 uncultured Ignatzschineria sp. | reverse complement strand
ATCTTACAGAGTAGGGCTAGATAAGTTAAATGAATAAGTTTGATCTATTTGATTACAAGAGTATTAAATAGGGTTATAAATAATACTTATTAAGGCTTGTTGATTATTGATCTTACAAAAGTTTATCTTACAAGACATTTTTTAAGAGAGTTAAAAGCAGGCTTTTTTATATTGGTTTCTTATTAAATTGAGATGAAATAGGAGAGTCTGTTATAGTAAAAAGATGAAGATCCTATATAGAATTAAATACATTATTTGGATTGGAGTAATAACGATATTACTTCAGCCTGCTACTATGGCGAGTATGCATTTTGTGCATGCAGGTGTATTGATGGATTCTTCTACTGATTCCTATGAGGTCATGGAAATTAATCTTCCGATGCTTTCTGTCGAGATCAATGCTTCTGTTTTAATGAAGAGACAGTTGGATGCACAGATGGATTCACACAACTGTTGTGATGAATCATTTAATCCTGTAATGGATCATTGTATGAATGCCTGTTGTGTCCTTTTAAATGTGGTAGGTATTCAATATTTAACCTTACAAGAGGTTTTGCCTTTTACACCAGATGAATACTGGTATTCATTAATGCTCTTATTAGATAATCCACCACCCATTACTGCTTAATGTAAAGGGGGTTATACCCTCAACTTCTTTCTTGATTCAAGAAGAGCGTGAATTAATCTTAAGCTACCAATAGTCGACGATTAATTAAACAGTACAATTTTAAGCAATTTTTAAATTTTAAATGCCCAATTAATACCTTTTTAAAAGTGCCTTTTTGGCTATTTTAAGAGGTAGTGGTAAAGGTGAAATTATTATGAAAAAACAGAATGGTGTAATGGGGTGCGATATCGTTTCAATGAATGGACAAACAAGACGTACGTTTTTAATGAAAAGTGGTGCGACGGCGTTATCATTACTTGCAATGCCTATTGCTTTTGCGCAGCATCATGGTATGAATCATGGTATGAATCATGGTGCTGGTCATATGCAAGGAATGGGTGGTTCTAATGGGCATGGAATGGCGGCAGGGCATTCTATGTCAGGCATGAGCGAAAACATGGGTGTTCCGCCTATGGTTAGAGAAGGATATCAATTAGGTGTGAATACTTTAACGCAACAAGATATTAATCTTATGGCTAGTGCCAATCAGAATTTAATGACCGTTGATAAGATGCCTGGTGGAAATGCGCTCCCTGTTTTACAGAAACTTCGTAATGAATCTAGTGTTCCAGGGGTATTTGAAGGAACTCTGCATGTTCAGGCGGCTAAGATTGAGCTGGTACCCGGCATTGTAACGGATATTTTGGGATATAATGGTACAATTCCAGGTCCTCAGATTGTAGTGTATGAGGGGGATAAAGTCTCTATTAAGGTAATTAATGAGCTAGCAGAAGAGACAACGGTTCATTGGCATGGGCTTTTAGTGCCAGCGATGGAAGATGGTAATCCACAGCAAGCAATTAAAGCGGGCGATTCGCGCATTTATCATTTTGAAATACCAGAAGGAACAGCGGGAACTTATTGGTATCATCCTCATGCGCATGGTTCTGTTGCAAAGCAAGTTTACATGGGATTAGCAGGCACCTTTATTGTTAAACGTCGCAATGAGCCGTTTGCAGATATTCCGGAAAAACAGCTTTTAGTTTCTGATTTAAAGCTACATTCAGATGGAAAGATTGCCGAAAACTCATTTTTTGATTGGATGAATGGTCGAGAAGGGCAATTCACATTAGTTAATGGGATGCTTAATCCAAGCGTGGATATCCATGGACCAACAAGACTGCGTATTTGGAATGCATGTTCGGCGCGTTATCTCAATTTAGACTTTGATTTTGCGGATACTTATTTGATCGCAACTGATGGCGGTTATATCGATGCCCCTGTGAAGATTGAAAATAGGCTTTTATCTCCAGGGGAGAGAATTGAGGTCGTCGTGGTTCCAACACGAACAGGTGATGTGAAGTTTATGAATATGAGCTACAACCGTCATAAAATGGGGCCTGTTTCTGTTACGCCTAGCTATACATTAGCAACGTTTAATATGACTAAAGGGGCTGATAATTATCAGTTACCACAGAAACTGAATGATCTTCCAACATATACGGCGCCTAAAAAATCACATCATATTGAATACACCGAAGTGATGAATCCTAATCAGTTGCTTTTTTTAATCAACGGCAAGCTTCATGAAATGGATCGTGTTGATGAATTAGTGGAGCAAGGTAATGTTGAGGAGTGGGTTGTATTTAATAATACGCACATGGATCATAACTTTCATATTCATGGAACACAGTTCATGGTTCAATCAAGTGAGGTCAACGGTGTGAAGACCGAAGAAACACTTAAGTCTTTCAGAGATACTATTAACTTACAGCCATATGAAACGGTTACGCTTCTAATGAAACAAGACTTTGATGGGTTAAGAATGTATCACTGTCATATT
>CAZPIQ010000198.1:0-2452 GCA_964586665.1 uncultured Ignatzschineria sp. | reverse complement strand
GGCATCTCTTTACCGTAACTGCGAACCTTAATCTGATTCGGATTCGCGCCGGATTGGATTAATAAACTTTGTACGCTATTACCACGACGCTCACCTAACCCCATATTATATTCGTGAGATCCGCGGTCATCCGTATGCCCTTCTAACCAAACACCTCGGTTAGGGTTATTTCTAAGTTCTTGACCATGTGCTTTAACAACATCATATGATTCCGCTCTGAGACTATCTGAGTCAAAGTCGAAGTAGATAATACGATCTGCTGTACCGCGCTTACCATACTGAGGATCGTAATATGTCGATGCTGGATTGTCGCCATAGCCTAATGTAGAACCAAATCCACCTTCTCCACCCACGCCACCAGCACCACCTGCGCCGCCTGTTGAGCTACATGCCGCAACAACAAAGCCGAACATTGAAATTGCCACACCTCTCATCATTAATTTACGCATTTTGAATCCCTTTAAAAAATATTAAAAAATAATTGAATTAATTGTGATGCTACTATCTAGCGTTTGGAGACCAACTAGGTTTACGCACGTCTGAGCCAATGCCATAAAATCTTTGCTCTACATTACCATCTGTCGAAATAACTTTAAGCCCGCCACGCCCATCTGAATAGAGAATCATATGGCTATTTCCAGAAAAACTTGGCGCTTCATCTTTTCCACCATTCGTTAAACGCTTAACGTCACCCGTGGTTAAATCCATTACGGCGATTCCAAAACCTTGGTTAGGTGTGCGTTGCATCATCGCAATCTGCTTACCATCTGTCGAAATTGTCGCATTAGCATTATAGTTACCACTCACCGATACGCGTGTTGCAGTACCACCATTTTCAGGCATTCGATAAATCTGAGGAGCACCAGCTCTATCTGATGTAAAGTAAATCATACCATCACGACCCCAAGCAGGTTCCGTATCAATACTTGGGCTATTTGTTAAGCGCATAAGATTACTACCATCAATATTGGCCGTGTAAATCTCAGGATTCCCATCTCTTGAGAGCGTAAACGCTAAACGACTACCATCAGGTGACCATGTAGGTGCTGAGTTAATCCCTGGTTCGCTAATTACAACATGTCGATTGCCACTATAAAGATCTTGAATCATGATTTGATTACGTTTTTTCTCGAACGAAGCATAAGCAATCTTACGTCCATCCGGCGACCAAGTCGGTGACAGGATGGGCTCCGCGGACTCTAAAATGACCTGAGGATAAGCGCCATCAGCATCTGCGACAACTAATGAAAAATTACGATTATTTCTAGACACATAAGCAACTTTTGAGCTAAATGAACCTGGAACGCCGGTGATCGCTTCATAAATAAAATCTGCGACTTTATGCGCAACCGCGCGCTGACCTTTTTCATCGTTTAAATACTGAAAATCACGGCTTGCACGAATCGTCTTAGAAAAAGTATCGCCGACTTCAACCTGAAGCATATTTCCTTTAGGATTCATAATCACAATGAAGTTAATTCCAGCAGCTCTCCAAATCCCACTATCCGCTTGTGAAATTGCCGTCAATTGTTCAGGCACTGATAACCCTACTTTCGGTAAAAATCGTCCAGAGCGCTGAAGATCATTTGCAACAACTTCTAGAAATTTTTGGTTATTGGTCGCATGATCAACAATCGCAATCGGATAAGCATCATTTGATGCTTTAACAATTTCTAATTTCACTTGAGCATGCAATGGGGCAATTACCACTAATGAGAAAACCATTAGCAATAAAAGTTGCTTCATCTGTTTAATAATGTTTTTACTCATTTCTCACCTCGGATAAAATTTAATATTCTATTCTTTTAAAGCCCAAATACCTGGTAGATTGCGCCAATAATTATGGTAATCCATTCCACAACCGAATATATAACGATCTGGACAATCAATACCGATATAATTCACCTTGAAATCTTTGGGTTTACGACCATGATCTTTATTAATGAGTGCAGCTGTATAAACAACCTGCGCGCCCATTGATTCAAGTACTCGTACAATTTCTTTGAGTGTTGTTCCTTCATCAAAAATATCTTCTACTAGAAGTACAACGCGATCTTTTACCTCAACTGAAGGCGCAACTTTCCATTCGAGGGTAGCACCTTCTGTATTTCCGTTATATCTTGAAGCATGTAAATAGCCTATTTGAAATGGGAAATTCAAGCGTGGCAACAATTGACCTGCCGGAATCATCGCACCATTCATTACGACCAAAACAAGGGGATCTGAGAGCTCTAAATCATATGTAATCGCTTTTGCCATAGCATCATAAGCACCCTGAATCTCTGAAGCCAAGATTATCTCTTCTGACTTAGCAATAATATCTTGAGCTTCTTCAAACGTAATCGACATACTGTTCCTTAACTAATATAAAAATCAATCTCGCAATTATACCAAACTTCCCAATATTTAAACCTTAAATTGCGCTAAAAGCTCTGTCACTTTTATTTTTTCA
>CAZPIQ010000197.1:0-2611 GCA_964586665.1 uncultured Ignatzschineria sp. | reverse complement strand
AGGTATTAACACTGATCCCATAACCATAAGCTTTTGTCGCATACTCAAAGGGATCGATCTGCCAACGGCGAAGAGATCCTAATCGACCAGCTTCTTCACCTGTTAAACGCAATTGACTTTTTTGACCAACGCCAAGCTTGTCATAGATGTTAAACAAAATGGAAGGGTCTAATGATTCTGCGATTCTTACAACGCCGATATTACTTGACTTCATCAAGACAGTTGTTACATCCATCGAATCAGAAGAGGAGACATCTCGAATAATGTTCTTACCGACGCGATAACCACCACGCCCTGTTTTCACAATGGAGTTCGGATGCCATTTACCAGACTCAAGACCAGCGGCGACCACAAATGGTTTCACTGTTGAACCCGGCTCAAAAATATCTGTAATCACGCGGTTTTTAAGAAGTGAAGCACGCCTCTCATCCAGTCTATTAGGATTACCAGCAGGCTGATTCACCATCGCTAAAATATCGCCCGTACGCATATCTGCCACAATCACAGAACCCGCCACTGCATTATGTTTAATCATACCGGTTTTAAGCGCACGATAGGCCGAGATCTGAATACGTCTATCAATCGTGAGCGTCAAATCCTGACTCTCTCTGAAATTATCCATATCGATAATCTCTTCACGCTCTATCACGCGCCCTTTAGCATCTTTCACAATTCTTGTGGAAGTATCGCTTCCCTTAAGCCAATCTTGATAAGCAAGCTCAAGTCCTTCAATACCATCATCATCAATATTGGTAAAACCTAAAATATGAGAAGTGATTTCTGCATCAGGATAATATCGCTTATATTCGACCTGATCGTAAACACCGGGAATCTTAAGCGCCATTAATGCTTTAGCCTCATGAGGCGGAAGCTGTCTTTTTAACCAATAGAAACGCGATTTTTGTCTCGAAAGAACAAGTTGTTCAATTTCTGCCTCGGGCTTTTCAAGAAAATAGGCAAGTTTTGGGATCTCATGAAGGTTTTGACTCAAAATACTAGGATCAATCCAAATAGAACGAACTTCTGTCGAAAGCGCGATAGGCTCTGCATTACGATCGTAAATCGTGCCACGTACTGCTGGATTTTTCACATGTCTGACAAAGCGGTTATCCCCTTGCTCTTGCAAGAAATCCGTCATGAAATATTGTAGATAAAGTGCACGCGCAAGAACCGCCATCGCAATGAGCGTAAATATCCCATAAACAAAATTCTTACGCCAACCTGGCCTTAATAGCGATTTCGATTCGCTCTTCATCAGCTTTTAACACTCTCTAGATAAATAATTATTAGAAGAATATTGCTATCAATACATTGTTAAATGATCTATTCAATAAACTATTTTTAATTTGTTACGTTTTTAAATGCCGGTGATCTTTCAATCAATAGTGCTTTGTAACAATAGTAAAATAGCACCGTGCTCAAAGTCATTGCTCTATTTTCATAATCTTCACGATTGATAAAAACGGATCATAACAATTAAATCACTAAGTGCTATTTTTGAGTTCGTAATTCTACTGTGCGTTAATCTTCTTATCAAGACCTACGTACTTTACATCTGTATTCGTTTCGATTACATAAACAATCGCCTTTTCATCTGGCACAACCATACGAAGCTGTTCACGTGTTTCACTATCTAAAAGCGCTTCTGTAACAAGCATACTCTCTTCTAACTGAAGTCTGCCAAACTCTTCACGAAGCGCAATATTATCGCGCTCCACTTTATCTATTTTATTCCATAATTTGTAGCTTTCTTGAATGGTCATCGCTCTATTAACACCCAGTACAACGACGGCCATCATTACAACTAGTACTAATCTCTCTGTCCTCATAAAACCCTCTCAGCAATCCTTAAAATTGCACTTCTTGAACGCACATTTTCACGGCACTCTTCATCACTCGCCTTAATTGGCTTACCGATTACTTTCAGCTTTGCGCTTCCTTCTGTAATCAACACAGGAAGATCAGGGAATAGATCTTTCACCGTCGATTGTTCACGCATGAAGTGTTTTACAATACGATCTTCTAGCGAGTGGAAACTAATAACCGCTAAACGTCCTTTATCATTCAACAACTCAACTGATTGCTCTAATACTGCTTCTAATTGTGTTAATTCACCATTCACCGCAATTCTAATTGCTTGGAATACGCGTGTTGCTGGGTGAATTCGCCCTTCTTTAAATGGCATTGCATTACTCACGATGTTGGCAAGCTCAAGCGTCGAAGTAATTCTTTTCTCTAATCTCGCCTCATCAATTGCTCTTGCAACTCGCCCGGAAAAACGCTCTTCTCCGTACGATTTAAATACTCTTGTCATCTCATCCGTATCGGTTTCAGCAACCCACACTTCAGCACTCAAAGGAGACTCTTGATCCATTCGCATATCAAGGGGGCCATCTTTCATAAAACTAAATCCGCGCTCAGCTTCATCAAGCTGAGGAGATGAAACGCCGATATCCATTAAAATGCCATCGACATGCTCAATCCCTAAACCACGAATAAGCGCCAAAATATTCCCCATTTCTCCACGAACAAACTTAAAGTTTTCAAAATCTTTGAAGTGTTCGAGCGCATAAGCTTGTGCCGTTAAATCCCTATCGATGCCAATAAGAAG
>CAZPIQ010000196.1:0-2663 GCA_964586665.1 uncultured Ignatzschineria sp. | reverse complement strand
AATGGGTTGATTATTGGTTACCACTGCGCGATGTGATTCATTTTAAACGTAAAGTTTATGATAAAGCGCTGACAGAGCTTGCTCCTTTAATCTTTGAAAGAGTGGTTCCGAAGAAACCGAAAGAACTTCGTTCGCGAAGACGACATTCACTCTTTAGAATGCATTCTCGCAAGAGCTCTTTTAAAGAGAAAGATGGTCAGAGAACCATCTCTTATGAAGAGAGAAGCATTATTATTGAAAAAAGCACGTATTAGACGTGCTTTTTTTCTGCCTCGGATTTGATCATGAGTGAATAACTTTATTGTGATTCACTAGAATTTAATGGGGCAATCCACCCATTACGCTTCTCTATTCTTATTGCCATATAGAGCATGATGATTCCTCGAAGCAACATAAAGAGTAAGAAGGTGAGCCAGAGTCCATTGTTCTTGAGAGGCAATAGGATGATTCCAATAGGTATCGCGATTGCAAATGCGAGGAGCATTGCATTTCGCATCTCTTTTGCCTTTGTTGCGCCGATGAAGAGCCCATCAAGTAGGTAGCTCCAAACGCTAATAAGTGGCAGAAGTGTTAAGTAGGGAATGAGGGGATAGGCGGCTTCTCTGACAGCAGTGATATTAGAGATCATATTGATAAAGAGATGACCAAAGAGCATAAAGCCGACAAAGAAGATAAGGCTAATAATCAGCGCCCAGCCTCCGGCAACGATCATTACTGCGATGAGCTCCGATTTTAATCGCTCTCCAATGGCTTTGCCTGTGAGGGCTTCAATCGCATGGGCAAAACCATCTAAAAGATAAGCCATAATCAGTAGGCCATTGAGAATAATCATATTAGCTGCCACAGTATCGCCCCCAAGTCTTGTTCCTTGAAGTGTGACGAGGAAGAAGACGAGGTGAAGGGTGAGGCTTCTAATAAAGATATCGCGATTCACAAAGATGAGTGGTTGCCAATTTTGCCATTTCTTGAGAGGTTCGAAAACCCATTGTCCGAGTGATCGTTTTAATATCTGCGGTAAGAAAGAGAGTCCAACAATGAGTCCAAAGTACTCAGAAATAACAGCCGCTTTTGCGACGCCGGCAATCCCCATATCAAGCTTTAAGATAAAGAGGAGTGTTAAGCAGACATTTAAAATATTAGTGGCTAGCAGCATATAGAAAGGAATGCGAGCAGTTTGCATCCCTAAGAACCAGCCGATGAGTGCAAAATTCATCAATGCTGCCGGAATGCCGAGGAGTCGCCAATAGAAGAAGCTAGAAGCACCCTCATAGAGCATAGGAGATGGATTCATGATCCAAAAAGCGAATTTTGAAATGGGGATCGCAAAAATGCCGAGGAAAATTGCAAGACCTAGCGCTAAGAGAAGTCCTTGTAATAATATCTGGCGAATGCGATTACCATCTCTATTGCCAAAAGCTTGAGCGGTAAACCCCGTCGTTCCCATTCGTAGAAAGTTTAAAACAGCGACTAGAAAAATATAAATACTACTACCAATACCAACGCTTGCCATATTATCCGCGCTATTTAAGTGCCCGACAATCATCGTATCAACAGTTCCTACAAGCGGAACAGAGATATTAGAAAGAATCATTGGAAGTGTTAATGCCCAGACTCTTTGGTGTAGAGAGAGGTTTTTCCAGGCAATTGAAATGGTATTGAGCATGCAGAGGTGGAATCTTTTAAAATATTAATGTGTATACAAATATCTAAAATAGATAAGGCATAGAAACGGTTCTTGTAAATTATCCTTGTAATAGGAGGGGATAGCAAACGGTTACTCATTTTTTAAGTGTCAGTAAATGCATAGAAAAGAGGGCAGCGACTAGTATTGAAATAAGATTGATCATTTTTCGCTCAATTGTTAGAAAAACAACTTATTCTCCTTGAATCAAAAAAAAATGCCCCCATCTACTATAACGTAAGCAAGAACCAGCATGCTTTACCGTAAGGAGAGGTTTCGCTGGACAATAAAATGATAAATAAATTAGATTAACAATCTTTTAATGAGGAACAAACAATGAAATTACGTCCTTTACATGACAGAGTTATCATCAAGCGTGAAGAAGAAGAGCTTAAAACAGCTGGCGGTATCGTACTTCCAGGTACTGCGACAGAGAAACCATCACGTGGCGTTGTACTTGCAGTAGGTAATGGTAAAGTACTTGCTAACGGTGAGATCAAAGCACTTGAAGTGAAAGTGGGCGATAAAGTTCTTTTCGGTAAATTCTCAGGTTCAGAAGTTGAGATGGCAGGTGAAGAGCTTCTCGTAATGCGTGAAGATGAAATCATGGCTGTGATCGAGCTTTAATTAAGCCTCGAATCAACAACTCATTGAAAAAATGAATTTAATTCGGATTTAAACTCAAAATTTAATTTTCATTCGATTTGATTTTAATTTTAAACCTTATTTAAAAAGAATTTAAACATAGAAGGAATTATCAGATATGGCTAAAGAAGTACGTTTTGGTGAAGATGCGCGTAAAAAAATGGTTGCAGGTATCAATACACTTGCAAACGCAGTTAAAGTAACCTTAGGTCCTAAAGGCCGTAACGTTGTTTTAGACAAAAGCTTTGGTGCACCAGTTGTGACTAAAGATGGTGTTTCAGTTGCGCGTGAAATCGAACTTGAAGATAAGTTTGAAAACATGGGTGCGCAAATGGTG
>CAZPIQ010000195.1:0-2694 GCA_964586665.1 uncultured Ignatzschineria sp. | reverse complement strand
TGCCGAGCTTGCCACTAACACCGAGAGTAATGAGAGCCAATTCACTTCAAATGGTGCAAGTGTAAAGCCATGATGAATCAGATATTGGCTCCAGAGCGTAATACTGACGAGAATAAAGAAGATCGTCACACCATTTCGCCCTTTTGCCAAGCGCGAAGTAACCACGCAATAAGCAGCCCAAATCACTGCGCCCGTAAATGCAAGAAGATAACTTACAGGGTTATCTTGAATATTGAGCCACATGCCGGCAATATCAAAACCTGTCTCGCCGGCGAGTACCCAGACAATCCCTAAAATAGAGAGGATAACGCCAGGAATCATCATCCAGTTCGCTTTCTGTTTATTAAATAGAACGCTTGCGATAATCGTAAAGGTTAGCCAGAGGTAATTCACCATCCCCGCTTCTATCGATTGACGTTCTGTTTTCGCAAGGCCAATCGCAAGCGATAAGCAGAGTTCATAGGCAACAAATAAAATAGATCCCCAGATCAGATATTTTCGGGGAAATCCTCGCATATTGGTCATTCCAATAGTGAGCAATAATAGAATTGTTGCAACAGTATAGATCATCGCAGCACCCCCAAGAGCGCCAAAGTAGCCGCTGACGACACGGATCATTCCGACCATAGAACTCCAAAGCACAATGGCTAATAACCCAATTAAGGTTGCTCTGTTTCTATCCATGATTTAATGATCCTATCTATCTACTACAACAATTCTAATAATTTTGCGCTTAAACGCCTCGTCGATTCCCCCATAGTAGTGCATGTAACTGCGGCAGGACGCGCACATTTTTGAGGGTGCTAGATGCTACCACTTTGTCGACTAATTCGCTATATCGAGACAATAAATATTGTGCTGTACCGCTCTCATCACTCGATTCTGTTTGATCATTTCCCACTTGAACAAAAAGCGGAAGTGCCGGATAGCGCGTATAAATCTCTTCAGCGTATTGTAGATCTTCATCATTAAAGACCACAACTTTCATCGAAACATCTCGCCCTTTGAGCCTATTCACAATATCTGTGAGAATCTCAAAATCCGTTTCCATCTCGCTCGAAGGCGGTTTTGGCGATAATGTCACTTCATCAATTAAAAGAAGCGCCTCATTCCATTTAGAACCCTGTGTTTCGATCGCGACTTTAAAGCCATTTTCTTGAAAGAGCGCAACAAGATCTGATAAGCCTTTATAGAGCGCCGGGTTTCCCCCACTAATCGTAATATGATCTGCCCGATCTTTCGCAAGATCTTTCACAGCTGCTAAAATCTCTGCCGGCGTCATCAACGTCGGCTTCATAGAGCCATCCCAAGTGAATTTAGAATCGCACCAAATGCATTGATAATCACAAGCCGCCAATCTTACAAAGCAGGTTTTACGGCCAATAACCATCCCCTCACCCTGAATCGTCGGGCCAAAGATCTCTAATACCGGAAAATTCATTTAAAATCCTCCGCGCGAGGCTTGTAGATTACATAGCTTGTCGGCGTTTCACGAATAAGCACTTGAATACAACGAGGCTGATGAGGCTCATTATCAAGCGCTTTTTGAATACGCTTCCAAGTGGCTTGTGCCACCTTTTCTGTCGAGGGTGGTTGATCTTGAAAATCAACATGATCATTCATGAGCGTATGATCATATGCACCATGCACAAGCTCTTTGAGTAACTGAAAGTTAATCAAAAATCCACAATCATCAAGTTCATCGCCGACGATTGTGATATTGGCAAAGTAAGTATGACCATGCACACGTTGACAGATGCCGGCTTTTTCATTCGGAAGAAAATGCGCTGCTGCAAAATGCATATCTTTATTGAGCTCATAACGGAAGTTATGTGCTGGCGTTGGGTAAAATTGTTGTAGCATTACTTCCCCTCGCGCTCAAGAAGGTAAGCTTCAAGCCCCTTATTACGAAGAATACAGGCAGGACATTCGCCGCAACCTGTTGCCGGAATCCCGACATAACAGGTCAATGTTTTCTCACGAACAAAATCAAAAGCCCCAAGCGCATCAGAAAGTGCCCACACTTCCTTCTTATCTCGCCACATAAGCGGTGTATGAATGACGAAATCCGCATCCATCGCAAGATTGAGTGTGACATTGAGGGATTTTACAAAATTATCCCGGCAATCAGGATACCCACTGAAGTCGGTTTCACTCACGCCTACAATAATATGTTTCGCATCTCGCTGATAAGCGACCATGGCTGCAATAGAGAAAAATAGATGGTTTCGGCCCGGCACAAATGTTGAAGGAAGTTCTCCATCCCCATTTTCAATCACCACATCATCGCTGGTAAGGGCATTTTTAGTTAAACGAGAGAACATATCTAATTCAAACACAATTAACTCAACACCGAGTTCAGCGGCAATTGCTTTTGCATGATCCACTTCATTACTGTGGCGCTGGCCATAATCGAAAGTCAGTGCAATGACTTCATCAAACTGCTGTTTTGCCCAGAATAGGCACGTAGTACTATCTTGACCGCCACTAAATACGACGATCGCACGATTTTGATTCATCTCGAATCTCCTTAGTTTTTTATAGAGGGTTGCGCTATTACCTCTGCTTTTTAGCGTTTGAGAAGTATATCAAAAATGATTTTCATCGCAATCATTAAATATTAATGAACCATATTAATGGCAAGTTCCGGCGACAAGGGATATATTAAAACAATCTATTATTTAATATATCAAA
>CAZPIQ010000194.1:0-2713 GCA_964586665.1 uncultured Ignatzschineria sp. | reverse complement strand
TTAATACTGGCTTAATACAAACTTTATTGAATACAATGAATAAGTTATCGGTTGTTATATATTACTATGAAAACGGTAACGAGCGGATGGATAAAATTGTGTAGCGTAGCTCATTATTTGATTTCCGACCGAAAGTCGTTCAGTAATTTTAAAACAGGCTTCGAATGCCGGCATTTTTAAGAATGATCGAATCTCTGCCTCCGGCATCACTGCTTCTAACTGATGTTGTTGTGAAAGAATCGGGCAGATTTGTTGTAGATATACCGCCGTGCAATCCTGCGCAAACTTTTGCTGAAGATATTGAGGCGCATATTGCTTCAGAAGATAGCGTTTTTCATGTTGAATGGGCAGATCATCGCGGTAATAGCAGATTTCACTATAAACAATCTTTAAATTTTCCCAATTACTCAACTGAGATCGAATCGCCTCCGGGATATCTTCATAATGAATGCCTTTTAGCGCTAGAATTTGAGCTCTATAACGATTCCCTTCAATGGCAATCTCTTTTGAGATCGGTGTTAATTCAAAAAAAGGGGTCAGCTGAAATGGCTCGGCAACAAAAGTGCCTGAGCCCTTTTCTCTAAATAGATAGCCTTCCTCCGTTAACTCTTTAAAAGCACGATTAACCGTCATTCGGCTAATCGCTAGTATTGTTGCAATCTCGTTTTCTGAAGGGAGTTTCTGCCTTGGCATCCATTCGCCCTTGCCGATCTTAGTGATAATATGCTCTTTAATTTGCTGATAGATCGGAATTGTTGGATCATTTTTCCCGAGTACTTGTCTAAAAGATTGTAAGGACATACTATTTCCTTGTTGAAGAGATGTGCTGAATATTGAACATCGTTTATAATGTATGACTAAAGGCATATTATAACGGGTTTAAAGGGAAAGAATGGAATCCAATAAAATTACACCATCTGAATTGACGATCATGCAAGTATTGTGGGCACAAAATCAAGCGACGAGCCAAGAAGTGATCGCGATTCTCAGCCAATCAACGGATTGGAAGCCCAATACCATTCAAATAATGCTCTCGCGTCTTGTTCGTAAGGGCGTTGTGGGCACCAGAAAACGAGGCCGTTTTAATGTCTATTTCCCGACAATCGCAGAAGGAGATCGCTCTCGCCACAATATTGAAGTCAATAGCGGTCATCTCTGCGCTCGAAAAACGGGTCATAAAATTATCGAAATGATTGAAAATCGTATTCTTTCATTTGAAGATATTACGAAGATTCGACAAGCCTTAGATCATAAAGAAGCTTTCGCGGTCGATGAAGTACTCTGCGATTGTCCACCAGGAACATGCACCTGCAAGAACTGTAATTGTAAAAAAGCGGATCGAAAATATGCCTTAACGCCGGCAAATAGTGCTGTTGAAAAGTAATAGCATAAGAGCAGAGGTAATTTATCTATCTTGAGTAATCTATCTTGAGTATTTATAAATATACCAACATACCCAAAGAAACTTCTTAGTAAAAAAATGAGAGCACAACATAGAAAAAATCAATCATTAACTAAGATAAAAGCTATTAGGATCTCATCTTAAGGCTCGATATACTCGAACTATTGCTTCTCTTACTATTTCTAAAATAGCCTTCTGCTCTATACACCACTTTAAATGTCGTTGTAAAAGTGGCGTTGATTCTGGGATATGCATTCTATGTCAGTGTCGATTTTTCTTTTAATTCTTCTTGCAGCCTTCATTCATGCGACTTGGAACAGTGTTGTTAAAAGTAGCGATAACAAGTACTTTGCAACAGGTGCATTGGCGTTTGTCACAAGTCTGATTCTCTTCTTTTTCCTTCCATTTGTCCCTTTCCCCTATGATGGTGCGTTGCCTTACTTCATTGCATCAGTCGTGCTTCAGATTATCTATTATATTCTTCTAGCGAAAACCTATAAAATAGCGGATATCGGATTAAGCTACCCTTTAATGCGAGGAACTGCGCCACTTTTTGTTTCTCTATTTTCTTATTTTATTTGGGGAGAGAGTATCACAGGGCTCGGTTGGGTCAGTATTTTATGTATAGTACTCGGTATTTTATGGCTAGGCTTTAGTAGTATCAAAAATGCAACTCTGCCGGCAATACTTCTATCATTAACCAATGCAACGATTATTGCTATTTATACAATTATTGATGCACTTGGTGTAAGAGCCTCTGGAAGCGCCCTTTCCTATTCTGTATGGCTCTTTTTTATCTCGACACTGATTGTGGCTATTTGGGTGCTATTCTGGGATCGGCACGAGTTTATGCCTTATCTTAAAAGAAACTGGAAAAGTGGCATGGTTGCAGGCATAGGCTCATCCTTAAGTTATGGCATTATTCTCTGGTGTATGCTTCATGCACCTATTTATATGGTTTCAGCGCTTCGTGAGACATCCATTTTCTTTGTGATTATTATTGCGATCTTTTTCCTTAAGGAAAAAACAAGTATTACACGAATTATCTCAGCGATATTGATTTTATTGGGGGCGATGCTTTTGAAAGTTTCTTAATATTCAATGATTTTATGCGCTTTCACCATAACTGCTATGATATATGATACTCTTTTAATAATGTTTTCATCGATGACTAATGACCTCTTATTTGATTATTACCCAATTAATGGAGTTATTAATTTATGACAAAACCCAATATCGTCGTATTAACCGGTGCTGGCATTTCGGCTGAATCAGGCATTCGCACTTTTAGAGCCGCCGATGGGCTTTGGG
>CAZPIQ010000193.1:0-2783 GCA_964586665.1 uncultured Ignatzschineria sp. | reverse complement strand
GCGGGACCTACTGATTACAAGTCAGTTGCTCTACCAACTGAGCTACGCCGGCTTATCTTCATTGAAGAAGTAGAATTATAGGTTCGAAGATATTAACTGTCAACTACTTCAGCGTTTAATTTTATTAAAAGACCTTTTCACACATATTTTTTACCTCAAAACAATAAAAAACATATTCAAGAACAACTAACTACGCAAGAGTGTACAAAAATCAACCTTTATGAATGTCTCATCGATTAATTAGATAAAAACAGCCTCTTAGTGCCTGAAACAGTAAAATATCGTGAAATCAATTTACAAATAACGTTATTAAAAGCTAAACCAGATTTATGCCTGAGAAAAATACGGACGTGTTTCTAATAATTTTTTACCAAAGGTCATATATTCAATTTTTATTGAATATATACTTTTTAAGCAAAATAACTATTACACTATAAAGTGTAATACTCAACGATGGCTCATCAAGCATGATAGTTTCAATAAGACAATTACTAAGATAGTCTCCGAGCATCTTTCTTTTAAGCAAGAAAAAGCCCAGCTATTTAACTGGGCTTATCTTTGATATGGTGCCGGCACCACGAATCGAACGCGGGACCTACTGATTACAAGTCAGTTGCTCTACCAACTGAGCTACGCCGGCTTAACTACATTTCAGAATTAGGATTATAGGGAGAAAGAATCCACCTGTCAACACTTGCTCAACAATAGCGCAACTATCTATTTTTTAATGCGCGAAAGTGCATTTTTAATCGTATGCTTCCCACGCTTATAATGATCTACTGCCTCAATAACACGTTTATCTCTATCATCAAAATCTTGAGAATGCGCTTTATCGGCTAAGATTTCTAATATATCAGGCTTATAGGAATTCTCTCTTAAGAAATAAGCATCTGCACCAAATTTATCAAAAGACTCTCGAATCCAGTCCGCTGAGTTCTCACTTAATGATTTTAAGACAACTGCTGAATAGAGCCCTGTTGTTTTATCGAGATGAAATCCAAGATGCGCCAATCGATAACCCAAAGCTTCCCAAAATTGTAGTAAACCTTTAGTTAAGCCAAAACTGACAGATATGAAGTCTTTTATTCCCGATAATCGATTCTCTAACAAGATCTCCATCTGACGACCTATGCCACAAAATCGATAGGATTGATCAACAGATATCCGGGAAATTCGTACAGAGAGTTGCGACATTGCTTCAGGGAAATAACTTTGCCCCGTGAGCATTTGTGCAACTAAATTGCCTTTAGGTCTCCTCGTCCCCTGAAAGACTGCCTCAGTCAATTCTTGCGACAACCCCCCCTCTTCAATTCCCCAAATAGCACCAATTAACTTCCCCTTTAAATAAGCCAAGATAAATACCTGCCCCGGCGCATCAAATAACCGACGAATATCTTGAATACTCGTTTGGTAGTGTGTTTCATTCAAAAGATGATAGAGCGACTTAAGTTGATCAATATTACCCCTCAACGCCTCAATATTCTCATCATCATAATAATGGCATTGGATTTCAGACAATAAGTCCTTATGCTTAAACGCTTCGAGATCAATCATCCACTTTTCACCAGAATCATCTCGAGTATCCATAAACATCAATGCATCACACAATTGCTTTAAAGGATCTCCTTCTAAGTAACGTTGAATATCTATTAACTGATAACTTTTTTTAATACAAACTAGATCATGAATTTTTTCCCGAAGTCCCTGTCCTGTACCTTCATAATTAGAGACTGAAGAAATCATTAACACTTTTTTAAAACGCTTACAGAGTCTTTCAAGGTGCGCTAGTGGCATTTTTGCTGCCTCTTCAATAATGAGCGTTTCATCTTGCACCACTTCTTCCGGTATTGATAAAAAAAGTAGATCCGGTGCTCTAAATCTCAACCCTTCAATATACTGATATTGCGTCACAGCACCTTGATTAGGCGCCGTTAAAATATAATTCTCCGGCATTGCATCTATCAATGCTGCACCTAACCAGGATTTTCCCGTTCCTCGCTCTGAAAAAAGCGTGTATACGCCGGCATCTTTCCTCAAAAAATCATCATAGATCACTTTTTGTGAGTTAGTAATTCCCGTATCTATTCGACTGAAAAAATCGTTACTTTCAGTATCTTCAATATGCCCATTATCTGTAGGTAGATAAAGAACATTATTTTTATAAACATAGCTAAAACGTCTTAATAATTCATCCAAATATTGATTAAAAAATGGCGTTTCTATTGCTTCATGATGAAATCTCAGACTTTCATTCACAAAAGGCGTTTCATCACTCAAGAGACAAAGTATCCCCCCAGCATCAATCGTGGCAGCAATTGCTAGAAAATAATCAAGCGGAAATCCTGTCCGTATATCCAACAAAATTGCTGGGGTGGTAGTTCCTAAATAAGCTCTCGTAGCCTTTAACGTTTCAAAATCATCTCGATTCAGTAGAGCCTCATTATCTGAAAAACATACCCCTTGAGGATATTGCTCCTTGAATGCATCAATGACTAGACTCTCTGAAACCATTTCTGAGAGATATACCGTTAATATTTGTCTTTTAACAGATGGCGAGATACGTAAAAAAACAGTAGATAGCATAATGCCTCAAAATAGAATTCTAGGAAAATCACAATTATGATAGATATGATTTATCATATCAAACGGGAAACGCCCAGGTTATATTAGATAGTTGATTATACTGACAGGCATAAAAAAACCCCCGACATCATCGGAGGTTTTTTCTATTTGGTGGGTCATGAGGGATTCGAACCTTCGACCAATTGGTTAAAAGCCAACTG
>CAZPIQ010000192.1:0-2800 GCA_964586665.1 uncultured Ignatzschineria sp. | reverse complement strand
ACAGGATATGGAATCATGAAAAGAAGACAATTATTACAGGTATTATCCCTTATACTTCCCCTTTCGATCGGTGCTGTTTCATTTGCAGATACCCAGAAACATGTTGCGATTACCGCAATTGTGGAGCATCCAGCACTTGATCAGGCGCGACAAGGCATTATTGATGAGCTGAAAGATGCGGGGTTTGTGGAAGGGGATAATCTTAAAATCCAATTCCAAAGCGCACAAGGTAATAGCGCAACGGCCGCCCAAATTGCGAAAAAATATGCCGGCGATAATCCTGATGTCGCAATTGGTATCGGCACGCCAAGTGCACAAGCACTACTTGCCTCTACCCGCACTGTTCCGATTGTCTATACCGCTGTCACTGATCCTGTTGCTGCGAACTTAGTTCGAAGCTGGGAAGCAACCGGTGGTAATGTCACAGGTGTTTCGGATCACTTACCGCTTGAGCCACAAATCGAACTTGTAAAATCAATTGTCCCGGAAGTAAAAAATATTGGTTTTGTCTATAGCCCAGGTGAAGTGAACTCCACGATCGTGCTTGAGCAACTCAAAGAGATTCTCGAACCACAAGGGATTGCCGTCATTGCGGCGCCGGCACAAAGAACAACTGATATCTCAACAGCTGTGAAAAGCTTACAAGGTCGTGCGGATGTGATCTATACGAGTACCGATAACAATGTTGTTTCGGCATATGAATCAATGTATCAAGCGGCTGTTCAGACCAAAATCCCCCTGATCGCATCTGACACCTCATCCGCTGAACGCGGCGCTGCTGCGGCACTTGGCGGTGATTACTATGGTATGGGCCGTCAAACTGGGAAAATTGTCGTTCGTATTTTAAATGGTGAAAAGCCTGGCGATATCGCTTCGGAGAAACCCCAAAATACGGAGCTCTATGTCAACCTTAAAGCCGCAAAACAACAAGGGGTAACGATTCCGCAAGAAGTCATCGATGTAGCGGTGAAGGTTATTGAATAGTGATAATTCCTGTCCAAAGCGTTTCATCAAAGGACATCATCAATAATCAGCGATCCCCTTATTAAGTACAGAGCTCATGAATTCATGAGCTCTCTTTCAAATTGCAGACTTAATGTCTTAAATATTGGAGTTTTCATGTCACTGATCTCTCTCTTCGGAGCTTTAGAAGTCGGTTTAATCTATGGATTAGTCGCCCTGGGCGTTTTAATCTCCTTTCGCATTTTAAACTTCCCAGACCTAACGGCCGATGGAAGCTTTCCGCTCGGTGGTGCTGTTTGCGCTGTTTGTATTATTGCCGGCGTTAATCCTTGGATTGCGACACTCTTTGGAACATTAGCAGGCGCTGCGGCCGGTTTTGTTACCGCTTGGCTTCATGTGTCACTCAAAATTATGCAATTACTCGCAAGTATCCTTGTGATGATCGCGCTCTATTCCGTGAACCTTCGCATTATGGGAGCACCAAACTTACCGCTTATTTGGGAGCCAACGGTTCTGACACCTTTTATTAATGAGGATTTTAGTAATCAGTTCTGGGTCAAACCCCTTATTATTCTCCTCTTTGTGATTGCCGGAAAACTATTACTCGATCTCTTCTTTGCGAGCCGAACTGGTTTAGCAACTCGCGCAACGGGTGCGAATCTTCGCATGTCACAAGCACAAGGGATTAATACGAATCTTACCACCTATATCGGTATGATGGTTTCTAATGGTTTGATCGGTCTTGGGGGAGCACTCTATGTACAAACACAGGGCGGTGCTGATATCTCGATCGGTGTTGGTACAATCGTGATTGGCCTTGCTGCCGTTATCATTGGCGAGACATTTATTACCTCGAAAAAGATGTTCTGGATTACCACTGCGGTGATTCTTGGCGCAATTCTCTATCGCCTCTTTATTGCGGTTGCACTTCATAGTGGTCCGCTTGAAAAGATTGGCGTAGGTGCGCAAGATCTTAACTTTATTACCGCCGCTATCGTCGTCATCGCACTTGTTTTACCACAGATTAAAAGTAAATTTAAACGAAAATTGAAAGGGAGAAGATAGTTATGATGCGTTTAGAGAATGTTCAAGTAATCTTTAACGAAGGCACTCCTTTAGAGAATATCGCACTGAAGAAGATTAATCTCACCATTCGCGAAGGGGAATTTGTGACTGTCATTGGTACAAATGGTGCCGGTAAATCGACGCTTTTAAATGTCGTAAGTGGTAATGCCCCGACAACCCAAGGAAAAGTCTTTATTAACAATGAAGATGTGACCTTTAAATCTGTATCTGATCGTGCGAGGCTTGTGGCGCGCGTCTTCCAAGATCCGATGGTCGGCACTTGTGAAACCCTCACAATTGAAGAAAACCTCTCTCTTGCTTATGATCGCGGAAAATCCTCATTTAGCTTTAAACCGGCGATTACCAAAGAGCGAAAAGAAATCTTCAGGGAACATCTCTCCACCCTAAAGCTAGGGCTTGAGAATCGTTTAGAAGATAGTATGGGCCTACTTTCAGGTGGTCAACGTCAGGCGATTAGCCTTTTGATGTCCTCTCTTCAGCCCTCTAAAATCTTACTACTTGATGAACATACGGCTGCACTTGACCCTAAAACTGCGGCTTTCGTATTGAAGCTCACTGAAGAGATTGTGAGTAAAAACAAACTCACAACCTTAATGGTTACGCACTCCATGCAACAAGCCTTATCACTCGGAACAAGAACCATTATGCTTCATCAAGGGGAAATCGTTTTAGATGTTTCCGGCGAAATGCGTAAAGAACTGAGTATCTCAGATCTATTAATGCTCTTTGAACAAACGCGCGGCGATAAAGT
>CAZPIQ010000191.1:0-2809 GCA_964586665.1 uncultured Ignatzschineria sp. | reverse complement strand
AATTTTCCATAACTGCGTTATCGTAGCAATTCCCCTTACGAGACATGCTCTGCTTGATATTATGATCTTTCAGATTTTGTTGGTAATGACTCATTTGATATTGCCAACCTTGATCTGAGTGAAGGATTAATTTTTTCCTACCTTTCTTGCTGGTGACGAAGCGTTTTAAAGCTTTTTCTAACATCAATTTAACAAGATCATACTTTGGTCTTTTAGCTATTTCGTAGCTGATAATCTCTTGATTATACAGATCTAAAATGGGTGATAAATAGAGCTTCTCCCCATTAACTTTAAATTCGGTAATATCAGTGACCCATTTTTGATGAGGCTGAGAAGCTGTAAATTGGCGCTTTAATAAGTTTTTAGCAATTCGTCCAACTTGACCTTTATAAGAGCGATATCTTTTAGGGCGAACCAATGATTTAAGATTCAATAGCTGCATTATTCTTTGAACTTTTTTGTGATTAATGATGAGCTCTCTACGTAATATCGCCGTAATCCGGCGGTACCCATAACGCCCCTTATTTTCATGAAAGATAGCTAGAATTCGAGCTTTCAGCTCGCTCTCTGGATCTGTTTTTTGAAGCGATAAGCGATGATAGTAGTAACTACTTCTCGGAATATTAATCACTTTTAACAATAAAGCTAAAGGATACCTACTCTTAAGCTCCTCAATTATTCCAACATTTTCCTTTGTCGTTCTTTCTTCTCGTCCATCTCTTGAAACTTTTTTAGGACATCATTCTCCGCACGAAGATAAAGCAGCTCTTCTTGAAGTTGATCAATCAGCTTTTCTTGTTCGGTTCTAGTATCTGGCTTTTTGGGACGTTTCATCGTATTAGGTCGACCTTTCTTGTGGGGCTTAAGTGCTTCAAAACCACCCTGTTTGAAGAGAGTCTTCCATTCTAATATAGAACTAGCTGTTGGAATATTAAAATATGCGGCGACTTCTCGTTGAGAAAGTTTATGAGTTTCCATGTAATTTAAGACATAGTATTTGAACTCAGCAGTATATTTTAACTTTGAACGCCGAGGCTCAATACCTTTAATGCCATGATACTGATAGCGTTTGACCCAATTTCTAACGGCTGAATTGAGTATATTAAAATGATTTGCGGTTAATGTATAACCATTGCCTTTTAAATAAAATGATATTACTTCTAATTTAAAATCTAAAGAATACTTAGCCATATAAAAACACCCCAAAAGTTGTGTCCAACTTTTGGGGTGCAGTTCATACCTCTACCTAAGGTCTTTTTAATTCTACACTTTACAAAAAAACTTCACAGTAAAACCAAGCAGACAACTACAATTTAATATTAACTCATAATGATTATCAGGTCAATTAGTTAATAAATTATGCGAATATAAACAATTTAAATATCGATTCAATCTTTAAATATCAACATTTTTTTCTGACGATCAAGTGTTTTAATTAATGACATATCTTGACGCCACTTTTGAATATCAGCATGATTTCCTGAAAAAAGTACCGCTGGCACCTCTAATCCATTAATTTCACGAGGCCTAGTATAATGAGGATGATCAAGTTGCTCCCCCTCACTGAATGAATCATTAAGGTGAGATTCTTCATTAGAAATAGCATCCGGTAGAATACGGACAATACTATCAATCACAATACCAGCAGCTAGCTCCCCTCCCGAAAGCACATAGTCTCCCACAGATAGCTCAAGATCAATTTCAGTATCAATAATACGCTGATCAACCCCCTCATAACGTCCACATAAAATGACGATATGAGACACCTCAGCCAATGCGCGTACCCGTGCTTGCTTTAATACCTCACCTTGCGGAGACATATAAATTCTAAAACCTCGAGAACCTCTATAGTCTTCAATGGCATCAAAACTTTTCTTTAAAGGCTCGTACATCATCACCATACCCGGACCACCACCATAAGGCCTAGCATCTACTGTATGATGTCGGTCTATTGAAAAGTCACGAGGATTCCAAAATTTAAGCTCAAAAAGACCCGCTTCATGCGCACGACTCACAACACCATCTTCGATAATGGGCCGAATGATCTCCGGGATCAATGCGATAACATCAATAATCAACTTATGCTTCGTCTTCTTCATCCCAATCAACCTGCACATACCCTTCTTCTAGATTGATCTCCATAATAATGTACTCAAGTGAAAATGGAATTAAAATCTCTCCCTTAGCACTTTTTACCGCAATTACATCATTAGCACCCGTTTCAAAGATATCATCAATAATGCCTAATTCTACATTATCATGATTAATCACCTTAAGCCCATAAAGATCTGTCCAGTAAACACTTCCATCTTCTAATTCAGGCATGTCTGCGCGTTCAATAAAGAGCTCTGTGCCGAGCAATGGCTCTACAGCATCTCTTGAATCATAACCTTTAAATTTTAACAAAATATGTTTACTATGCTTTTGACCCACTTCTACTTCAAGAATCTTCCAATCCCCTTGTCGTTTCATAAAAAATCGAGAGTAGTCCAAAATCCCTTCGCGCGGTCTCGATTCAGAGAACACTTTAATAAATCCCTTTACACCATGAAAGCCATTGATTTTCCCAACGATGATCTTCTCTTCACTCATTTTGATTACCCTCTATACAAAAAAAGCCACCTTACATTGAGTAAGATGGCTCTAAAATCTACTAATAGCAATTAAGCTTCTTTTGCTGCTGCTCTGTTTGCTTCTCTAATTAAAGATGCAACACGCTCAGAAGGTTGAGCTCCTACTCCTACCCAGTAAGCTACACGATCTTGAGCAAGTTCTAAACGTTTCTCTCCACCTTTAGCGATGGGATTAA
>CAZPIQ010000190.1:0-2831 GCA_964586665.1 uncultured Ignatzschineria sp. | reverse complement strand
TCTTACTATCAGCATTTTGGCATTAATCCTAAAGGAATTATGCGTGCTGTGGTCACGAACTTTAAAGCTGGCAAAAATGTTCAAGGTGGATCGACTCTTACGCAACAGCTCATCAAGAACTACTTCTTAACGAATGAAAAAACGCTTGAGCGTAAAATCCAAGAAATGTTCTATGCAATTGTTCTAGATTGGCGCTTTGAAAAAGATGAGATCCTAGAAGCCTATGTTAATGAGATCTATCTCTCCCAAGACGGCGATCGTGCTATTCATGGATTTGGCCTTGCTAGCGAATTCTTCTTTGGCAAACCTGTGAATGAACTCTCTATCGGTGAGATTGCGACGCTTGTTGCCGTTATTCCTAGCCCGAGTAGTTACAATCCACGCAGAAACCCTGAAATTGCGATTAAACGACGCAATCTCATCATTGATGTATTGGTTGAACAGAATCTTCTAGACGCAGAAGAGGCGATGATCGTCAAAGCAGAGCCACTTGAAATTCTTGATAATCCACCGCCTGCAAATACAAAGTTCCCGGCATTTATCGAACTCGTATACAAACAACTTAAAGCGCAATACAGCGCAGACCAACTTAACTCTGGTGGCCTTCGTATCTTTACAACGCTAGATCCTATTGCCCAAGATTATGCGGAAAAATCCGTGATTAGCACTCTCTCTCGCATTGAGAAAGATCGTGGCTTAAGCCCTAATATATTACAAGGCTCTATCGTTGTTGCTAAAAATAATACTGGTGAGATAGCCGCTATTGTTGGAGATAGGAATGTACGTCAAGCCGGCTTTAATAGAGCGCTCAACACAAATCGTCCTATTGGCTCCCTTGTTAAACCGTTCGTCTACTTAAGAGCACTAGAAGAACCTAGTCGTTATTCATTAGCAACACCGCTTGATGATGCTTCTCCCATCAACCTTCCTATAGGTGGTAAACTTTGGAGCCCTAACAACTATGATAGAAGACTGCATGGATGGGTTCCATTAATTACAGCATTGGCTAAGTCTTATAACCTTCCTGTCATTCGCGTTGGGATGGATGTTGGCCTTGAAAATGTCACAGATACACTTTATCGCTTAGGAGTAGATCCTATAAAGTATAATTTACCGCCGGTGCCTGCATCTCTTTTAGGCGCTGTAGACCTCCCTCCTATTGAGGTTGCACAAATTTACTCTACAATTGCGAATCAAGGCTACTACACGCCTCTTCGCTCAATCCGCGAAGTCACGGATAGCGAAAGCAAACTATTAGCACAGATTGCGGTAGACCCAATTCAAGCGGTAGAACCAGGCCCGAATTACCTGATCACTCAAGCGATGATCGATACAGTCGTTCAAGGAACAGCCGGCTCTCTTAAAAGCCATATAGGAAATGTACGAGCCGCAGCAAAAACAGGAACTACAAATGATTACCGTGACAGTTGGTTCGCCGGATTTACAGGAAATTATACCGCTGTTTCATGGGTTGGCCGAGATGATAACAAACCCATAAGACGCCTCACAGGAACCGCCGGCGCACTTCCTATTTGGGCAAATACCATGAAAAATCTCCATCTAGAGAATATCGCGAACGATAAACCTTCGGATATTGTTGAAGTTGCTGTTGATCTATCAACAGGACTCCTTCCTCCGTCAAATCCATGCCCAGACACCAAAATTAGAACTCTCCCCTTTATTCAGGGGTATCAACCCACTTATGCAAGTGAATGCTACTATGGCCCAGCTGGGACTGAGAGCGGTGGCTTCATCTTCGAGTAGGTCCCTCATATTTGAGAGAAAACTCATGCTGTATTACGCCGATAATCTATGGTAAATTAGAGCGTCATATAATGCATATAGTTTTCAATCATGCAAACAGAATTTGTTTAAGGATATTTTCGTGAAAAGAAATGCCATATTTTTAATAAGCCTATTAGTTTTAGCAGCTTGTACTACCACTGCACCGGAAGGCGCTCGTGTTCGTCCTATTTCAGGTCAACCAACAGAGCCTTCTTTCCAAGGCGGTGGAACGACTAAAGCGTATGCTTTACAGGATTCAACACCTACTCAAATGCCTCAAAGTAATGAGGTTGGATTCCTAGGAACACAAAACCAAGCGAATTCAAGTGGAGC
Source organism: uncultured Ignatzschineria sp. (assembly GCA_964586665.1). GTDB lineage: Bacteria > Pseudomonadota > Gammaproteobacteria > Cardiobacteriales > Wohlfahrtiimonadaceae > Ignatzschineria. The sequence goes on along the minus strand of CAZPIQ010000190.1, from coordinate 713 downwards.
TCCCGTCTTTCCTGCACCGTCCTCTGACTGGCCTGTGATTAATCAAAACACCGTTCCAGCTCAAGTACCTAGCACACAGACACCTACAACTATTCAGCCACCTGTAACAAACAAGCCGGCAATAGTAGCACCACCAACGCAAGTAGCCCCTGTAGCACAAACGCCCCCACCTGCAACAACGAGTGGTAATGCTGTCAAAGTTCTTCTTGATGATGCTCGCAAAGCAGTATCAGAGAATCGCCTAGATAAAGCCGCAAGCTCACTTGAGCGAGCTGTACGCTTAGAACCTAGAAATGCGAGTATCTGGTATGACCTTGCGCAAATTCGCCTACACCAGAAAAACTACGCTGCAGCAGAACAAATGGCTAACAAATCTATTAGCTTTACGAAAAACGAAGATCTCATTAAACGAAATCGTCAAATTATCTCAGCTGCGCAAAGCGCACGATCTGGCAATTAAGATCGTTATTGATAATTTACTAGTTCATTTAAAACGTAAGCTTGATCAAGCCCATTTGACTTAACGTCTCTTGGGCTTCGTCTGCATTTAAAATAATAATTAATAATTTTTTGAGCAATAGAGATCTTCCTTTCAGGTTTTCCCCTGCTTATTAGCCGAGCAGTTATCCCTGGGAACCCCTCTATTTCTCGACTGGAGAAACAATGAAGCGGATGCTAATTAATGCAACTCAACAAGAAGAGATGCGAGTTGC
>CAZPIQ010000189.1:0-2840 GCA_964586665.1 uncultured Ignatzschineria sp. | reverse complement strand
ATTGAAGGATACTTTGTCTATAAAGCCATTACGCTTCAAACAATATCCGTCACGTTCTTATCCAATTTATAATTGCTATCAGCTTGCAAAGATTCCAGCACTTCAGGCACAAAATCAATAAACAGATAGAACACATTTTCTTGAGACACAAAAAAAGCGCTATCTCATTCAGAGATAGCGCTTTCTTAACAATAATATTTTGAAACCAATTGCACCACTTCTATGGTTTCTTAGCTAATCGTTTTTTCACTAAAAAGCCAATATAGAGCACTATAATCCAAATTGGCATTACAATCACAGCATAAATCATACTACCTGATTGCGTCATCATCACCAATAGTAGCGCTAAGAAACCTAATGCAAAAATATTGCTAAATGGATAGAACGGGACTTTAAATGTCAGCTCTTTCGCATCCACCTGCTTTCTAAATTTATATTGTACGATCACGATTAGGCCCCAAGTAATTGTCGCGGCGGCAACCGCAAGAGACATAATTCGCATAAATGCGCCTTCCGGCACTAAGAAGTTAATAATCACCGCAACAAGCGTACAGAGTGATGAAAAGAGAATCGCGACAACAGGCGCTGAATTCCCATTGAGTTTTTTGAAGAATTTCGGTGCATTACCTTGCTCCGCTAACCCATAGAGCATACGCCCATTACTATAAATTCCACTGTTATAAACAGAAATTGCCGCAGAAAGCACTACGATATTAAAGAAGGTTGCCGGAATATTAATTTCACCAATAGGCGTATTCACAACACCAAAGCCCATCTCCTTAAAGATAATGACAAATGGGCTACCATCTGTTCCAATTTCATTCCAAGGATGCAGGATCATTAAAACAGCGATCGAAAGCACATAAAATAAAAGAATGCGCCAAATCACCTGTTTAATAGCTTTGGGAATTGATTTTTGAGGATCATCCGCCTCACCCGCCGTAATCCCAATCAATTCAGTCCCACCAAAAGAGAACATCACAATGACCAATGAAAGTAAGAACTCTTTAACGCCAAATGGGAAGAAACCACCATGACTCCAAAGATTAGAAATCGATGCACCATCTGTTCCTGTTAAAATCAAATAAGCCCCTAATGCAATTAAAAGGAGGATCGCAAGTACTTTGATAAGCGCGAACCAAAACTCAAATTCACCATAAATACGAATGGAAAAAAGATTAATGATCGTAATAATGACGAGAACAGTTAATGAGGATACCCAAAGCGGAATTTCAGGGAACCAGACTTGGATGTAAATACCGATAACCGAAAGCTCAGCCATGCTCACTAAAATATAGAGAAACCAATAATTCCAGCCAGCTAAAAACCCAGGAAACTCTCCCCAATACTTATAAGAGAAATGACTAAAAGCACCTGCAACAGGTTCATGTGTCGACATCTCCCCCATCATTGTCATAATCAAATAAATAACAAACCCACCTAAAAGGTAAGCTAATAATATTGCCGGCCCAACTAATGCTATTGATTCAGCTGAACCATAAAACAGCCCCGTACCAATTGCACCACCTAGTGCTATCATCTGAATATGACGATTTTTGAGCCCTCTTTGAAGTTTTGGCTCATTTCCCTTTTCAACGGACATTTCGTACTCGCTCGTTAATGAATTAATGAAATACCTAAATTACAACTATGCATGATTTAAACGATTATTAATCTCATGATTTAGATCATGCAATGCAATTCTAATTGATTTTAAATTGCTAACTATAAGATAATGAGGAAAATAATAAAACAGCGCTCTCACTAGATCTTAAATTGATAAAGCATTTTTGGACTTGCCAAAAAATCTGGGTTTTAGCCCATTCTCATCTTGATTTTCGTAGCACTTCAGTATAACAACTTTCAATATCATTGTTTCAAAACCTTCAGAATCTATACCTTTATTTATCAGGTAGCACGTGTATTCAGCGATTAAAACAGATCAAATTAATTTTAAGAATCCCGTATAATGTAAGCCCTAATCATATCTAGAAAGCACCTACCCTTCCCGATATTAAATCACCAAGTAGGTCTTACTATGAAAAATTATCAAACCTTCAGATGGGAGCAACGAAATGATCGGAATTATTGGCGCTATGGAACAAGAGGTCACCTTACTCGCTAAAATGATTACCTCTCAAGAGATCGAGACTATTGCCGGTGTACGCTTCATTAAAGGAATACTCCGTGGCCAAGAGGTTGTTCTTCTTCGATCAGGCATTGGTAAAGTGCAAGCAGCTATGGCAACGACACTGCTTCACGAGCACTATCATCCTAAAAAAATTATTAATATTGGCTCCGCGGGCGGGCTGATCACAGGTATGGAAATTGGCGATATCATCATCTCTAAGGAAACGGGTCACCATGATGTCGATCTTTCCCCTATAGGTCTTGAATCCGGTATTCTTCCAGGTCTTCCTAAAACCTTCCCTTCAGATCCTACCTTGATCAATATTGTCAGCGAAGTACTTAATGAGCTTGGATTGAATGCCAAAATCGGATTAATTGCCACAGGTGATGCTTTTATTGCTGATCATCAACGAGTTGAAAGAATAAAAGAGATATTCCCTGATGTGATGGCTGTTGAGATGGAAGCTGCCGCTATCGCACAGGTCGCCTATCTTTATGGAACACCATTTATCGTCATCCGTGCACTATCAGACCTTCCTGATAAAGAGATGCCAATGAGTTTTGTTGAATATTTAGATCTTGCGGCAACTAACTCAGCGAATATGGTGATTAAAGTATTAGATAAAATACTGACCCAGTAACCTTAACCCCCTCTGCAACAGAAGCATTAATTATTTTATTTTTAGATCATTTTATAGACATATAAATTA
>CAZPIQ010000188.1:0-2869 GCA_964586665.1 uncultured Ignatzschineria sp. | reverse complement strand
AATCCCTTCTTACAAAGACTAAATGACAAGGATGCATTTATTGATTACCGCATGACGCATTAATCCCTTTTAGGTGCTTATTAGCACCAAGGATGAAGATGTTATGAGACGAACTTACACAATCATCGGGATGGTCTTCTTTTTAATCTCCGCCCTAGGAAATGCTTTTGCGATAGCAGATGAATGCAGGCATCGTGGTGATTTGGAAGTACCTCTTTGCGATGATGACTATAATTTAGTTGCTGATACGCCCAAGGATCCTTCGCAACAAATTAATCCCTCAACACTGATTATTGCGATTTCTCCTTTAGAAGAGACAGGCACCTATGATGAAGAGCTTCAAGATCTCTATCAATATCTAGAAAGCTGCCTTCAACGTAGAGTGCTCTACTATCCTCTTCAAAGTAGTGAAGCTGAAATCGAAGCGATGCGACGTGGGCATCTTCATGTCTCAGGGTTTGCCGCAGGCACAACGATTGCTGCCGTAAACAGAGCGGGGGCGATCCCTTTTGCTGGCAGAGGGAATAAAAATGGTCTCATCAATACAAAAATGATTGTTATTGTAAGAGCTGATAGCCCTTATTATAAGCTGTCAGACCTTAAAGATAGACGTATTGCACATGTTAGCAATACATCTAATAGCGGACACCTCGCTGCTATGAAGGATTTCCCAAAAAAGGGATTGATTCCAAATCAAGATTATCAGCCACTATTCTCAGGCAAACATGATAGATCGATTGTGGGCGTTCAATCTGGCGACTATGATGCTGCTGTAATTGCGTCTGAGGTTTTAGAAAGAATGTCGAATCGAAAAATGATGGATATCAGTAGATTTAGAATCATTTATGAGAGCGAAGCACAGCCTACATCTGCATTTTCATACGTCTATAACCTTGCGCCGGAATTACAGGAGAAGTTAAAGTCATGTTTTTATAGCTACTCTTTCTCAGATAACATGCGTAAAGCTTTCTATAAATCGGATCGTTTCTTACCTTTAGACTATGAGAACAATTGGTCATCAGCAAGAAAAAACCTTCAATCCACCCAAAATCCTGAGCCTTAATCAACACCTGCAAGCCTTTAATGATCAAATCGTAATTCTCGATAAAAAAAACGGTTAGGATGAATCGCACCGAGCAGCTCACTCGAAAAATATGCCTCATCTATATCTTCTAGAACATATCTTCGTAATATTTCTGCGGCAACGGGTGCGGTGATCATTCCTCGAGAGCCGTGGGCTGTCGTTAGATAAACACCTAACTCCCAAGGTACCGGCATATCAGGGATTGCTTTAGAATCTAAACGAATCGCTGAAAACCTTTCTAAAAATAGCGACCGATTAGCGATTGGGCCAACAATAGGTAATGACCCCATTGCGCTTGCCCTTGTTGCAGCACGCCCTTCGAGTGATGCCAAGATTTGCACATCACGACCATCTTCTAAATCGCCAATCCCTAATTGCTCTACTAATTCTGGTGAATTCTGTTTCAGCATCGCTATATTTTCTAAGTGCTCTGAAATTGTCGGGTTACCCCCGGATTGATCTCGATGAAATGTCGCACCAAAAGTCGTCACCATTTGACCATCAACCCTTTTTGAAGGCGCCACATACCCTTCACCGCTCACAACAATACTTAAATTACTTGCCGCCTTTACTGTTGTTGTTTGGCCCCGAACAACCGTAAATGGAATATCTTCACAAATACGTAATTCTGTCACTTTATCTGCCATCGCAAGTATTACAATTTGGCCAAAAAATTGCTGCTCATCTTTCGCTTTTACCCGCCAATAAGACATACAATCAAAATCTTGCCCTTCAACCATTTTATCCATATCAATAACATGAACATCTGTTTTAAGGGTGATTTTAGAATGTGTTAATAACGCCTTAACTAATGCCGGGGGAGAAACCCATCCCGAAGTTGGAAAAAAAAGCCCCCCTGATGTTAATGAAACACCCGCTAATTGACTTGCAGTCTGTTGATCAACTTTATAAAGTAACTTATCCGAATAAAGATTCGTAAGTTTCGCTTGATTATCTCCGACCTTTTGAGATGTTTGAAGCTGAAGAAGACCTGGACTATCCCAATCATCACCTTTTCTCAACAATCCTCTTTCAGTTAATAACTTTAAAATCGCTAAGGTCTTTTTAAACCCTAATACCACTAGATCATTTTGATAAGTTAAGTTGGGAGAAAGTTTTAAATACAACATCCCCTGAAGGTTCCCTGAACCAAGAGAAGCCTCCTGGCTCTCTCTTTCAAGTACTAACACACTCAATCCCGCTTCCGCAAATTCAAAAGCCGCGCTTGCACCCGCAATTCCGGCACCTACAACAATCACATCTGCCGAAAAAGCACCATCATACCCCGGAGAACGTGCAAGTTTCATTTTTGGCGACTTCAGCCAAGGCGCTAATTTTGCTTCTTTTTTCATATCATCCTATCAATCATATCATTCGGAGGCCTACACTTATTAAACACTACAATTTTGACAAAATTACAGTGAGTACACCACGATCAATCAATAGCGGTCTCTGTTTTAAGCGATCTTTTTTGAAATAACATGGCACTATCATACATTGTTCTATAAAATAGCCCTATATTGGTCGTTGGATCATCATATTTTCAAAAAGTTACGGGACCCCCCCTTAGTTCAATCTTTATAGGCAATAACATCATGAAAAAATTAATTAAATTAGGCGTTGGTCTTATTCTTGCGGTAGCTCTTACTGCATGTATGGATAAGGCTGAATCAAACAATGACATCGCAACTTATGAACTAAAACAACCAGGCGTTACGATCAAAATGACGCTTGAAGGTAAAGATGACAAAATCATCAAACAAACAACTGATAGTGTTATTGAAT
>CAZPIQ010000187.1:1250-2883 GCA_964586665.1 uncultured Ignatzschineria sp. | reverse complement strand
CACTGACGTGACTTCAATATTGTCTGTCACATTCAACTTTGGACCATCTTTAAGTTCTTTCACTGTTACCACAGATTCCACAGTGCCCTGTGGAGATGGTGCGACTTCTCCCTCTGTCGGCGTTGCGATATTCACTGACTGACTTTTGACATTTTTGATAAACCATTCTTGACGATCACTATCTTTAGCCTCCAAATAGAGCGTAACCTCCACTTGGCTTGGCGCTTCTGATGCTTCATCATCATGGGGGATTTTCTCTCTAAATTGTAGATAGAAGGCTAATTGACTGCCCACAAGAATAATAAGCCAAGAGATATACATCCACATAATAAAGAGAACAACGCCGGCAAAACCAGAGTAGATCTGCGATTGTTTTCCTGATAAGACCACAAACTGCGTAAAGAGCTTACCCACAAAGTACCAGGCATTTGCCGCCACGAATGCCCCCACTAATGCCGGCAATAGATCTACTTTTCGATAAGTGATAAAGAGATAAGCAAGCCAAATCACAATGGTCACAACACCAATTGAAAAAGCTTGCCCTAAAAGGAATGTCATCAGAGGATCTGTGACATAACCCGTCGCCTTTAAAACAATAGAGCTTGAAAGGAATGAGAAAGCGACAAAGCCTAAAATCGGACCGATTAAGATCACAACCACATAAGTTAGAATCTGCTCTTTTAAATTTCGTCCACGGCTCACGCGCCAGATGCGATTAAAGGCAGATTCAATTGTCTTCATCAGGTTAATCACGGTATAGAGTAAAACTAAAAGCCCCACTCCCCCAAGAATAATACCGCGAGTATTTTCAACAAAGCCTATCAAAATCTCGACAAAATCATTGGCATTTGTCTCCCCTAAAAAAGAGAGCGCATTACGCATCAAGGGTTCAAGCTCATTATGAACCCCAAAACCCGCTAAGATAGAGAAAGTAATCGCCATTAAGGGTACGAGCGATAGCATTGTCGTATAAGTGAGTGCCTGCGCTCTGATCTTAAAATCAATCACGTTGTATTGCACAATAATGCGATAGAGCAGCTGAATCAATCGCTTTGCCCATAAAAAAGAACCTGTCTCAGACCAGAGCCAGGCTTCTACTTTTTCAATAGTTGATTTTATCATTCAAAAATCCTGATGATGAACAGAAAGAATCACGGCATTTTAAGAACAACTTTACCGTGATACTTCTTTATTGTTTTATTCGGCAATCTTATCAAAGGCATCTTTGATTAATTTAATACGACGCTCAAGCGCATCGGCACCATATTGTGTGCTCAACTCGAAATAGCCCCAAACAGGATTTGGCCATGCAAGATCCGTTTCATAACGCGCAATTACATGCACATGAAGCTGTCTAACGATATTCCCAAGCGCACCCACATTTAATTTATCAGGATCAAAACACGCTTCCATCACTTTTGAAGCCATTCGTAACTCTTTTAAAAGTTGCTCTTGATCTTCGATCGAAAGATCTGTGATCTCTTCAATATCATCGCGCTTTGGTACTAATAAAATCCAAGGAAAACGTGCCTCATTTTGAATACGCACTTCACAAAGTGGTAGATCCGTCACAAGGCGACTATTTTTCGCTAATTCTTCATTTAAAGCCATCATTTTCTCCTTAAGATTTTTA
>CAZPIQ010000187.1:0-1150 GCA_964586665.1 uncultured Ignatzschineria sp. | reverse complement strand
TCAAGGGATAATCGCCCTCTTTCACGGAGCTTTGCGATCTCTTTATCAAGGCGTGCGGCGGATTCTTTTAACACATCCTCTTCAGATTTAGGCGTGCTAATTGGATACTCTTCATTGGCAATTTTTACGGATACAACAACTATCTCTGACATAGCCTCTCCTTAGTAATTCTGCGTCATTGATTCAACGCGAGAAATCAATTTGTTTAATTTTTCTGAAAGGAGCGCATTATCTGCCGCTAATCTAGCATTCTCTTGCTCCATTGTTTGCTTATAGCTGCCAAAATCAACTTGAAGCGCTTCATTGCGGGCTTCTGACTCTTTTAGGGCTTCTGCAAAACGATTTTTCTCTTCTCCAAGCGCTATAATTTTACGCTCAAGCGCATCAAAGGCGGTCTTTAATGTTTCTGACACGGTTCTGTCCTTTTATTAAAGTTGACTCACTGATACTAGCGAGCTTGCTAGTAATCAACACTAAGTGATCGATCACACGGATCTATAAGATCTTATGAATCTGATTTATCACTCTTCACAATAAGGTTTTAAAAATATCCTTTAAAATATCCTCTTACATCTTACCTGATATTTTATGATGGTTTTACAAAACTTGGAATATCCCCATAATAACCCATCGCGACTTGCGCTAATTTCTTCTTCACAAACGGGAGTTTATCTGCCGCTGAAAGCCCTAAATTTCGCATGCCTTTCACCAGCCCCGAGCGACTTGTTGAGCTTCTTTTAAAGAGATCCATCGATCCCATCACTAGCATATTATGCGCTTTCCGACGTTTCTCATAGCGTTTAAGCATCGTTAAATCGCCGAGTGAAATACCCGCTTTTTTCGCATTCATGAGCTCTTCAACTAAAGTCGCTGAATCTAAATAACCGATATTCACACCAAGACCTGCTAGCGGATGAATCGAGTGCGCGGCATCGCCGGCAAGAGCGAAGTTTTCACGCACGTAAGTTTGTGCATGATTTAAACGAAGTGGATACGCACCTAGTTTGCCGGCGACTTCAATCTTCCCAAACTTGCCTTCAAAGCCCTCTGTAAGTCTTTGCGAGAATGTCTCTTCATCAAGCGCAAGTAGCTCATCCGCCTCTTCAAAGGTTGTATGCCATGCCAATGAACAGCGTCCATCATTGAGCGG
>CAZPIQ010000186.1:0-2894 GCA_964586665.1 uncultured Ignatzschineria sp. | reverse complement strand
AATCCCTTCTTACAAAGACTAAATGACAAGGATGCATTTATTGATTACCGCATGAAGCATTAACCCATTTAGCCGAATAGAAACACTCCAAGGATGAAAGCGTTATGCAACGAATTTATGTAATCTTTTTTCTGATGATATCTTTAAGCTTCTCTTTCACCTTTGCGGATGATTGTCCTCATAGAGGGGATTTAGAATCCCCTTATTGTGATACAAATTACAATTTGGTCGCAGATACACCGACTGATCCAACAAAGTGGGTTAATCCTTCGACCCTAATCATCGCAATATCTCCCTTGGAAGAAACAGGTACTTACGCTAATGAGTTCCGAGATCTCTATCAATATCTTGAATCATGCTTACATCGTAAAATCATTAACTACCCTCTTCAAAGTAACGAGGCAGAAATTGAAGCGATGAGACGTGGGCATCTTCACATATCAGGATTCGCGGCAGGAACAACTATACCCGCCGTCAATCGTGCAGGTGCTATTCCTTTTGCTGGCAGAGGAAATGCACAAGGATTAGTGGGAACTAAAATGATTACCATCGTCAGAGCGGATAGCCCTTACTATAAACTTGAAGATCTGAAAGGAAAACGCATCGCACATGTGAGTCAAGATTCCAATAGTGGTTACATATCAGCGCTTACGATATTTCCAGAAGAAGGGCTTATCCCTCAAAAAAACTATCAGACTATCTTCACAGGAAAACACGATCGCTCAATCATCGGGGTACAATCAGGAGATTATGACGCTGCAACCGTTGCCTTAGAAGTCCTTGAAAGAATGTCTAAACGTGGTCTGATCACTCGTCATAAATTTAGAATCATTTATGAGAGCGAAACTCAACCTTCATCATCTTTCTCCTATGCCTACAACTTAGCCCCAGAGTTACAAGCAGAGATTAAAGAGTGCTTCTATAACTATCGATTTTCAGATGTTATGCGAAGATCATTTTATAAATCAGATCGTTTCTTGCCACTAAACTTCAAAGATCATTGGCGCCCTGTACGAGAAAACTTTAAAATGCACCAAGAGTTTTATCATTACTAATGACCTCACAGTTTACTGACCAAACCTTAATTCTCGATAAAAAAAACGATTAGGGTGAATCGCGCCTAATAAGGCTTGAGAGAACCGTGACTTTTCAATCGTACCAAGCACATACTCTTTTAAAATTTCAGCAGAGATTGATGCTGTAATCATTCCTCTCGAACCATGAGCAGTTGTTAGATAAATCCCCTCTTCCCATGGCACAACCTCATCTGGAATCGCTTTAGCATCTAACCTAATTGCATCAAATCTTTTTAAAAATAGAGACCTATTTGCGATTGGCCCAACAATAGGTAATGATCCCATTGCGCTCGCTCTTGTTGCCGCACGCCCCTCAAGTTGCACGCCCTCTTTTACCCCTTGAGTAGACTCATCTAAATCAGCAAGCCCTAATCTCTCCACTAAGACCGGTGAGTTCTGCTTCAACATTGCAATATTTTCTAAATGCTCTGAAAATGTAGGATCTCCACCTGTTTTATCTCTATGAAAAGTTGCGCCAAATGTGGTAAAGGCCTCCCCACTAATAATTTTTGAGGGTGCAATATAACCCTCGCCACTCACAACAATATTCAAATGACTTTCAGATTTAACCGTTGTCGTTTGCCCTCTAACGACTGTAAAAGGAATGCTTTCACAAATTGAAAGATCGGTGACGCGATCAGCCATAGCTAAAACAACCACTTTACTCTGAAATTTTATCCCGGACTCTATAACTATTTCCCAGCGTGGAACACTCGCCTCCTTAATCTGTGTATTTAACTGCTGCATTTCGATAACATTCATACCCGTTTTAACGGTAATATTCGAATGGGCTAACAGTGCACGAACAAATGCAGGAGGAGAAACCCATCCTGATTGCGGGAAAAAGAGCCCGCCGGCCGTTAAGGGAATACCAGCTAATTGACTTGCCTTCGCTTGATCGACTTTATACATCAATGATTCAGGATATCTATCTGCTAACTTCGCTTGATTACCTGCTTGTTTTATAGAGGTTTCTAACTGCAATAAACCAGGATTATCCCAATCAACACCTTTCACCAAAAGCCCTTGATTCGTCAGTTGATTCAAAACACTTAACGTCTTTTCAAAGCCAAATGTGATGAGGTCATTTTGGTAAGTCAAATGAGGAGATAGTTTTAAATAGAGCATTCCCTGAAGATTACCCGAACCTAAAGAAGCAACTTCATTTTCTTTTTCAAGCACCAAAACATTAAAGCCGGCTTCTGCAAACTCAAAAGCAGCACTTGCTCCGGCAATGCCGGCACCTACAACAATAATATCAGCACTAAAAGCCCCTTTCAAAAAGCCTCCTAGATCAGGGCTGAATGATAGCTTAGATGCTTGTAACCATGGTGCTAAATCCGTATTAATTCCCATGTACCTTCCTATTATTCATAATACTCTTTCTTTATTTCCCCACAGTTTTCCAATAGCCTCTTTTGTTTGCCACAGGTATCAAGGCAATGTATCATTTACCATAGTATTTTATTCCATGTATAAATAAATCACTTTGCTTCCTATTTGAAGTTATTTTAGAAATAACATAGCACTATCATACATAGTTCTATAAAATAGCCATACTTAGGAACATTTTAATACATTATTTCAAACGATAAAGGGCGTAATACCGCCTCTAAATAAAACATCAAGGTAATATCATTATGAAAAAGTTAGTAAAATTAGGCCTCGGCCTCCTTTTTGCAGTAACGCTTGCGGCATGTACTGATAAAACGGAAACAGCAACTTATGAATTAGAGCAACCAGGTGTTACGATCAAAATGACACTTGAAGGTAAAGATGACAAAATCATCAAACAAACAACTGATAGTGTTATTGAAT
>CAZPIQ010000185.1:0-2903 GCA_964586665.1 uncultured Ignatzschineria sp. | reverse complement strand
GATCTCGGCATGAAAGTCATTTTAGTTGAGCGTTATCCTACTATTGGTGGTGTTTGCTTAAATGTGGGCTGTATCCCTTCTAAGGCGCTTTTACATGTTGTGGATGTGATGGAGTCAGCAAAATCATTTGCAGATATCGGCATTACCTATGATGCGCCAAAAATCGATATTGATAAATTACGCGGTTTCAAAGAGTCTGTGATTGGTAAGTTAACCGGTGGACTTGCTGGAATGGCGAAAATGCGTAAAGTTGAAATTGTGCAAGGTTTTGCAACTTTCAAAGATACGCATCATTTAACGGTAGCGCTTGAAGGTGGCGGTGAGCGCGAGATTGGCTTTAATAAAGCGATTATTGCAGCTGGCTCATCGGTTGTGAATCTTCCTTTCCTACCAAAAGACCCAAGAATTATTGATTCAACGGGTGCGCTCGAACTAACAGATATTCCTGAAAAACTGCTTGTGATTGGTGGCGGTATTATCGGGTTAGAGATGGCGACCGTCTATTCTACACTCGGTAGTAAAATTACAATTGCTGAATTTGCAGATGGCTTAGTCCCAGGTGCTGATCGTGATCTTGTAAAAGTCTTTGAGAAGTACAATAAAGATCGCTTCCATAAAGTGATGCTCAGAACGGCTGTTACAGGGGCAAAAGTCACTGATGCGGGTATTGAAGTGACTTTTGAGGGTGCAAATGCACCAGATGATCCATTAACATTCGATAAGGTCTTAGTAGCAGTAGGTCGTAAGCCTAATGGTTTAAGCTTGGCTGCTGAAAATGCCGGCGTTAATGTTGATGAGCGCGGATTTATTGCAGTTGATAAGCAGATGCGCACGAACGTATCGCATATCTTTGCTATTGGCGATATTGTGGGTCAACCAATGCTTGCGCATAAGGCTGTTCATGAAGGTCATGTTGCGGCTGAAGTTTGTCATGGTGAAAAACGTTTCTTTGATGCAAAATTTGTGCCTTCAGTTGCTTATACTGATCCAGAAATTGCATGGGCAGGGCTTACGGAGACAGAGGCAAAAGCGAAAGGGATTCCTTATGAGGTGTCTGTATTCCCTTGGGCTGCAAGTGGTAAGGCAATTGCGAATGGCCGTGATGAAGGTTTCACGAAATTACTTTATGATCCTGAATCAAAAGTTATTTTAGGTGGAGCGGTTGTTGGTATTCATGCTGGTGATCTTATTGGTGAGGTGTGCCTAGCTGTTGAGATGGGTGCAGATGCTGTTGATATTGGGCATACCATCCATCCTCATCCAACACTGATTGAATCAGTAGGTATGGCGGCTGAGAATATCTTAGGAGGCTGTACTGATCTTCCGCCTATCAAGCGTAAATAGAAAATAAAGAAGTAAAGGATCTAGTTAATTGGCTTATTAGCTGATGATATTTTGATTAGACTTTGATAAATCAAAAGCCCGAAGTGAATAATTTCACTTCGGGCTTTTTGTTGTAACATTCTATAAGGATGTTAATCGAGTATAAATAGCTTAATAACGAAAATTACCAATGCTGGCTATCGAGGTTATTAAAGACTATTTTTCTTCATTCATCATTGCATAGTATTCTTCTTCTGAAAGAAGCTTGTCACGCTCACGTTTAATCGCTTTTTGTGCGATTTCGTCATAAACTTCAGCTTCAGGTGCACGCTCTTTATCAATTTCATCCATGATCTCGTAACACATTTCACGAGTATGGAGTTTAGAGATTGCTGAGATTGCAAAGTGAGGCTTGCTACGATCCCATTTAACGGCATTTAAGAAGTTTTCAATGACTTCTTCGCGTTCATCATCAGGAATAAGGTCAATTTTGTTAAGGACTAACCAGCGTGGCTTTTCATAAAGTTCTTCACTATATTTCTTAAGCTCTTCTAAAATTGTGAAATAATCATCAACGGGATCTTGTGAATCACTTGCTGGTGATAAATCAATAATATGAAGAAGAATAGATGTACGGCTTAAGTGTTTTAAGAACTGAATACCAAGACCAATACCATCCGAAGCTCCCTCAATAAGGCCAGGGATATCAGCTACAACAAAACTGCGAAGTGCATCAATATCAACAACTCCAAGACTTGGTGCGAGGGTTGTAAATGGATAATCTGCAACTTTTGGTCTTGCCGCTGAGATCGCGCGGATTAGTGTTGATTTACCTGCATTAGGAAGTCCTAATAGACCGACATCCGCCATAACTTTAAGTTCTAAACGTAATCTACGCTCATCACCATCAGAGCCTGGTTTAGATTGTCTTGGTGCACGGTTAGTTGATGTTTTATAACGGCTATTGCCAAGACCATGGAAACCGCCTTGAGCAACTTTAACAACTTGGCCTTCTTCTACTAAATCGGCGATGAACTCACCTGTTTCATCATCAAACACTTGAGTGCCAAGTGGAACTTCCAAGTAAAGGTCATCACCTGCTTTACCTGTTCTATTAGCGCCTGCGCCATCTTCGCCGCGCTCGGCATTGTATGAGCGGGTATAGCGATAGGTCATGAGTGTGTTGAGTGACTTGGTTGCTTGAAGATAAATGCTACCACCATCACCACCATCACCACCATCAGGGCCACCGAAGGGGATGAATTTTTCGCGTCTAAAACTAACGCAACCGTTACCACCGTTGCCAGCGATAACGACAATTTTTGCTTCATCAATAAATTTCATTAGGTAACCTCAGAATTTAATGAGATGAAATGAAAAAAGCTCCACAATAAAATAAAGTGGAGCTTTCACGACTGTCTAGGTTACGAAATATTAAGCAACTGGATCGATGCTTACATATTTGCGCTTGCCTAAGCCTTTGGTTTCGAATGTTACATGACCGTCAGCTTTAGCAAATAGTGTATGATCTTTACCAACACCTACGTTTAATCCTGCATGAAAACGTGTACCACGTTGAC
>CAZPIQ010000184.1:0-2929 GCA_964586665.1 uncultured Ignatzschineria sp. | reverse complement strand
TAATCATACGGTAGATCGCCAATTCCCGCAAACCCAATCAGTGATCCTAATCAAGCCAAAGATCATCTTTTAATAGTGGTTTCATTCCCGGCAATTCCAGAAATGCGCCGGGAAATAGATAATCACCATTCATGCCTGGCACTTTTAAAACCTGATATTGAAGCTTGAGATTGGGGGCGAGCTTTAAAAGTGGGACCTCCAATAAGGTCGTACAGTAGAGATTCTCATATTCTTGACTCTTTAAAACATAAGGTTCGCCAATCTTCGCATGAATATCGCCGGCAAAAACCCTTCTCTCATCAATATTCAGAAATGTGGGCCGAGCAATCAGATATTGTTTCGCAAAATCGGCGGAGAGAAATTCTTCAATCGGCGTGAGTAATACTTGGTTTTGTAAATCGGGATGATCATTCGTCGTTGCATGCACAACCTTCACAGAAGGTTCAATCTCAGTAATGACTGCAATATGAGAGTATTCTCCATCACTCACCACCTGAATCATCCGACTCTCTTTGCCATAAGCCGTTCGAAAAACGATATCCCCCACTTCTAGCGACTTCATATAAGGGGAATCCCAGGGGGTAAATTCTCGCTGATTTCGAAAAGGGTTTATCTCAAAATAGAGAATCAACGACACTAAACAACCGATAATGAACAGCAGTAAGAGCGAAATAAATGGATGTTTAATGACTAGCTTCATATCATATATTGACGGATGATTATTTGAATGGTGTGCTTATCATAACAGCCATCATTAAATCTCACGCATAAAAAAGAGTTGCCGAAACAACTCTTCTTGATTGAATCTATTTTCTATGAGTCTCTTAAGTATGACACTCAAACACCCACACTTATTAAAGCTTCACTTTCCAACCATCTTTGGTCTTCACTGCTTCCATCTCATCAGGACCTGAGATCTCGCCATTACCATAAGTAATGGTCACATCTAATGTCGCCTCAGATTTATCATCATTGTAGACAATATTTGCTGTATCAATACTCTTGATACCACCCTTGCCTTCGATCTCTTCTTTCATCATACCAGCCATCATGCCGATTTTTGATGAAATCATCTGTTTCATTTCTGCATCTTCACCCGTTTCATCAATGTAGATGGTTTTCATTACCGTTGCTGAATCGCCTGTTGCAAATGCTTCCATCATATTTTTAGCCGCATCTTCAGGTGAACCATCACCGCCACACGCGACCGCAACAAAGGCAACGAACATCATTGCAAAGAATAATTTAATCTGTTTCATAGTAAGTCCTTATCTATTTTATATTTTTAATAGCGATACGGTGAGATAACGTGATTTCGTTCTAACAGCCATTTTGCCACATGCATTACTGATATATACCTCAATTCGATGCAAAAACTTCTTTGAACTCGATTTTAAATGAATAATGTCTAATAGATATCTAAATCCTAAGCTCAGTTTGTTTTTCACACAAAACTAAATGTGCAAAGATTATGTCATAGTGTTCTTATTCCGACAATATCGCCCTTTAGACTATTTTTCGCCCACCATATGATGCTCTTTAAAACTCGGTGAGAAGGTATTTTTTTTGAATATATCCAGGGAAACCCCTCATCAGCACTCTATAAACCTAGCTTTAACAAAGTAGCGCATTATTTTAGCAACAAAAAGACTTGTGTTTCTGCCGAAATAGATTATCATCTTTCTTCGTAGTACAGCAGTGCTAGACCACTCTCCTAGCGACACAGAGAGTAGCAAAATAAATGCTTGACAGGTTCTAAAACCGCTGTATAATAAACGACTTATTGCGAGCGTGGCGAAATTGGTATACGCGCTAGACTTAGGATCTAGTGGTTCATCCGTGAGAGTTCGAGTCTCTCCGCTCGCACCATATTTAGTTATGGTGATACAATCACCTTAAATAAGTTTAAAAAGGTGCTGAATAAGCACCTTTTTTTATATTCACAATTTTAGATTCAACTTATAATCGGGTATAAAATTATGTCAGTAGAAACATTAGAAGGCCTCAAACGCCGCGTTGTGATTGAACTTGATGAACAACAAGTTAATAAAGAGATCGAAGATCGTCTTCAAAACCTATCGCGCCGTATTCGCGTTGATGGATTCCGCCCTGGTAAGGTTCCGGTAAAAGTTGTTCGTAGCATGCATGGTGCTGATGTTGAAAACGAAGTAGTTGGTGATGCAATTGGTAAAAAATACCAAGCATTAATCACTGAGCTTAAATTAGAGCCAGCTGGCCAACCTGTCATCGACATGCCATCAGCAGACAACAAATTCTCATTCGTTGCTGAATTTGAAGTTATGCCTGAAGTTAAGCTTGATAACTTAGATAAATTAGAAGCTGTTAAATTTGAAGCTGAAGTGACTGATGCTGACCTTGACAACATGCTTACAACACTTCAAAAGCAAAGCCAAACTTGGGCTGAGTCTGCTGAAGCTGCTAAACTTGAAGATCGTGTTAACATCAACTTCGTGGGTCGTGTTGATGGTGAAGAGTTTGAAGGCGGTAAAGCTGAGAACACACCACTTCTCTTAGGTTCAAACTCAATGATTCCAGGATTTGAAGATCAAATCGTAGGTATGAAAAAGGGCGAAACAAAGACTATTAAAGTAACTTTCCCAGCAGAATACCAAGCTGAACATCTAGCAGGTAAAGAAGCTGAGTTCGATATCACTGTTAATTCTGTTGAAGCAGGTCAATTACCAGAAATCAATGCAGAATTTGCTGAACGTTTCGGTATTGAGGGTGGCGATGTTGAGAAACTTCGTGCTGAACTTCGTAAAAACATGGAGCGTGAGCTTAGTAATGTTGTTCATAACCGCTTCAAATCTTCAGTGCTTGAATCACTTGAGAAAGTACATGAATTAGAAGTGCCGGAAGTAATGGTGATCTCTGAAGCGCAATCAATGGCGCAACAGTCAAACTTCCC
>CAZPIQ010000183.1:0-2989 GCA_964586665.1 uncultured Ignatzschineria sp. | reverse complement strand
AATAAGATCAATTTCACGATAGGTAAAATCGCCGGCCTCGGTAATTTTACTGCCATCAATGATTCGTTTTAAAATCGGCGTTGGCGATTCAAACTGTGGAATCGGCAATTGTAGGTGTTTTGCAATTGCTTGATAGTAGCTTTGACGATTCGGATGATAGGGCGTGACGACGTTATAGATCGAAAATGTCGGTATTTCGATTTCAGTGGCTCGAAGTAGTAGGGCATCAATCGCCAGAAGCAGATCATTGATGTGAATGAGATTAATCGCATCAAAGGGTTTACTGATATTCTCTCGACCACTTAATACATAAACAGGATGCCGGCCATTACCTATGAGTCCGCCGAGTCTTAAGATCGTGATAGGAAGATGCCTCTCTATGGCAATTACTTCTAAAGCGCTTTCCGCACTTCGAATCGCTTTAGCGCTTAATGTCTTCGGCATCGGTGGAATAGCCTCATGAATCGTTCCACTACTATCGCCATAAACCGAGGTTGAGCTTGTATAGAGGACCTCCCGCGCGCCATATTGAGAGGCCATTTGTGCAATCTGCGTGATCATCTTTTCGTAGCGTAATGACGCTTCATTTTCTGGCAATATTTTTTCTGTGCGTTGAATAAATGGCGTGGGCGGAATCGTGATAATGATTGAGCGATCAGCAAAGAGCGTTTTAAGTTTCTCTTTAGAGCCATCATTTAAAAGATCTATTTCCGTAAATGTGACGAGCTGTAACTGCTGAAGAATCGACTTTTTATCAGAAACGATAAGCGCATCTTGCGCATCTTCAATTCGTGCTTGGAGATCTACAATGCCGGCATCTGTTTGTTTAGTGGCAATCACATCAAAGCCTTTTTTTAGAAAATGGAACGCTAGAGCCGATCCTAACCAACCCGCGCCAATAATTGTGACTCTTTCAGTCGGCATTTTTATGGCACTTGGGGAGGGGGGCTCTGAAATTGTTGATGTGATATCACTCATAAAAGTATGATTCCTTAATGCGGTATTGGAAGAATAATGTTGTGGTCAATATTCTCACCTTGAGCACGTTACTATAGCAATAAATCCTTCGAACTGTATGTTCAATCCCCATTAAAGTACTAATATGTTGCAAAGTTGGTTAACGAACTGAAAAAGCAATGCTTTTTTGGTATAGTATATATAGAAAATATTTATATATAAATACAATGAATTAATAATAAATCAATCGCAAATCGCAAATTGTATTGAATAGGATTTTTAATAGTATCTCAGTAGTTTTTACATAAATTGATAGAAACTGATCGAAATATTATTAATATCAATGAGATCAGTATCAAATCAGATGTTCGATATTGAGGGCTCGATTATTGATGCAATTACAGATTGCATTCAAACAAGTACTTTAAAAGTACCGCGCAATAGGCGCAAATAGTACGAAACTGTAGCGGTTTGGCTACAACCTTCTCATAGATAAAAGGGGGCTTTTATGAAAGATAGTACAGTGCTGACAAATCAACAAGCACATGGGAAAGAGGAAACGTTACCTGCGAGCTCAGGTAGTGAGTGGCGTAGGTTTTTACTCTTAATGGTCATTGTTCTCCCGATTTTAGCGATGGTTTTAATTGGCGCTTATGGGCTCTTTATCTGGATTATGCAGATGCTCTTCTGGGGACCACCTAGCTAAAATATCGCATTTAAAAATGCCGGCATTCATCATGATCAATGAAAAATAATGCCGGTAAGTCACACTCAATATAAGGAAGCAATATGAAGATCATTCAGCGGATTAAAGAGACGCTCTATAATCTATTTTTAAAACCGAGTATGCGCATTGGGCTTGGCGTACTCGTGACAGGTGGCTTTATTGCCGGCATCGTCTTCTGGACAGCCTTTGATGAAGGCTTAAAAGCGACAAACTCAGAAGCTTTTTGTATCAGTTGTCACACGATGGCCGATAACGTCTACCCGGAACTTCAGCAAACCGCACACTTTAGAAACAGAACGGGCGTAAGGGCTTACTGTTCTGATTGTCACGTTCCGCATAATTTTACGGATAAGATCGCGCGAAAGGTTCAGGCAAGCCGTGAGGTTTGGCATCATTTAACGGGCGATATTGGTACACGTGAGAAATTTTTAGATAAGCGCTTAGAGCTTGCCCAACGTGAGTGGAAGCGGATGAATGCCAATGGCTCTAAAGAGTGTCGATCATGTCATGATTATGAACATATGGCCTTTGAAAAGATGGACATTATGGCTGAAATGGAGATGCGGGGTGCCGCTAGCCGAAATACCAGTTGTATTGAGTGTCACAAAGGTATCGCGCACCAATTACCGGTCGTTGAGAGTGTGACGAACGAAGATTTAGTAAAACTCCTAGACACCGCAAGTACGATCACAACGAGCGTGAATGATATCTACTTTAACGTCTTACCGCAGGAACTCTATAGTGATGAAGGATTGAAAGATTCAATCGGTTCATTAGAAGTCGCGACAGAAGTCAAAATTCTTGAAAAGAGAGGCGATGCGGAGAAGATTGAATATGAACTCTGGCGTAAGAATAAAGGGTATGGCCGTGTACTTTATGGCGCGTATAGTCTCAATACCGTTAGCGCGATTTTAGATAAAGAAGTGGCTGAGAAAAATCAGTTCGCGGTGCTTGAAACGAAAGAAGATCCTTTAACCGGTCTTGAGTGGCAAAAAGTGAAGGGCACTGCTTGGATTCAATCAGGTGGTTTAACCCATGATATCGATCCAATTTGGGAAGTGGCGAATATGAGTTACACCGAAGGGTGTAGTACTTGTCATATTCAGCCAGATGCAGAGCATTATGACACCAACACTTGGCCAGGACTCTTTGCCGGCATGGTCGGCTTTACCAATATGGATGAAGATACTTCGAAGGTAGTCTTAAAGTACCTCCAACTTCACTCTATGGATTTCAAAGAGAAGAACAACCAATCTGCGATTGATTAATTAATCTATTAATTGGTTTATTAACCAATTGATTAAC
>CAZPIQ010000182.1:0-3125 GCA_964586665.1 uncultured Ignatzschineria sp. | reverse complement strand
TGGGGCTTGAGACTTTAAAGGTGCGTTATGAAGCAGTATCTAAAACCGCCTATGAATTGGCGCAATTTTTAGAAAGTGCCCCCGGCATTGTGAAAGTCACTTATCCTAAATTGACAAGTTTTAAATATAAACATTTAAGCGATCAATTCTTTAAGGGGAATCCAGGTGCGATGCTCACATTTAACCTGCCGAGTCGTGAGGATTGTTTTAAAGTGATGGATGCGCTGCAAATTATCCGTCGTGCGACGAATCTTTTTGATAATAGAACCTTGATTATTCACCCTGAATCGACCATTTACGGTTCATTTACGGATGAAATGAAAAAAGTAATGGGTATTGATCCTACCTTAATTCGATTATCAGTAGGTTTAGAAGAGCTTGAAGATCTAAAGGCAGATTTCATACAAGCATTAAAAGCCGTTAATGCTGAATAGGTAGTGTTACAGATAGTAAAATATTTCTATCTCTTTGAATATAAGATGATTATTCAGAGGTGAGTGAGGTGTTAATCAGCGATTACTTTAATAGTAATCGCTTTTTTTAAGGGCTAAAAGTATGACTATCGTGCATTCACTCATTCACTCATTCATTCATTAATAAGTTCGTGTTTGATTGAATAAACGGCCGCTTCGAGTCTGTTCGAGACTTTTAGCTTTTTTAAGATATTTTGAACATGTACTTTTACAGTGCTCTCAGAGATACTCAAATTTCTTGCCATTATTTTATTGCTATCACCAGTTGCTAGTCGTTTGAGAATTTCATGCTCTCGAGGTGTTAAAGGTTCACATTGTGAAAGATGTTGTGAATCTTTATTTAAAAGTTTTGAAATCCAATTTGAGAAAGCTATCACATCAATTTGTTTATTAAGGGTAATAGGTTCGATCGCTGATCGATGGATCGTATGATAAATAGGTTCTTTGAGTAGATTATTTGAAGTGGAATTTAGAGGATCTTCTGTAAATTCTATAATTTTGAGGGCAGGAAAACGTTTTAATAGCCCTTTTAATTGCGATTGATATAAAGTGGAGCAACCAGATGCATAGGCGCTAACTAGAAGAAGATCGATCGAGTTTCCGCTAGGAATTTCATCTAATGATTGATAACTGCTCGTTACCGTCTTACTTAAAGGATTATTAGAAGTAGGTTGTTTTAAAATAAATTCGATTTTTTCTCGAAATAAACGATTTTGATCAATAATGACCACGTGTGAAATATTAGTTGTCTGAGTTGGAAGACTTCCCATAATGAATGTAAAACCTCTTGAATAACGATCTGTTTTCAATGCATTGTATTATCAGATCCTAGAACTATTGTTCACTAAAAAACGAATTCAGTTTATCGCTTTATCAGGAGCGTTTGGTCAATGCAAGTAGATAGATTTTATCAGAAATTTTCATTGATGCGCTAATCAGGCATCAATGATGCAGTTATAATGTTATTTTATATTTGAAATTAAGCTAAAATATTCGTATAAATTCAAAACACTAGTGAGTGTAATCGTTATTGAGGCTTATTGATAAGATATGACTCATGAAAAAATAATCAATGAAGGAGTGAATATGCGATCTATTTCAGCACGTAACCAGCTGATAGGCAAAGTCTCGGCTATCTTTGAGGGTAGTGTGAATAGTGAAGTTATCATTACATTGTCGAATGGTGATGAACTTGTTACTGTGATTACGAATCAGAGCTGTGATGCACTTGGGATAGTCCCAGGTAAAGAAGCTATGGCGATTATTAAGGCGCCATGGGTAGTTTTAGCAAATCCGGACTCTGGTTTTCAATTTTCAGCACGAAATCAGTTTTTAGGAAAAATTACGAAGGTAATAAGAGGTGCAGTGAATAGTACCGTCTATTTTTCAACTGAAAAGGGTTTAGTGATGACCGCTGTTGTTACAAATGAGAGCGTAGAAGAGATGGGGCTTGAAGCAGGTAGGTCAATTTTAGGTTTAGTGAAAGCTTCTAGTATTATTGTAGGCACGGCAAAGGATTAATCTTACGCTTTATGAAAAGATTAGGTGAAAACCAGAAAATGATGGTTTTATGCTAGATTGAGGGAATATTTTGCTACATAAACACAACAAAAATGAGTGTTTCATTAGTATGTTATGATTCGATTTTTTTTGTATAATAGTAATATCTCAATTTTGAATAAATCGTCAGAAGGAAGTATTTAGTATGAAAAAACTATTGTTAAGCACCGTAGCGGTCTTAGGACTAGCTGCTTGTAGTAGTGCAAGTTCGGATATGCTCAGATTAGAAACAAAAATAGCGACCCCGCAAGCGATAGAGCATCACAATTATGAGCTGATTTACGTAAATGGTAAAGAGTTTGAAGCAGAAGATGATGATGCACCAAGACCATTTATTGCATTTGGTGAAAATATGAATATTACAGGTACGATGTGTAATAATTTCTTCGGTCAAGGTATTTTGACTAAACGTGGTATTTTAAGTGCAAAAGGCGCGGGCATGACGAGAATGATGTGTACTGATCCTATACTTAATCAGTTAGATACTGATATTAGTACACTTTTAGAACATGGCGCAGAAGCAGTCATTTCTGATAATGGTGAATACTTAAAACTTTCTAATACGGCTATTCAATTAGAATTTAAGCGAGCCGATAAAATGAGATAAAGCATTCATCGATCTATCTATTATTGATAATTCACGAAGATATCAGCACACAACTTATTACTGAAGACCTATTTTTTAATAGGTCTTTTTTATATTTAATTTCCATATTTGTTTTTATACATGATTCTTATATATAATTTTTATATACGTTTTTTATATCTGATCAATCACAAAAATAAGCAGCCTTCTAAACATGTGCAATGTGACGAGATATTTCATATATTATTTTTATAAGTATAATGATTGAGTTTAAATTTAATGAAAATAAGGGACTAAATGAAACAACATTGGGATGAGCGTTTTTTACGTGAAGCGTATGTATATGGCAAGGATGCAAATCAGTTCATTCAAGAGATAACCCCTAAAATATTGCCAGAAGGACAGCTTTTAGCAATTGCTGAGGGAGAGGGCCGTAATGCTTTTTATCTTACAAAGGAAGCACAAGAAAATAGCCGAGAATTGAAAATTGATTTATGGGATTTCTC
>CAZPIQ010000181.1:0-3201 GCA_964586665.1 uncultured Ignatzschineria sp. | reverse complement strand
AAGTCTGTATCAAAAGTCATTATAAACTCCTTAGTTTACAAGGTGATTCGGAAATTGCTTGAGAGGGGAAACTTCCTTACTCTCTACTCGATCCATAATAGGAGCTTTTATTCGATAATTCAATGAAAAGACTTATTGAATTATCGAAAGGCTCTTATAGATATTCTTAATCACAGTATTACTGTTGAGATCTCTCATTTTTAGAGGATTCTACTTCTTTAGTGACATTCTCTTCAATTTTAGTTTCAACTTGTGTTGTTACTTGTTGAAGTTTTGGTGCATCACTATTGTCTTGCACAGCAGTAGAATTTACGACTTCGCTTGATTGGTCTTTTTTAATCTCATTAGAAGTGTTTTTTTCAACAGATGAGGTAGGTGCTGGAGTATGTTCCTGCGCAGTTGTTTTTACGTCAGTAGTCGTATCAGTTACGACCGTTGGTGTTTGCACTTGCTTCTCTGTCTGGGTATTATCAGCTTCAATCGCTTTCTCTACTGTCTCTACTTTCTCAGATTGCTCAGCTTTAGGAGCTTGAGTTACTGTTTCGTGAACATCAGCATTGACAGCTTCGGCAGGTGTTGAAGTATTTTTAACTTCCGTTTCGATTTTTTGAGCTTTTTCATCAGCAGATGGGCGTGAAGCGCTCTGTTCCGTTATTACAGCTTCTTCTGCTTTCACAGGAGGAACTACTTTAGGGACACGAGGGCGACCATTACGAACGGCTCTTTCACGAGTTTCTTCCCCTACCTTTACCTCAATGATCTCTTCACCTTTATCATTTCGTTTTACTTCCGCTTGTACTTTTGCATCATTGCGGTTGTTACGACGGTTACGATTTCTTGGTGCGCGCTCTTCTGTACGCTCATTACCTTTCTCATTACTTTGAGTTGGTTGAGCTTCTTGAGTGGACTGTTCTGCTTGAGTACGAGGTTCACGAGTTTCTTTAGATTCACGCTGTGCATGATTGTTGCGAGTATTTTTATCTTCGCGTTCACCTTGTTCGTTGCGTTCAGGACGATTATTGCGATTTTCACGCGGTTCACGATTTTCTCTGTTATCACGATTACGATCGCGCCCACGATTTTGTTGGTTTTGATCAGCTTTATTATCGTTGGCTTGTTCTTGTCCCTTATTTTGAGGCTCTTGCGACGCTTGCTCATTGTTTTGAGCTTGGCGATTACGGCGTTGATTATTGCGTTCGTTATTACGCTCATCGCGATTACGGTCACGATCTTGGTTATTACGACGGTTATTGCGGTTATCACGCTGTTCATTTTGCTGTGTTTGGTTAAACTCTGATCCATTATCAACTTCACGTTCTACTGTTTCAACGGTGTTACGGCTTGGATGATTGTGACGTTGGTTGCGTTGGCGTTGATTGTTGTTACGCTGACGTTGGTTATTGTTGCGTTGATTACGATTATTGTTACGGTTTTGAGGGTTTTTATTTCGATCAGCCTTTTCTTTATCTTTAGGTTGCTCTTCAGAACCTCCAAAAAGACCTTTGATGAATGAAATAATAGAGTTGAGAACACCTGATGGGCGTGGCTCTTCAGGTTTAACAGGCTCAGGGCTGACTTCGGCTACCTTTGGTGGGGGCGCAATTGGAGATATACCTGAAACTGCTGGTTTTTCCATCAATTTTTTGTTTGCAATAACCGCTTGGTTTCTGATGTCATCGATTGTAAGTTCTTCTTTGACAATATGGTTTTCACTATCAGAGCCGACAACTTCATCATTCACGCGATAACGGGTGATTTTGAAATGGGGTGTTTCAAAGTTATTGTCAGGAATAATAATGACACGTACTTTTAAGCGATCTTCCACAGCTTCAACATCAGAGCGTTTTTCATTGAGAAGATAAACGGCAACATTGACAGGAACTTGAATAACAAGTTCAGATGTACGCTCTTTTAAGCTTTCCTCTTCAATAAGACGAAGAATCCCAAGGGCTAATGATTTGGTGTCTCTAATGGTGCCTTGACCTTCACAGCGAGGACATACGATATGTGATGTTTCATCGAGTGATGGGCGAAGACGTTGACGAGACATCTCTAAAAGACCGAATCGAGAGATTTGACCGACTTGAATACGGGCACGATCCGATGCGAGTGCATCATGAAGTGCTGTTTCAACTTTACGTTGGTTTTTACTATCGAGCATGTCGATAAAGTCAATGACAACAAGACCGCCGAGATCACGAAGTTTTAATTGGCGCGCAATCTCTTCTGCAGCTTCAAGGTTAGTGTTGAGGGCGGTATCTTCAATGTCAGCACCTTTAGTGGAGCGACCTGAGTTGATATCAATCGATACAAGTGCTTCGGTGTGGTCAAATACAAGTGCGCCACCTGATGGTAGGCGAACATTGCGCTCGTACGCGGTCTGAATTTGAGATTCTACTTGGAAGCGTGTGAAAAGTGGGATTTGATCATTATAGAGCTTAATCTTATCGCCAATTTGAGGCATGATCGTATTGATGAAGACTTCTGCTTCTTTAAATACATCTTCGTCATCAATTAAAATTTCCCCAATATCGCTACGGTAATAATCACGTAGTGCACGGATAATGATATTGCTTTCTTGGAAAATAAGTAAAGGGGCAGGGTGTTTGCCAGCATCTTGAATGGCTTCCCAAAGCATGATGAGGTAATCAAGATCCCATTGAAGCTCTTCTGCAGTTCTGCCCATACCTGCTGTACGAACGATAAGGCCCATTTCCTCAGGAACAACTAAATCTGCCATTGCATCACGAATTTCAGCGCGATTTTTACCTGAAATACGACGAGAAACACCGCCTGCACGAGGATTGTTCGGCATTAATACGAGGTAACGACCCGCAAGTGAGATAAAGGTTGTAAGGGCTGCGCCTTTATTGCCACGCTCTTCACGTTCAACTTGAATGATAAGCTCTAAGCCTTCTTCAAGTTGATCTTTAATCATCATCTGATGATCGCTTGGGTTTTTGAAGTAATCTCTAGAGATTTCTTTAAATGGCAAAAATCCATGGCGTTCTGATCCATAATCTACGAAGCAAGCTTCAAGAGATGGTTCGATTCGGGTGATTTTTCCTTTGTAGATGTTTGCTTTTTTTTGTTTCGTTGCGACATTTTCAATGTCTAAGTCATAAAGATGTTGTCCATCGACAAGTGCAACTCGCATCTCTTCTTGTTGAGTTGCATTAATTAGCATCCGCTTCATTGTTT
>CAZPIQ010000180.1:0-3206 GCA_964586665.1 uncultured Ignatzschineria sp. | reverse complement strand
CAACTAACTTCTCATTCGCTTTTTCCTTAAGGAAATTGTGAATAACACGTGCACCAGCAACAGGATCTTCTTCGTTAAGAGAGAAAGCCATGATGATTGGTCCAACAAGACTTGGAATTGCATCTTCAAACTGTGTGTCTTTTAATGCAAGTCTTGCTAAAGTGTTTTTCACAACACGGATATCAACGTTAGCTGATCTTGCCGCGTTACGAAGAGTTGTAATCTGAGCTACCGTAAGCCCGTGGTATTCAGAAAGAACTAATGAATGCGCAGATGCTGCAACACCATTAACTTCTTGAACCACTTCTTGTTTACTTTGCAAAGAACTCATTTTTCACCTTTACATTTTTGGTAATTTTACTTACCAATTTTACAAACCCAAGCTTTAACACTTGGCCCTACGGTAACCCTAATTTAGAACCACCGTCTACGTAGACCACTCAACTGAGCAATTAAACCATTCTATGAATGGTATCTACGGTCTTAGACTCACCTTTAATGACCTTTCACAACTTTTAAAAAATTGCGAAAGGCAACATTAAAAGATAAGTTCGTATTCTTTTGAAATACTATTGATTAAACTGAAGCGATTTCAACAGCAATACCAGGACCCATAGTCGTAGATACTGTTAATTTTTTAAGGTATACACCTTTCGCTGAAGCTGGTTTTAAGCGTGTAAGTTCAGCAATTAAAGCTTTTAAGTTGCCACGAATCGCGTCAACTTCAAAAGTTACTTTACCGATACCTGCATGAATGATACCTGCTTTATCAGTACGGAAACGTACTTGACCAGATTTTGCGTTAGTCACTGCTGTCGCAACATCTGGTGTTACTGTACCAACACGTGGGTTAGGCATAAGTCCACGTGGACCTAATACTTGACCTAATTGACCAACAACACGCATTGCATCTGGCGTTGCGATAACTACGTCGTAGTTTAAATCGCCTGCTTTCATGCTAGCTGCTAAATCTTCAAAACCAACAACATCAGCGCCCGCTGCTAAAGCAGCTTCTGCGTTTGCACCTTGTGCAAATACAGCTACGCGAACATCTTTACCAGTTCCGTTAGGCATTACAGTTGCGCCACGAACGACTTGGTCTGATTTACGTGGATCAACACCAAGATTCACAGAAACTTCGAAAGACTCTTCGAACTTTGCTGCTGGTACTTTTTTGAGAAGCGCTACAGCTTCATCTAAAGTGTAAACTTTATTAGAATCAACTAATTCTAAAATAGCTTTTTGTTTTTTAGTTAACTTAGCCATTACTTCACGCCCTCCACTTCGATACCCATTGAGCGTGCGCTTCCCGCAATGATTCTTACTGCAGCATCAAGATCTGCTGAAGTTAAATCTGGCTCTTTCGTTTTTGCAATTTCTTCTAATTGCTCACGAGTTACCTTACCCACTTTTTGTGTGTTAGGTTTTGGGCTACCTGATTTAAGACCTGCTGCTTTCTTAAGAAGATAAGCTGCTGGCGGAGTTTTTGTGATAAATGTAAATGAACGGTCACTATATACAGTAATCACAACAGGAATAGGCATACCTACTTCGAGTTGTTGAGTTGCTGCGTTGAACGCTTTACAGAATTCCATGATATTAACACCATGCTGACCAAGTGCTGGACCGATTGGTGGCGATGGATTCGCTTTACCTGCAGCTACCTGCAAGTTAATGTACGACATTACTTTCTTTGCCATTTGGCGATACTCCTAATGTGATGGGTCAAACGCATTTCTGCTCCCCAATTTAAAAAGACACAATATTGTATCACTATTTTTTTAGTCATACAACAATTAAATCCCTAAAAATCTCTTATAGAGGACTTTTAGGGATTTTAGTATTTCTTACTAGAAAGATTATATAAGCAGCAAGTTAAATACCTTAAGCTTTTTCAACCTGACTAAATTCTAAATCAACAGGTGTCGCGCGACCAAAGATCATTACAGATACTTTAATACGACCTTTAACTGAATCGACCTCAGTCACCGTTCCATTAAATTCATTAAATGGACCATCAATAACACGAACCTCTTCCCCAACCTCGTACAGCACTTTAAGACGAGGACCTTCCTCGGCTTGCGCAATTCTATTTAAGATATGATTTGCTTCTTTTTCCGAGATAGGGCTTGGGCGATCACTTTTACCACCCACAAATCCGATAATACGCGGAACACTATTCACTAAGTGCCACACTTCTTCATCCATATCTGCCTGAATCAAAACATATCCAGGGAAGAACTTACGTTCACTTTTACGGCGCTTACCATCTTTAACTTCAACTACCTCTTCAGTAGGAACTAAGATTTCACCGAACTTTTCTTCAAAACCCTCACGAGCAATGTATTCATGAAGCGCACGAACCACTTGTCCTTCGTACCCAGAATAAGCCTGTATCACATACCAATGCATCTTTCTCTCCTACGAAAACGACAATACAAATGAGATAATATTTTTAATAATAAAATCAACCAACATTAAAAAGAGCATAGTAATCGCCATTACGATAATTACAAGCAACGTCATCTTACGCGTCTCGTCCATCGTCGGCCATACCACTCGACGTAGCTCAACCCTCGCTTCCTTAAAGAAAACAATAAGATTTTTACCGGTCGGTGAGATTGCAAAGATACCCACACCCGCTGCCAAGCCCACAATCAATGCCCCAAAAGAGTAAATGGCATTCACTCCTTCAAAATAATAATAAGTGAAGATCCCAGCAAACGCGATCAACACCGCAAGCCAAACCAACCCCTTACCACTTTTTACTTCTTGATTTTTTACAGGAGCACCTTTCTTTACAGCCGGCTGTGCAACCTTCGCCTTCAAAGACTCTTTCTTAGTATTCATCTTAATTACTTCTCATTCATGCATAAACGTTACATTATACTAGATTTTTTTGATTAGATAAAATAAAAGCAGTCAGAAACTAAACTGACTGCTTTATATCTTGGCGGGCCAAGAAGGAATCGAACCCTCAACCTACGGTTTTGGAGACCGTTGCTCTGCCAATTGAGCTATTGACCCAAATACTGCTAGCAGAAATTATGCAATAACTTTAGCTACAACGCCCGCACCAACTGTACGACCGCCTTCACGGATTGCGAAACGTAAACCTTCATCCATTGCGATTGGGTTGATTAACTCAACTACCATCTTCACGTTATCACCAGGCATTACCATTTCCACGCCTTCTGGAAGCTCAC
>CAZPIQ010000179.1:0-3220 GCA_964586665.1 uncultured Ignatzschineria sp. | reverse complement strand
ACTTTTTCAAAAAAGGCAATATTCTCTGCTTCAAAACGATCTCTGCCACCACGATTATCAACCCGTTTCATACCTTCACGAACCGGAATATCAAACCAAAAAGTACAATCAGGACGAAGATCTCCCTGCACAAGATTTTCTAAGGCTTCAATTTGAGATAATGGTAAACCACGCGCATATCCTTGATAAGCATAGCTCGACTCCGTAAATCGATCACATAATACCCATTTTCCGGCATTAATCGCCGGCAAAATCACTTTTGCAATATGCTCAGCTCTTGCGGCGAACATTAAAAGTAACTCTGTCATTTGCGACATATCATCTTGTAGAAGTAAACCTCGGATTTTTTCACTAAGGGGCGTTCCACCAGGTTCTCTTGTCGTTACCACTTCTAAGTTTTGAGATTCCAAAAAAGTTTTAATGCGTGAAATTTGTGTCGTTTTACCCGCACCTTCTGTACCTTCAAATGTGATAAATCGCCCTACTTTCTGCTCTGTCATTACTTATTTTTCTCTCTTTCACGAGCACGATAGTTTCGTACGGCGCGATTATGTTCATCTAATGTCGTCGAGAAAACATGCTCCCCTGAACCATCACCTTTCGCAACAAAATAGAGCGTAGTTCCCTCTTTCGGATCAACTGCTGCAAAAATTGCTTCTCGGCTCGGCATTGCAATGGGTGTCGGCGGTAAACCATCTCGTGTATAAGTATTGTAAGGCGTATCTTTTTGCAGGTCAGAGCGATAGATCGTTCCACGATATTTATCTCCTAGCCCATAAATAACCGTTGGATCTGTCTGAAGACGCATTCCTTTTTGTAAGCGTCTTACAAAAACACCTGCGATCTCAGGTCGCTCACTCGCAATACCGCTCTCTTTCTCAATAATTGACGCGAGCGTTAAAAGCTCTTTCTTATTTTTAATCGGTAAATTAGGCTGACGCTTTTCCCACGCCTCATCAACCACTTTTGTCATAGATTCATAACTACGCTTCAAAAGATCTGCATCACTATAACTTTTTGGGAAAAAATAAGTATCAGGCAAGAAATAACCTTCATAAGGCTTACCATCTAATCCTAATGCCGTCATCACTTCTTGATCTGTCATTCCTTTTAAAGTCTGATTCAAGTATGGAGATTTCTCTAAAGCTTGCCTTACCTCTTTAAAATTCCAACCTTCGATAATCGTAAAGCTATATTGTAAAACTCGCCCGCTCGTAATTACCGCCAAAAGCTCTTCTGGCAACATTTCTGGCGTAAGATTATATTCACCGACTTTCAGCTTACTCGCATCCCCGGTAAAGCGCGCATACCACTTAAAATAGAGTGAATTACGAATAATATTTTTAGACCTTAAAATCGTCACAACATCATCAATATTCATACCTGGCTTTACATCAAGCACAAGCCCTTCTTTCGGCAAATTCACAGGGGTTGTTAAAAAACCTTCCAAATCCTTTGAAACAATAAAAAAGCCACCTAACAAGATGATTAAAAAAATAATCACACTGACCTTAGAAAGTAGGTAGCGGAAAAATGTCTGGATAATTTTACCGATAAGTCTCAAAGAATGCCTCTTCACTGAATATTAAATTAAATGATTTTTCATAAAACTCCTGATACTTATATTTGCTTATCAGTCCTATTTAAATAGAGTTTTATGAAAAATAGTTTAATGATATACATTTATACTGGCTTAAAATTAGCCAATCGATAAGCAATATACCCTCGATTGACTAATTTTAGCAGCCGTCAATTTTAACTATTTAATTTCTTAAAAATTAAACTACCATTAGTGCCACCAAATCCAAATGAGTTAGATAACACAATCTCTAATTTCGCAGGTTTCGCTTCTTTACCTACAATATTATAATCTGCCGTTGCAGGCTCAGGATTATCAAGGTTAATCGTTGGTGGAATAATTTGATCACGAAGTGCAAGAATTGAGA
Organism: uncultured Ignatzschineria sp.; assembly: GCA_964586665.1. Taxonomy (GTDB): domain Bacteria; phylum Pseudomonadota; class Gammaproteobacteria; order Cardiobacteriales; family Wohlfahrtiimonadaceae; genus Ignatzschineria. Next base: position 1,274 of record CAZPIQ010000179.1, on the reverse strand, counting down.
ACACAGCCTCAATACCACCCGCTGCGCCTAAAAGATGACCTGTCATCGATTTAGTTGAACTAATCGCAACATCTTTGGTTGCTTCACCAAAGGTTCTCTTCACCGCCTCAAGCTCCATCAAGTCACCGACAGGTGTTGAAGTACCATGGGCGTTGATATAATCAATATCACGCGGTTCAATGCCGGCATCTTTGATCGCTGCATTCATACATAGTGAAGCGCCTTCACCATCTGGAGAGGGGCTTGTAATATGATATGCATCTGAACTCATCCCAAAACCAATCAGCTCACAGTAAATATGCGCACCACGTGCTTTTGCGTGCTCATAATCTTCTAGAACGATCACGCCAGCACCATCGCCTAATAAAAAACCATCACGATCAACATCCCAAGGACGCGATGCTTTCGTAGGATCATCATTACGACGAGATAAGGCTCTAGCCGCCGCAAATCCAGCAATACCTAATGGCGTTGTTGCCATTTCAGCGCCACCCGCTAACATCACATCCGCATCACCGTGCTCGATTAAACGCGCCGCTAAACCAATAGAATGCGTTGCTGAAGCACATGCCGTAACTGCTGCAATATTTGGGCCTTTTAAACCTGTAATAATGGAAAGCTGCCCTGAGACCATATTCACAATTGAACCTGGCACAAAAAATGGACTGACTTTACCCGGACCACGATCTGTCAGCGTTGTATGATTCTCTTCAATCCCTGGTAAACCACCAATACCAGAACCAATCATCGCTCCCACACGATCTGCATTTTCAGCATTAATTTCAAGCCCTGAATCCTTAAGTGCATCAAGACCCGCTGCAATACCATATTGGATAAAGAGATTCATACGTCTTGCATCTCTTACTGAGATATATTGTGAGACATCAAAATCTTTGACTGGAGCTGAAAATGTTACAGGAAAATCTGTCACATCAAACATCGTGATGGGCGCCGCGCCACTTTTTCCCGCTAAAATATTCTTCCACGATTCCTCATAGGTATTTCCTACAGGTGTCACTGCTCCTAATCCTGTAACGACCACACGACGTTTCATTCTCAAATCCCCTTATCCATAATAAAAATGCCCAGTTGCCTGTATATTTCTGCACATTTTGAAAAACTATCAATAATAAAAAAGCGACTGTATAGAGCTTAATATAAGTTCTAAACAGTCGCCTCTGCTTACAATGTACTCAATTTAATAAAAATTAAATTAGAGACGTTGTAGATCAACTACTAAAGGTTAGCATTTACGTAGTCGATAGCCTGCTGAA
>CAZPIQ010000178.1:0-3295 GCA_964586665.1 uncultured Ignatzschineria sp. | reverse complement strand
CTTGAATAGTAGTTGCTATCGATCTCTTCATTGAGTAGTGCACCTTCAGGAAGATAGAAGTGCATGTTAGAGAAGAGGCGAATTTCATTTTCAGATGAACGCATAACCAAGTGATGTGGTGATAACTTCGCAGGATGAGAAACACCTGCTGATGAGAGAATCTCTGAAAGTGCATGAAGGGTGTTGTAATGGAAATTTTTAACACGTTCCATCTTATCTTCAACCACGAGTGCCTTTTGACGAATAGGATCTTGCGTGGCAATACCTGTTGGGCAAGTATTAGTATGGCAGCTTCTAGATTGAATACAGCCAAGCGCGAACATAAATCCACGTGCTGAGTTGACCCAATCTGCACCGATCGCAAGCGTGCGAGTAATATCAAATGCAGTAATAATTTTACCACTTGCACCAATACGAATTTTTTTACGAAGTCCTGTTCCGACTAATACGTTGTGAACAAAGAGTAAACCTTCTTGAAGTGGCGTACCAATATGATCAGCAAACTCAATCGGCGCTGAACCTGTACCCCCTTCTTTACCATCAACAACGATAAAGTCAGGAAGAATATTAGTTAAGAGCATTGCTTTTGCAATTGCCATAAACTCCCAAGGATGACCAATACAGAGTTTAAATCCAACCGGTTTGCCACCGCTGAGTTCACGCAGTTGTTGAATGAACTTTAAAAGCTCAATCGGCGTAGAGAAAGCACTGTGATTTGATGGAGAGATACAGTCGCGATCACGAGGAACACCACGCGTTTCAGCAATTTCCTCACTGATTTTATTCTTAGGTAAAACCCCGCCATGACCTGGTTTAGCACCTTGGCTGAGTTTAATCTCAATCATTTTGATTTGTGGATTTGCCGCTTGCTTTTCAAACTTCACAGGATCAAAGTGACCATCTTCAGTACGGCAACCAAAGTAACCAGAGCCAAGCTCCCAAATCAGGTCGCCGCCATGCTTACGGTGATATGGGCTAATGCCACCTTCCCCTGTATCATGTGCGAAGTTCCCCATTTTAGCACCGCCATTGAGTGACTCAACAGCACGTGCACTTAATGCGCCAAAGCTCATTGCGGAAATGTTAAGAATAGAGGCTGAGTAAGGGTGTTTACATTCATCGCCACCAATTGTGACACGGAAAGTTTCGGGATCTGCCGCTGGCACTGTTGCCATTGAATGCGTTACAAACTGATAGCCTGGCTCATAGGTGTTTTGAAGTGTACCAAATGCCTGAACCGAATCTTGTGCGATATTTTTAGCGCGAGCATAAACAAGTTTACGTTCTGCATGCGTAAAGGGAACAGCATCATCGTCCGATTCAATAAAGTATTGGCGAATTTCAGCGCGGAAATGCTTAAGGATATAACGTAGATTACCAATGATAGGGTAGTTCTTACGGACAGCATAAGTGTTCTGCGACAGATCTATAATCCCGACAATTGACAAGATTGCTGTCAGTCCCGTCAGCACCCATATTGTTGTGGAGTGTTCAGCAAAAAAAAGCCCATACACAGTAAAGGCTAATACAAAAATAAGCGGTAAATAACGCCCAAATCGAGCAGCGATATGCATGTCAGGAAGCTCCTATAAAAGGTCTGTCATTAGTTAAGTTAAAATTGGCTCTATCATAACTTATTCTAAAATTTAAATTTAGATATTTTTAGCAAAAGAGATAGTTATCGATAGATCGAGAATGAGTATTCTTACCATAGAATATCATGGATTTAATAAGAGTTGCATGCAATAGATTTTAAGGGTTGTTATGAAGTATAATAACGGTATGAAAAATAGTGATATTAATCCATGGGATGATAAAATAGTTCCCAAACAAAAGCTTAATGAGCATCGTGTAATAAAGAGTAAATTGCGTAATGTTCAAACAGAAATTGGGCAACTTTCGCGGAAAAGAAGTGAATTAAACCCTTATCAGCTTTTAACGATTTACTTAAAACGCTCCCTTCAGCTCACTTATATTGAACCGTGGTTTCAAGCCTTTTTGCCGCCTCGATTAAAAGGGCGACTTTTTGTTGCCACCATTGGTAAACGTTTTTGGGTGATAGGCACTACTCGCGCTGAGTTTGGGGCCGCGTTTAATTTCTATCAAAAAGAGATTCATCAATCATTAGAGAATCATTTAAACAAGATCTCTAAACAAAAATGGAAGATTCCCCCTTTTAGAATTACAGTAATGCCGGAAAATCCGAATGATCGATCATTTGAAAAAGAGATTGAAGCGATGATGTCGATTAAATCTGTGCCGATGAAATCAAAGGCAGAGAAAGCGGCTTTTCGTAAAAGACGTAAAGCGCAGCTTGCTATTGAAGCCGAAAAGCGTGCGGAGATACAAAAAGAGCGCAGTGTAGCAAGTGCTATTATCACAGGGATTGCGGAACAATTAGAACAATATGAGAGTAGAAGTGGAAAGAGACGACAGCCTTAATGAAGATTCTTTTGAAAGAGAGTTTGAGGATGAGACAAGTGAGTGTTTAAAAGATGCTTATGATGAAGAAGCGCTACTGAAACTTTGGAAGTATTGGCGAGAGCGTGCAATGAACTTTCTGGTTCGCCGGGAGCATAGTGAGGTCGAGCTTCGTCAAAAACTTCGTCAGCGAGATTGCCCTTCGTGGATGCTTGACGAGTTGATGCAGTGGTTTTATGAGAAGAAGTATTTGAGTTTAGAACGTTTTGCATATAGTTACACTAAAAACCGCTCTGATCTTGGATATGGACCTATTCGGATTCGTTACGAGCTTAGTGGGCAACATCAGATACCAGCTCTATATATAGATGAAGCATTTAATGAGATTGACTGGGATGCAGCGAGAGAAACTGCGGAGAGAAAGATTAAACAGACGGATGAACAGAAGTATAGAGCTGCGCTTTATCGCAGAGGATTTATGTTTAATGAATAGTTGCTTTATATTTGATCAGATATTGATTTGTTAAATAATCAATATTGGGTATAATCGTTTTTCTATTCCTCGATAGCTCAGTTGGTAGTAGCACTTGACTGTTAATCAAGGGGTCCCTGGTTCGAGCCCAGGTCGAGGAGCCAGAATAGAAACCGAAGCTTTTTAGCTTCGGTTTTTTTATAGTCGTTTGAAAAAGAGTATTTGAAAGCGAATAAAATCATTCATAAATATATATCGATATATTATTGCACCTATTGGTGCTTAATAATTGATCTTCAATTTGAAGGGAATTGACTTGTCAATTTTATAAACTTGGGTATAATCATTTTTCTATTCCTCGATAGCTCAGTTGGTAGTAGCACTTGACTGTTAATCAAGGGG
>CAZPIQ010000177.1:0-3297 GCA_964586665.1 uncultured Ignatzschineria sp. | reverse complement strand
AGGCTCTTACGAATCCTTGCCATTTTCTTTATATGTTTAACTATTTATTTCCATTAGATTTTTAATTATTTCACAGTTGCTTGAACTGATCCTTCACCAAAACCAACAAAGATTCCATCCCCTTGTTGCGTCTCTTCTGCCTTTAATTGTCTTTTAATAGCCATGGTACCTTTAGTCACAGGATTATCAGCTGCTCTCGCATCCATATAAACCGTACGTTGGAATCCTTCTGGTAAATAAACTTCACCAGCACCACCACCTAATGCAGCATAAAGTAGAATGTCATTATTATGTTTTTCAAAATATGTTTTTAACAACGCCTGACGAGATGAGAATAATGTTCTTTGTGCATCTAAAACATCAAGATAACTCGCAATACCATTCGTATAGAGAAGATCTGCTAATCGAAGCTGCTCAGATGTTGTAGACACAAGATTCTGCTGTGCACGTAGTTGGTCATTAAGTGGTTTTTTGGACACTAATGCATCGGATACTTCTTGGAATGCTGTCTGAATCACTCTTTCATAGTTCACAACTTCTAAATTCTTACGTACATAAGAAAGATCTAAATTCTTCTGTATTTGACCCCAATTAAAGATTGGAATACTAATACTTGGCGAAAAGACCCATCCACTTGTGCCACTTTTAAAGAGATCTGATAATTCACCTGATGCATTTCCAAAGGTAGTCGTTAAACTAATACTTGGGAAGAATGCCGCACGGGCTGCCCCAATATTCGCATTTGCAGCTAATAATTTATATTCTGCCGCGATGACATCAGGACGTACTAACAGTACTTGTGATGGTAATCCCACTGGTAGATCGGCTGTAAATGCATTTGATCTAAGTGGCAATCCTTTTGGTAAATCTTTGGCAACTGCACCTACTAACTTATAAAGCGCATTTTGCGCCTTACCTAATGTTCTATCAATCTCCGCGACACTTGACTGAGCCGAAAACACTTGCCCTCTTGCTTGTGCGAGATCTAAGTCATTCGCAATACCCGCTTCTACTTGCTGCTGAACAAGATTAAATGAGGATCTATTAGAATTAAGCGTCTCTTTAGCAACTTTTAGTTGCTCTTCAGCTAAGACAACCGCTAAATAACCACGAGCAACTCCCGACACTAATGCAATTTGAGCAGCTTTCTGCCCTTCTTCACTTGCAAGATATCCTGCAAAAGCAGCATCACTCATTGATGCTGCTTTTCCAAAGAAATCTAACTCAAAGTTACTAATTCCAAAGTTAGCTGATGATCTTTCCCCAATAGCTAAACTACCCGTTTGTCTATTTGCAGCTCCTGTTTTAGATCTAGAAAAGGAACCTGATGCATTGAATCCTGGTAACTGTTCTGAAATAGAAATCCCATAAGCAATACGAGCTTCTTCAAGTTTTAACGTTGCTTCTTTAAGATCACTGTTATTTACAAGCGCGAGACCGATATACTCTTTCAACTTTGGATCTTTAAAATACTCTTCCCAAGTAATTTGATAAGCAAACTTTTGATCTTCTAATGCGCCCGCCGTTGCTGATGAACTCGCAGGGAATTGATCGATAACAGGTAATGCTGGACGCTCATAATTAGGCGCCATTGAGCAAGCTGCTAATACAAAAGGTGCACCCATGAATAACAATGTTTTTTTCATAATTTATCTTCAACCTCAAGTAGGTTTGGAGCAAGTAAGTGATTTTAAAGCATCTATAACTTATTTGACTAAGACGCTCTCATTAAATTTCAGTGTAACATTGTATCAATCGACAACAATGTTGTCATCATTTTATAGTTTGCCGTACCCTACAAAACGTTTTTGCCAATAAGGTGTATCAAAACTAGTGATCTCGACACGCTTACCACTACTTGGCGCATGTACCATTTTATTATCACCAATATAGATCCCTGCATGCGAAATTCGTTTACCGCTCGTGATAAAGAAAACTAAATCACCGGGTTCAGGATTTTGTGTTCGTTTCGAGTGCTGATACTGACTACGTGTATCTCGTGGCAAGGTGACACCTGCATTTTTATAGGCAAACTGAATTAAGCCACTACAATCAAACCCACGATTAGGGTCTGTACCGCCAAAGAGATAAGGCGTACCAATTTGCTCTTTTGCAAAATAAATTGCCGAGAATTTAGTGCCGGTGAGTTGCTCTGAGGATGTATCTGCATAAACAAATGGCGTTGCACTCATCAAGGCAACGACCAAAAAACTTCTAAGCTTAAGGATTAAACGACGCGCCATCATTTCTCCTATAAATTTATTAATCGGAATAACACATTCACTACACACCCGGCAAATAAACCGGACATAATTCAAGTCTTAGCAAACAATTTTGCTATAATTTAGACCTTCCATCTATATCGTGATTTCATCGAGGATAATTAACTTATGCCACAACATTTAGATAATAGAATATTAATTGTACACTCAAATCAACAAGAAGCTCAAAAAATTGCGCGCCTTCTACGCGATGCCGAGTTCTACTCTGAAGTCATCACTTTGACCAATCTTGCTGAGTTCCTTGGTAATTCTGAAGTTAAAGTCATTTTAACAGATACACAATCGGATGTTGAAGCTGTATTAAATCGCAGTGAAAAATCGATTCCTGTCTTAAATATTCAGGATGATATTAACCGCGATATCATTATTCGCTTTGCGGATGATAACGGTGTTGCACCTGTTTGGAATCTTGATGCATTTATCGAACATCATACAAAAGCAATTCAAAACAGCGTGCAAAATGATGAAGTTATCCTCGGTCTTTCAGGTGGCGTAGATTCATCTGTAGTTGCGGCGCTTATTCATAAAGCCATCGGCAAACAATTAACCTGCGTATTTGTAGATACTGGTCTTCTTCGTTTAAATGAAGGCGATAAAGTCATGCAAACTTTCGCAGAGAACATGGGGATTCATATTATCCGTGTTGATGCTGAAGCACGTTTCCTTGAAGCACTGAAAGGCGAGAATGATCCTGAGAAAAAACGTAAGATTATCGGCGAATTATTCGTTCGCATCTTCGAAGAAGAATCTCGTAAGCTTCCTAATGCAAAATGGTTAGCACAAGGAACGATCTACCCAGATATCTTAGAATCTCTCAACACAAAAGATGGCGTCGCTGTTAAGTCTCATCATAACGTTGGTGGCTTACCTGAAGATATGGATCTTAAACTCCTCGAGCCAATCAGCTCACTCTTCAAACATGAAGTTCGCGAACTCGGCGTTGCATTAGGCTTACCACGCGCAATGGTTTACCGCCATCCATTCCCAGGACCAGGCCTTGGTGTTCGTATCTTAG
>CAZPIQ010000176.1:244-3308 GCA_964586665.1 uncultured Ignatzschineria sp. | reverse complement strand
TAAAGCACTTGAACTACAAGGCGTGTATGGTTATAACGCTTTCGGGCTCGAGTAAGCCTCGAGCATAGAACGTCTTAAAGCAGTCTTTTACACCTTTTAAAAGACTGCTTTTTTTATCTTCTATGAAAAAGGACGCTAAAACTCCATTAATTTGGGGCAGTAAAAATACATCCAACAATGAAAATATGCGGGGGATACGTCCCTATTCACTAAATCGTCAACTTGAACTGTTAATTGATATATTCTTGTTTTTATCTTTATTCAATTAACAACTAAACAACTATATCTATAACCCAATATATAAATAATGTTTATTGCGTTAGAATATCCCCAACACGTTTTATAGTGACTGACGTCTAATCAATCTGTTAGTGACGAAAATGATATACTTCTACGGGATTTTACAATCTTTCAATACAACATTACTAACCCCCTTAGTCCACCCTAAGAGCAGACAACTAGATCCATGAATAAATCTGATAAAAATCAAGAGCATTTTGAGTTTCAGGGCTTTACGCTCAAAGGAAAGGCCATTTTTTTCTGCCTTATCTCAATTGCACTGATGTTTTTAGATCACCGCACAGATTATTTAAAACTTCCGAAATATTATTTAGAAGAGATCATCTACCCACTCTCTTTAATTGCTGAAACTCCCACCAAAGGCGTTGGTAGCATAAAAGATTGGTATACGGAAAAAGAAGAACTCCTACAAAAAATTGCGATGCTTGAAGAAAAAGAGCTATACCTCGCTTATGAAACACAACAGATGGCTGCTCTTACAGCTGAAAATAAACGTCTACGCCTTCTCCTTCAATCCTCATCAAAGCTTGAACACAATACAATTATCGCTGAGCTTATCAACATCAGCTCTGACCCCTATCGCCATATCGTTTCTCTAAACCAAGGCGCTAGCCAAGGGGTTAAGGAAAATTTACCGGTTCTGAACAACCTCGGTATTGTTGGGCAAACAATTTCTATTTCACCATCATCAAGTAAAGTTATTTTAATTACTGATCCTCACCATTCTCTCCCGATAGAGATTAATCGCAATGGAATCCGAGGGATTGCCAATGGTAGTGGCAAACTCAATGAAATCGAAATTTCAAATATTGCTTTCGATGATGACGTAAAAGTCGGCGACCTTCTCGTTACATCGGGCTTAGATGAGCAATTCCCCCAAGGATATCCTGTTGCTATTATCAAAACTATCACAGTAGACTCGACAGGCTATTTCGCTAAAATTATTGCAACCCCGACAGCTAAACTAGATCGCATTCGGGAAGTGCTTATCCTCACTAAAGGAGAAGAGTGATGATTTTCATTAAACGATCTCTGATCATCCTCATTACCTTTGGCATTTCTATCGTACTCGATACAATTTCTATGCCTAATTTTTTTGAGGCTATCCGACCGAATTGGACAACGATGATTATGCTCTATTGGTCACTTAAACTCAGAGTTCATTTTGGAATCGGTTCAGCATGGCTAATGGGGATACTTCTGGATATTTCAAAATCATTTGTTTGGGGACTTCATGGATTTACGTTTGCGCTTTTATGCTACATTATTAAACGATACTACCCTCGAATTAGTGCATTAACATTACCAGTGCAAACTTTATTAATTCCAATTATATTTGCCGCACAATCACTGATTGCTATTTGGGTCAATGGTGTACTTGGGAATTCAACCCCTAGCCTTATACATTGGATAATGCCGATTATTGTTTCTAGCCTTTTCTGGCCGATTATTAATATTCTTCTCAACGAGTTATGTGAAATATTTAATATCAACGATAAATAATTAATCAAAAAAATTTCATCAAAAAAGTAACCTCCAATATAGCTCTTTATGATTAATTTCTAGCCCTATACAATGTGCTTTCCTATGCGTCTGTTAGCCTGTAATACATAAATTTATGACACCTGAAAGATCTTCCAAAAAACAACCTAGCCACAACCCTCTCTTCCTAGGAAGAGCGCTGATCTGTGCGTTATTTGTTTTAGCAGGCTTGCTATTTTTAATAGCAAGACTTTTTCATCTTCAGGTTATAGAACATGATTCATACACCACGCGCTCTAATAACAACAGAATTAAACTACTACCTCTTCCGCCTACTAGAGGCCAAATATTTGACCGAAATGGCGTCATCTTAGCCACTAATGTCCCGATTTATAACCTTGAAGTGGTTCGACAAGATCTTGTAACCCCTTTAGATGAAGTCATTAGCGCAGTTAGTGAGTTGATTTCTATTTCTCCGGAAGAACTGAAACAATTCCAAAGGGCTCTCAACCGAGCAAATAGACAAGAAAGCATTGTTCTGAAAAAAGGACTCACAGAGGAGGAATCAGCCCTCATTGCGATTAACCTACATAAACTTAATGGTCTACATCTAAAAGCGGATCTTGTTCGCACTTATCCCTATAAAAACCGAGCCGTTCATGCCATCGGTTATGTCGGCCGTATTGATGCAAGGGATATAGAAGAGATTACTGAACAAGCACTCCAACATGAATACAATGGGATTACTCATATTGGTAAGCGCGGCGCTGAAAAAAGTTTTGAGCATATTTTACGAGGATCTATGGGCTTTGAGACCGTTGAAGCAAGCTCTTCTGGCCGTACCGTTCGAAAAATTGATGAGATAGCACCGACTCCAGGAAAAAATATCTATCTCACGCTCGATCTACGCTTACAGATCTTAGCCGAGGAGGCGCTTGAAGATTATGATGGAGCAATTGTTGCTCTCGACCCTCAAAGTGGTGACGTTCTTGCATTTGTTTCAAAGCCAACCTACGACCCGAATCTATTTGTTGATGGCATAACTCACAAAGACTTTGATGAACTTAATACTGATCCTTCCACGCCTTTTTTAAATAGAGTTATGCAAGGGTTATACCCTCCAGGCTCTGTTATAAAACCACAAATTGGTTTAGCTGGCCTAGAAAATGACTTTATTAAAGAGAACACTATTATCAATTGTAAAGGATATTTTTCAGTACCTGGAAACAATCATAAATTTAGAGACATGGGCTACTATGGGCCGCTAGATCTTCGCCGATCA
>CAZPIQ010000176.1:0-234 GCA_964586665.1 uncultured Ignatzschineria sp. | reverse complement strand
TTACCTATAATATGGGCGTTACAACCATGACAGATTTCTTACGCCCATTTGCGCTAGGCACAAAAACCAATATTGATCTTTTAGGAGAGTCTAGCGGCGTCGCGCCAACACCTGAATACAAACGTCAACGTTTCAAACAACCATGGTATACAGGCGATACAATCACCGCCGGAATTGGTCAAAGTTACTGGCTAACAACGCCATTACAAATAGCTCAAGCAACTGCTATTGTCG
>CAZPIQ010000175.1:0-3317 GCA_964586665.1 uncultured Ignatzschineria sp. | reverse complement strand
TAAAATCTGCCGACCCTTACGGTCATGCCGGTTCGATTCCGGCCCTAGGCACCATGTATAAGAAGCCCGATACAGAAATGTAACGGGCTTTTTACTATCCGTATGTTTTTCAAATATATAAATACCTACGACAAGATATTTGCACCGATAAATTAAGGTCTGCTATCATTTTAAGGGAAAACAATATACTTCAGATATATCACTACTTTTAATAAAGAGATGAATTTCAATCATGAATAGAAATCAGGTCATTGCGCTTTCTGCAATATTACAAGTTTCAATGCTCGTAGATCGATTAGCAACGAATGGCTCAATCCCAAACGAAGAACGAAATCCACTACTACAGAGCATCTTGGTATTAAAACCTGAATCGATTGATGATGTATATGATGGCATTGCGAATATTCGCCCTGGCCTATTCGCCTTTGCCGGCGGAATGAAAGATGTTTCTCCCCAAGCGAAATTTTACTTCTCATCAATTATTGCTTTAGAAAAAAGCCTTCAGAAGAACCCTGAAACATTAGCGGTACTCTCAGCAGGACTCGACTCGCTAATTCCTCGATTACAACATTTTGACATTACTCACGAGAATATGATTGCCGGCATTGCTGATCTCTATTCACAAACCCTGAGCAAGCTTACCCCAAAAATCATGGTAAGAGGCGATCAATCAATTTTAAGCCAATCTTATGTCGCCAATGAGATTCGCGCTCTACTTCTTGCCGGCATTCGCTCAGCAATGCTTTGGCGCCAATATGGTGGTAGTAGATTATCTCTGCTCTTACCTTGGAACAAAATGCCACAAATTGCCGGCGATATTTTAAGAGAGCTTTAATCTCACTCCTGCTCACAAATCACTAAGAGCAACACTTCAAAAACACAGAAAGGCATGTCACTTCAGAATGACATGCCTTTCTTCTATTCATCAACAATCCTCTTATGCCAGCACTCTTTTGCCTTCACCTTCCGGTATCTCAATAATTAATCTTGGCACACAAATCCCCGAGACTGATTTCTTAAGCGCATTGACCAAAGCGATACCACGTTCATTTTCCACAACAAAATGACTAGTTCCACGCGCAAGATCCATCTGATGTAAATAATAAGGCTTCACTCCATTTTCGATAAATGTGCGCATGAGCGATTCTAACGCTTCCAAATTATCATTCACATCTTTCAAAAGCACAGATTGCGACAAAAGAAGCACTCCCCTTTTTCTCAGCTGTAATAACACTTTTCTACTCGCCTCGGAGAATTCAGCAGAGTGATTCGCATGTAACACAAGCGTCACAGCCTTCCCTTGATCAACAATTGATTCCAATAAATCTAAAAGTTCAATAGTGATTTTTTCTGGCGAAATCACCGGAATACGGGAGTGAATACGAATACTCTTCACATGATCAATCTCCGCTAACTGATTTAGCACTTCAGATAAGCGCCTTGCCGACAACACAAGCGGATCGCCTCCAGTTAAAATCACTTCCCAAAGCTCTGTATGCGCTTTAAAGTAATTCATAGCACCAGCGAGATCCTCTTTAGAGAGCATATCCCCCTTATGACCAATCATCTCTTTACGGAAGCAAAAACGGCAATAGACTTCACATAGTTGCGTCACTTTTAAAAGCGCACGATCCTCATAACGATGTACAACTCCAGGAACAGGCGTAAAGCGTCGATCCCCAATCGGATCATCAAGCTCTTCCGGCAAGATATTAGCTTCCAATTTTGAGGGAATAAATTGTCTTTCAATCGCTTCTCTTCCAGAGATATCCTGCGATTCACTCGCTAATAACATCTGCGATTGCATTGCCGGGCTTACCTTAATCTGAAATTCCCGTGCAACCGCTTCAATCTCATCGTTTACTTCAAGCAAATTTTCTGCGTAAAGGTCATCTAGTGTCGTCCAATATCGGCTCATTACGTTATACTATCCTACAATTGTTTTGTGTCGTTATCATAAGGGATTTTACATGAATAAGAACGTCATTTGTTTAATGGGACCGACCGCCACCGGCAAAACCGAAATGGCAATGCGTATTGCCGATAGTATGCCGACTCAAATTATCTCTGTAGATTCAGCGATGATTTATCGCCATATGAATCTTGGCACCGCAAAACCCGACTCTCTGACTCTTGAAAAATACCCTCATAAGCTCATCAACATCTGCGAGCCTAATGAACGCTATTCTACCGCAGAATTTAGACGTGATGCCACTATCGCAATAGAAGAGAGCTTTAATGCCGGCAAAACACCGCTTTTAGTCGGCGGAACCTTTCTCTATTTTCAATCACTCTTAGAGGGAATTTCACCGATCCCGAGTGTTAAACCAGAAATTCTAGAATTACTTACAAATCGACTAGAAACTGAAGGATCGCCAGCACTTCATGAGGCGCTTTTAAAAGTTGACCCTGAAAGCGGAGAGAGACTCAATCCTAATGATTCTCAACGTGTTCTACGGGCATTAAGCGTCTTTTTAGAAACAGGTAAGACACTCACTCATTTCTGGTCTCTTCCTAAAAAAGCCGGTATTGATTACCCCTTTATCAAAATCGCCCTTGCGAACAATAATGAAAAACGCCGAAACAACGCCATCGCAAAACGCTACCATGAAATGATTGAACAGGGACTCGTCGAAGAAGTTCAAAATCTTCGCACTCAATATCCTGAACTCGATCTAGATTATCCTTCAATGCGCGCAGTAGGCTATCGTCAAATTTGGAACTACCTTGAAGGCGAAACCTCTTTAGAAGAGGCGATCGAACTTGCGATTATTGCCACCCGTCAATACGCAAAGAGACAGAGAACCTGGCTAAGACGAGAAGAGAATCTCGTAACATTTGATGTAGAAGCAAAAACATATCCTCAAAATGTTCTTGAACTTGTTCATCAATTTGTGAGCGATCATTAAGAAATCACAAGAAAGCTAAGGCTTTTGCAAAGTCTCAGCAGAAGCCTCTTCTGTTTCCGGTACATTGCCTGCATTTTCAGCCTCTAGCTCTTCCTGAATCTCTTCAATCAGCTCATCACCTACCTCATGAAGCGGTGTTTGCAAATTATTGTAGTTCAACAAAATAGACGCTTCAGTAATAGGGAGTGAGCGATTATATTCAAGCTCCTTAATGAAGCTCTCCATCAATTCCTCAAGCTCATCTTCATCAAATGCATCGTTCACAGCTAATAGGTGTCGAATACTCAACGTCTCGATATCTTCCGGCAAGCGCCAGTAAAGTTCTTTCGGCACATGTGTCTTATAAAAATAGCGATGTTTTTTGAAGAAATTTTTCGGCAACGAATCAACAATCGACACAGGCTCCCC
>CAZPIQ010000174.1:0-3367 GCA_964586665.1 uncultured Ignatzschineria sp. | reverse complement strand
ATGACTATCATCTCATCTAAAGTAAGCAAGGAATTATTTCTCCAAAATCTTTTCAAGTTAGCCCACAGTTTTTCTATCGGATTCAACTCTGGAGAATAGGGTGGTAAAAAAAGTAGTTCGATATCATTTTTAGCAGCAATTTCTTTAAGGTAATCACTTTTATGAAATGTCGCATTATCTAAAACTATTACGCTATTGCTAGGAAGTTCTGGAATCAATTGTTTTTTAAACCATTCGTTAAAAACTTCGCTGTTACAAGTGCCTGAAAATAGCATGGGCGCAATGCATTTATGATTAAAATAGCCTGCAATTAACGAAGTTCTAAAGCTTCGAGTCCCTTTTTTTAAATCATAAACTCGTGCACCCTTACTGCTTCGACCATAATCACGCTGAGTTGAGGAGTCAAAGCCCGTTTCATCAAGATAAATAATATTTTTTTGCGCAGATAATGCTTTATACCAACGCTTTAGATATTGTCTTCTTTTTTCGGGGGATTTAATACTTTCTCGGTATCTGAAAGTCTTTTTTTACGCGTAATTTTCATTTTCTTTAAAGAATGAAAGATAGAGCCAACACTCACCCCAAAATGCAATGCAATTTCTTTTAGTAAAGAATCAGGATTCTCTTGAAGAAACAACTCAAGTTGTTCATAAGTGTATTTCCTGGGAGTATAGTTTCTGGTCTTTTTAGGCTCTACAATATCAGGTGTCTGCAACCAGTCATAAACAGTTGAAGGATGAATGCGAAATCTGCGCGCAGCCTCAGCCTTGCTGCCACCTTCGGCAACAAAGTCGAGTACTCTTTTTCTTAAATCTTTTCCATAGCTCATAGTTTATATTATAAAGGAAATTGTTTGAAATTAGCTATAATTAGATGATTAGCACTCTTGGTATTTTCTTCAATCCTAAAAGACCAAAGATACTATCGCAAATATTCTCTAAAAAGACTAGAATCTAGTCAAACACTCTACTCAACCTAAAATCGATAGATCTTTTAATTTTAAATACAGGCTACAGATAAGCAATATAGACAATATAGGCTCTTTCAAACATGAAAAAATTACTTCTTCCAATTCTCTTCTCATTTGTATTAGCGGCTTGCGCGCATAATCCACAAACACCACGCCCTAATCAGCCTTACTTAGATGCCGAAAAAACGATTCAATCATTACCACAAGATCAATTCTTAGTGCTAAATGATGGCACGATCTATATTGGCGAAATTCAAAATAATAATGCAAATGGCTTTGGTAAATTGATCTCAAAAGATGGCTCTGTTTACCAAGGTGAAGTGAAAAATGGTCAGGCAAATGGCTTTGGAAAAAGCGAGATGAGTACAGGTGAAAGCTACGAAGGTGAACATCAGCAAGGTAACTTTGAAGGGCGTGGTCGCTTAATTTTAAGTAATGGTTCGGCATTTATCGGAACCTTCAAAAATAACAAAGCACACCGTGGACAAATGTTCTATACAGATGGTTCAACAGCGACAAACTAAATCTAAATAATAGACACGCTTCATCCCCAAACACAATAAAGCCGGCATTATGATGCAATCAATAGACTGCGATCATGCCGGCTTTCTTATCTTCAAGCTATCTTCAAACCATTCTCAAACAGCGTTTTTTTAAGTTTTAAGCCTTTCGCATATTCTTCGAATCTTTCTGCGGATCCATCTTTAGGACTTCATCCTTCTCTTTTACTCTCCCCGCCATCAGATCCCCATCTTCATGTTTTAAACGTGAGAAAATAAAAGTTGCTAAAAGCGTTAAGAAGCCCATGGTTACAAAAGTGAGCTGGAAAGCTTTCTCGGTGTTTTCAGTAATAAACCAGGCCCTTCCTACATAGAAATTAAGGAACAGCGCCGCAAGCGCAACCCCCAACGTTAAAGCGAGTTGCTGATTGACGACCATCAAGCTATTACCACTACTTACCTGCTCTTTCCCTAGATCTCCAATCGTCAGCGTATTCATCGCCGTAAACTGCGTCGAGTTACAAATACCTAACACAAAGAGTAAAACCACTAGCGCCGGAATCGGCATGAATCGCCCAAAAAGCCCGATTGAAATAATGATCAAACTAATCAAAAATGTATTCCAGATCAGCACTCGGCGATAACCTGTGATCTTCAAAATTTTCGTAACCCAGGGTTTGATACAGAGCCCACCAACTGCAATAGGTACAATTAACCACCCTGCATCACTTGGGCTATAACCTAATGCAACCTGGAAGAAGAGTGGCAATAAAAATGGCATCGCACTAATCCCTAATCTTGCGATTAAATTCCCATGAAGCCCAATTCGATAAGTTCTAACATCTAACAGCGTTAATGCAAAAAGAGGCTTATCTTTACGCCTTGCATAGAACCAATAACGCATTAAGAAGAGCGCTCCCACTAACATCATTGGAATCGTAAGCCACTTATAAGTGCCATTAATGGAGTACTCAAGCCCAAAAGTAATAAAGAAGATGGCGAGCGCAAAGATAAGATAGCCACGCAGATCAAACTTAAATGGCATGCCTTTAAAGTCCGGCATAAAGAAGAGTGATAAGATCAGCACTAATACACCTATGGGAATATTAATCAGAAAGATCCAATGCCAACTCATATACTGCACAAGATATCCGCCGAGGACAGGTCCTAATATCGGCCCAATCAGTGCGGGGGTAATAGCATAGTTAATAACACGAAGATAATCCTTACGATCATAAGCCTTCATCAAGGCAAGACGCGCAACTGGTGTCAACATCGCACCGCCAACCCCCTGAAGAACCCGCGAAAGCGTTAATTGCATTAAAGACATCGAAAGCGCCGCAAAGAGAGAACCAAGCGTAAAGAAGATAATCGCGATTAAAAACGTTCGTTTCGTTCCGATCTTATCGGCAACAACCCCACTAATCGGCGCACAGATCGCAAGAACAAGCGTATAGACCACGAGAATCGATTGAATTTTTAGCTGAGGCTCGTTTAAGTCTTTCGCAATACTAGGCAGTGCGGTATTTAAAATCGTAGTATCGAGCATCTGCATAAAAATAGCGATCGCTAGAATCACAGGGAGTAATTTTTTGGATCCTCCGACTGCCGAAATACTCTCTTCTCTTCCCATAAATTCGCCCTTTGCTAATCCATCAATGATTTAAAAGTGTACCTGTCTTACTGAAAAAAAGACAGTTTTCTGATTGCTTTAATTCGTAAATTAGCGCAGAATGATCCGCTTGAGTTAGCCAGATGATCGCTAGTATTTATATTAGAGGAAAGTCCGGGCTCCTCGGATCAAGGTGCTAGATAACGTCTAGAGGGCGCGAGCTCATGGAAAGTGCTGAAGAAATTAAACCGCCTAAAGATCGTAAGATCTCGGTAAGGGTGAGAA
>CAZPIQ010000173.1:0-3370 GCA_964586665.1 uncultured Ignatzschineria sp. | reverse complement strand
GAGCCATCTTTATAGAGCGTTACAGTCACTTCTTTCGCATGACCTGCAAGCGCTTCATCCACGGAGTTATCAATCACTTCTTGTAGAATATGATTCGGACGACTTGTATCCGTATACATCCCAGGACGCTTACGAACAGGATCAAGCCCCGAAAGTACTTCGATAGAACTAGATGTGTATTGATTATTACTCATAAATTTTACTCTTTAAAAATAGATACATTGTTAGGTATATCAATGGAGACTATTAATGCTATTTAATAATGATGAAACTCGTCGCTATTTATACCGACTCTTCACTTGCATAACAGAGATTATAGAGATCTGTCATTAATGATCTCATGACATCTGCTAAAAGATAAGCATTCGACTGTGCAACGGCGTTTTGATCTTCGCTTAATTCTAGCTTTTCTTGGAATTGATCGAGATAGCGAACTCGCTTCAAAATAAAGTCTTCACCCAATGAAAAAGTCACAATATCTTCATAAGAAAGCCCGAGTTTTGTTACACTCCAGCCCTCTTCGATATTAAGCTCGATCTCTTTTGAATCAACAGGGATACCACGATATCTCGCAACGCCCCCTTCATCTTTAGAGAGCTCCTTCATCTCCACTTCATCTAAGAAACCAAATTTCTCAGTGGAGAAGCCATTCTTTACCCAATCCGTCATCAAGGTTGGCATCTCTACTTGTGGTGCATAACCCACCACAGGAAGGGAGCCCAAAGATTTACGAAGCACAGCCGTTACAAGGGAGGCTTTCTTCTCACTTGTTGCATCAACCACCAACCAATTCTTCTCTTTATCGATATACGCCATAATTGAGCTCTGCTCTGGGTAGACCTTTGAGATAAATTCATTCGTAATGATCTCTTCAAGTTCCTTATAACGAGCACGATTTAAAATATCGATATCATGTTCTCTCGCACGCTTTTCCACTTGCGTTTGAATAGCCCTACGAGGCAGTTTTTTAAGCTCCATTCCAAGACGAATAAAATATGCATTATTCATCTCTTCTACAAGATTTTCACCCTGAGAAAACGCCGGTAACCACCCATAAGTTTCAAGTTCATCATGACCGCATTCACGTAAAGGATACTCTGCGAGTAACGCCTCTAACTCAAGCGCATCAAATTCCACAGGCTCATCAAACTTATAGATCAGAATATTTTTAAATGGTCTCATATTTTGAGAACTCCTTAAATCAGAAAAAGGGGAGAACTCCCCTTTTTATCAATATTTTAGTAAATGCCGGCAATACTCTAGAATTATTATTTTGTTATTCAATAACAATATGCATTTATCGCGAATATTATTATAACACTTCTCAATAATCCTAGAGAGGCTCTTAATCTTTACGAATTAAAAGTGCCATTGATTCAACATGCGCAGTGTGTGGGAACATATCCATTACGCCAGCACTAACAAGCTCATACGGATACTCTTTTGTAAGCACCGCTAAATCTCTTGCAAGCGTCGCAGGATGGCATGAAACATAGAGTATTTTCTTAGGCGCTAATGTCCCTAAATATGGCATCATCTCAATCGCACCAGATCTTGGCGGATCGATTAAGATCGCATCATATTTTTGATTCATCCACGGTGCATCATGTTGATCTTTCGTTAAGTCCGCACAGTGGAATTCAATATTTTCAATATTATTAAACTGCGCATTTCTTCCTGCCCAATCAGTTAAGCTCTTATCGCCTTCCACACCAATCACGCTTCCAGCTTTAGTCGCAAGCGCTAATGTAAAGTTACCAAGACCACAGAATAGGTCGAGAACCTTTTCATCACCTTGAAGATCAAGAAGATCAAGTGCTTGTTTAACCATTTTATTATTCATCGCTGGGTTAACCTGCGTGAAATGATAGGGTTTGAAGTAGAGCGTTAAATCATCTAGAAGCTTATAGTGAAGCGCCTGATCTGATTCGCCACGCTCAGAAAGCGCAACCGTTGTTGATTCATTACCTGGCTGTAGATAGATAATTAAATCATGCTCAAGCTCAAATGCTTTTAAGATCTCGATATCTTCTTCAGAAGGCGTTTCTAAAACACGGAAACTTAAACCATGAGATTCATCACCCACCGCAACTTCAATTTGCGGTAACTTTGAAGCGATAGAGAGTTTACCAATCATCTCTGAGAGAGGATCAATTAAACTATCAATCTTCTCTTCAAGAATCGGACAACGATGCATGTTTACGATATAAGGTGTCAATCGTTCTCTAAAACCAACAAGAACACGCTCTTTAGCAGGAACATTTTTGACGCCTAAACGTGCTTTAAAGCGATAATTGCGAGATTCACCACGAAGATTTGGTAAGTGTTCATATTCAGTTAAACCCGCTTGTCTCGCTAAGTTTGTTTTAAGCTGATCTGATTTAAAATCAATCTGACGATCAGCATCAAGATGCTGTAAACGACAACCGCCACAAACACCATACACGTCACAAAATGGTTCTACACGATCAGGGGATGCTTTGATTACCTCTGTCGCTTGCGCTTCATCATACTCTTTTTTAACATTCGTATAATTCGCCACAACTTCCTCACCAGGAAGTGCACCATCAACAAATATTACTTTCTCTTCAACCTTCGCAACACCGCGCCCATCATGGGCTAAATCACGAATGGATACTGTAATAGGTTCTGTAGGAACGCGATTGCGTCTTCCTCTACCACGTCTAGGTCCTCTGCTCACAACTACCTCATTTATTCTTTATTTTTTCGATATAGAAGTTTATCACATTCCTAGCAAAAACAGGAAAAGTCGATAGAGTTTCAGTCGAATTTACATAAAAATCAAGGTATTAGTTGAAATTTTAATTGCATTTTTGTAATATTTCTAGAAAAACTATTCTAAAAACCACTATGATTTAACAACGCCTGCAAGAATCTTTGCATCACTCATTGCAAATCGCGCTTTTGCCTGTTGGTCTAGTTGCAAGGCTTCACAAACTTGTAGGTTTTCAGCAACAAAATCTGCCCAAGGTGTTTCTTGGTAATATAATTTATATTGCGTTTGAATATTACAGATATCAGGGCGATTTTCATAAATACCGCAACGATTCGTCTCTTCATCAAGATTGATACATACCCCATCTCCCCGATCAAACTCTTTAAGTTCCTCTGCAAGATGTAAATATTTACAACACGCCCCACAACTTGTACAAGGGAAGAAGAGATGTTCGTTATTATCTGCCATAACAGTTTTCCAAGAATAAATAGAAAGGTTCACAAATGTAGCTTATTAGTATATATGAATATATAAGATTATTTGTTTTAGATTTTTATAGTTTTTTTATAATCTAATTCATTGCCGGAGGTATGATCGCGAAGGAATTAGTCTGCATGCCGGCAATTGAGGAGA
>CAZPIQ010000172.1:0-3385 GCA_964586665.1 uncultured Ignatzschineria sp. | reverse complement strand
ATCAACTGATTAACTGTTACCATTAAATCTAAATCCTTGCTAAAAACATGAGTTATAAAAAAATAACATAAGTACCCCTAGTTACTTCTAGAGGATACGAAATAGTATAATTAATAGCTATTTCTGTCAACCTTGGTACAGATTAATTTTACCTACACGAGAAAAAGCGGCAAGCTTAATATTCATTTTTTTCGCAAGCGCTATCGCCATCGTTGTAGGCGCAGACATCGTCACCAACAAACCAACACCAGCGGCAACTGATTTTTGCACCATCTCAAAACTAGCTCTAGAAGTTGTTAATATAAATCCATTTTTTGGATTTACTTGCATTTGAAGCATCGCTCCCACCACTTTATCGATCGCAACATGTCGACCAACATCTTCCCTAGTAATTAATATCTCACCATCTTTACTGACAAAAAATGCAGCATGTGCTCCGCCCGTTGCTTGATTCATCAACTGAAAGCTTTCCGCCTTCTTTAGCGCAAAATCGATAGCCTCTTCATTAATTTCAAAATCATAATCGATAAAACTTTGATCTCGTACTACCCCTGAGAGTGAGTCTAACCCACAAATACCACAACCCGTTCTTGCGCTCATTTGCCTTTTACGCCCTTCAATGCGCGCAGCACACATCGCTGAAACTTCAACTTTTACCTCAACACCTAATTCTTTAGGTGTAATGTCAATTGAGCGAACATCCTGAAGCGAGGTCACTATGCCTTCACTCAAAGAAAACCCATAAACAAAATCAACAATATCTTTAGGTGTACACATAACTACAACGTGTGGAAAGCCATTATAAATAAGCGCCACAGGAACCTCTATCAACACCAAATCTTCAGCGTCACTCCAAGCCCCCGCCCTATAACGCTTAACATTTACTGTCTCGCAATATACATTCATAGCCTTCGCTTTCATAAACTCTCCTTTTCAATCGACACATACCCCTAAAGCCACTCAATTTTATCGTTTTTTCTGACAACCAACAGAATAATTCAAAATTGGCATAAAGACTTCCTGGCCAATACCACAAAAATATTCATTAGACTGCTCCCACTCAACATCAACTCCCCACATAGCTTCAGCCTGCCAAGTAAAAGCCAAAAGTGTTTTTGTATTCGATTGCACCTTTTCCAGCAAAACACCAATATCACTTTGCTCAAGAACAACAAAATCACCACTAGAACCCTGACTATTATAGCTAACAGAATGAGAGCTTACACTTACCCCCTCTTCAGCCATTCTTATTTCCATAACATCAAGCCCACCCATGAATCGCTTCAAATCTCTTATTAATAATATATAGATATTACCGCCATCTCTAGAAATGCGATCCAACAACACCATCTCTTCTCGTACCTTCCCCACCCATCCCATATTTTTTATAGTACCGCTCTTCGAGAGCTTCCATAAAAAACCCTCTAGAACCGCATAAAATCCATCCGACCGCCTAGCACTGAAAACATAATAATCCGTATCAGAAACATATTCACTAAGAACAGGTATACGATAATCATAACGCTGATAATCTGCATATATAGTAACGTACCAAGCATCAGCTAATTCAACGCGATGACTATCCACCCGCAAAGAATCAGAAGATTTCATAAATCGATCCTTAATAACAACGTCAGAAAAAACCTCATCTATTGCCATATTTTTTCGAAAATACACCACATCAACTTCTGCCTTTGGATAACATTCTTTCGATAAATAGATCACACTTTCATCTCGAATAGCATCATCCCCAACTTGAAATAGGCACCTTTCTTCCAACCCTACACTTCTCCCCCACAACTCATTACTCACATCCACTGAATCAATCCAACCTTGAAAATACTCTCTAGATTCTATTTTACTAATCACTTTTGCCTGCCATTTTCGATACTGAAAATATTGCTGACTAATCACTTCACGAGCACCTACTAAAACTAGCACCGTAATAAAGATCACAATTAAAATAGATAAAACCGATACACCATCTTCCCTCACATCAACGTGACTCCAGCTCTACAATAATATTTCGCCATTCAATCGAAGCCGCATTTCGATATATAACTTCACCGCTTCCCGCATCTAACTTCAAATCAGAAATTTCTTTCAAAGATGGATTGCCGGCAATAACCTGTATATGGAGAAGATTATTATTAACCTTAAAACTTAAACCAATAATATGCGGTATTCTTAAAAAAGCCTGCCCATCTAAACCATCAACAACCAAACTTGGAGCACCTCTTTGAAGCTGAAGGTAGATGAAAAATTCTTTTACTTGATACACATGAAGCCGATCACTATCAATAAACAATGCGACTTTACGAAAATCATCATGCTTTAGAACATAGTGATCACGCACCCGATCAGCTTCTAACACAACACTGCCTGTACAATCAGTGATATAAAATTTTGAACTTCTAACGCCTACCAAATCAGGTGTTAATTCACCCTCAATGAGACCCTCTCTCACATTTAAAGTCGTTGGCAATAGCGCATGCGCCATTAATACATCCTGCCCTTGCACTATCCCACTCACATTTTTAACAAGCGCCGGCGAATAACGTGTAGCACCACTTCCACGTAGATTTTTTAAATTCACAATCGTAGATGCATCGATATTCGATCTTGCAACAATCAAACCATATTGCAACCTATCTCGATACAAAGACTCGATTCCATCACCCAACACAAACTCATTAGGCGCAGGTAGCCTAAGAGGACAGAGCGGAGAAAATCGCAACCTCCCAAACTCCTTTCGAAAAAAACCCTCTACCTCTGTCAAAGAATCCTGCAAATAAACACGACCCATCAATTGAGAGTTCCATCCTAAAACACTCTGAACAAACCCTACAGCGAGCATTAATAAAATAGAGGTTAGCGCCAAGGTTACTAACAAAGAAAGTAAGGACTTTCCATTCTCACTTTTATAACTCATCTGAATCGCCCTTATTCACAATATCAGTCAACATATTAGACTCCCCCATCAATCGCTCAACGGCAATCGCATACCGAGACATCGTCTCAGCCGAAAACCAAACAAAAGCCACAAAAATCGCAAGCGCAATCAACACTCTTACCAAAGCACCTCCTAGCTCACCCCGCAAAACTCGCATACTCAAATACTTATCAAATACTCATTTCCTAAAAAATGCATTAAATTTCAATCAAGCACTCCACAAATAAAAATAATCATAGTAGAATGTTCGATCTATGGGAATATTCTAAATAGTAGAGCCTCTGATCTATCAAACGATGGTGCTTCTCATGTTTTAATGTATGAAAAATTTCTTACAATCAACATGCGAGAACACTTGACTATTTTTTAGATAGGCTTTAATATTACCCCTCTTAAACCCGACCGTTTTGTAGTCCCCTCTCAAATGGCTGG
>CAZPIQ010000171.1:0-3397 GCA_964586665.1 uncultured Ignatzschineria sp. | reverse complement strand
ACAATATGATGAACCTTCAAACTTTGAGCTATGTAGGTTTTGAGGTGATCAATTTTCAAATTGAAAGATTACGCTTGAATATACGCCACAAAATCCCCGACAAATCTCGTCGTCACAACCTCATTCATCACAATATGTGTTTCAATCTCTAATCGCCCTTTGCCATAACGGCGAAACATCTTTTCAAACTTCGCCCATGCTTTCTCATCAACCCCAGAACAGATGGCAATCGCATCGTCTGTCATTGGACTTGGATATTGAATATTGGCGCTTTGAATCACGATATGAAGATTCTCTAAAAAACCAATCTCTTTAAGCTTCAGATGAAGCCAGCTCCAACCCACTAATAGCGAAGAGGTATATAAACTCCCTCCAAATCCCGTATGCATATGATTACGATTAAGCTCTAAAGGCACTTGTAGCTTTAAAGTATCATCTATCCATTCAAGAGGCGTTAATCCAAGTGATGCGCTAATCGGAATTTCGCGCGGTAACCACTCACTTAAATACGCACATACTGCGAGAGATTGATGGTTTGGCATAATTTGAGACATAAAATGATTCCTCACTTCAGTAAAATAATCGTTTTATGCTCTCACAGCGATTGATCCGTATCAATCCGTTTTCACTTCCTTGAGTGAATATTAAATATTGAGTACTCTCTTCGGCCTTGAAATTCTTAAAGTCACCCTCATTATATAATCGCATAAAGTATTTAAGGGCTGATATAGCGGGATTATGAGACCATTTTTAACTTTGCTTATGACGCTTATTAATAAATACCATAGGATTTTGTAAAGCTTCTATGTTTAAATGACTTCATCAAGTTTGAAGCAGTTCATGAAATGCTTTACAGAACTCAATCAAACTCAAAAACTTATATTCATATATTTTTATTCATATATTCACATATATTCAGTTTTGTACATTCGTAGAAATTCCCCATCGGAATTTTAATACAAATATCAGTAAGGAGATATTCAAATGGCTATTAATACAATTAAAGATATGTTACCTGCGTATGCAAAAGATATGCGTCTTAACTTTTCAACTGTTTTAACAGAAGCAGGTGCGCCTGGCCTTACAGAAAAGCAAATCGCAGCAATCGCAGTGTCAGTTGCACTCAGCACAAAATGTAAAGTACTTGTTGAGCAAATGGAAAAATTCGCACAAGACTTCTTAACTGAAGAAGAGTACCAAGGTGCGCAAATTGCAACTAGCATCATGAGCATGAATAATATCTACTATCGTTTCACACACTTAGTATCAAACGATGAGTATACAAAATTACCAGCGCGTCTTCGCATGAACCAAATGGCTAACCCAGGTCTTGATAAAGCGACATTTGAACTTGCTTCAATCGCGGTATCAGCAGTCAATGGTTGTGGTATGTGTGTTGATTCACATGAGAAAAACCTTCGTGATTTAGGTGTTTCTTCACAAGGTATCCAATCAGCGGTACGTATCGCTGCGGTTCTCTTCTCTGTGAGCGTTTCACTTGCGAACTAATTCTCGCATTTAACGTGTGAATCATTTTGAGATCAGCAGATTGCTGATCTCAAAAACCAAAAAAGTCCTTAGAAATTGTGGTTCCCCCCCTTTTTAAGAGTCACAATTTCCTTTTTACTCTTTAGAGTTTTCTCTAAAGAGTTTTTTTATGCCGGCATTTTTATGTTTTTCTCTATCGGTTGACTCATCATTGATGAGCGATTCTTATTCGCTATCGACAGGTATTTGAAGATTCCTCACTTCACACTTTGAATCCTGTATACTAAATTACATCTACCATTTCATCACAAAGCTGACTGTGGCAATGAGGCTTTAAGGTGCAATCTCAAGTATTGATTTTAAGCCTCGATTTGAAACAACATTCATAAGACCACAATTATAAAAAACAGCGACAAGTGACCCTATCAATGAGGATTATCGATGTTACATTATTGGCAAACTGTCGGTGAGAATGCTCGCCTTGCTTCCGAAAAATTACGCCTTGCCGATTCTGGCAAAAAAAACGCACTTCTTGAGATGCTCTATCAAGAGATTGTTGCGCATAATGATGAGATCAAAGCGGCTAATGCAAAAGATCTTGAAAATGCAAAAGAGAAAGATTTTGATGCCGCATTTTTAGATCGTTTAGCGCTCAATGATGCGCGTATTCTTGCAATGGCCAATGGCGTTAAAGAGATGATTCAACTGCCCGATCCTATCGGTGAACTGAGTGATATCAAAATTCGCCCTTCCGGCATTCAAGTCGGTAAAATGCGTGTGCCTTTAGGCGTGATCGCAATTATCTATGAATCGCGCCCAAATGTGACGATCGATGCTGCTGCGCTTTGCCTTAAATCTGGCAATGCAGCCATTCTCAGAGGCGGAAGCGAAGCCTTCCATACGAATCAATATTTAGCAGCGCTCCTTGCAAGTTCACTTGAAAAAGTAGGATTACCAAGTACAGCTGTTCAAATTATTAATACCACCGATCGTGAAATCGTCGATCATATGGTTACATCGCCACAATATGTAGACGTTGTAATTCCACGTGGCGGAAAATCGCTCGTTGAGCGCATTAATGCAAAAGCAACAGTACCTGTGATTAAGCACCTTGATGGTGTTTGCCATACTTACGTGGACAATGAAGCCGACCTTAAAAAAGCATACTTTGTAGTCGACAATGCTAAAACACAGCGTTACGCGCCATGTAATACGATGGAAACGCTGCTTCTTAATGAGAAAATTCTCAAAGAGTTCTTCCCTGATATGGCAACCCTTCTCGTGGAGAAAGGCGTTGAAATTCGTGCGTGTGAAACTGCGCTTGCGCTCTTAAAAGCGGAAAATATCCCGGCGATCATTGCATCAGAAGATGATTGGTATGAAGAGTACTTAGGCCCGATCTTAGCCGTAAAAGTTGTCAAAGATATGAATGAGGCAATTGCCCATATCAATCATTATGGCTCTCATCATACAGATGTCATCTTAACGGAGAACTATAGTAAAGCAATGCACTTCCTTCGCGCAGTGGATTCAGCGTGTGTGATGATCAATGCTTCTTCTCGCTTCTGTGATGGATTTGAGTTTGGGTTAGGTGCTGAGATTGGGATTTCAACAGATAAGATCCATGTCCGCGGTCCTGTGGGACTTGAGGGTTTAACCTCGCAGAAATATATCGTCTTTGGCCATGGTGAGATTCGAAAGTAATCCAAAATTAACGAAAACCATCATCAATAAAAACTTTAATTACTGAAAAACATCCCCATTATCAGCTTGTAGGTTTTGTGCATAAGCTATACCTTTTGCGAAAGATAGGGTCACAATTTATCTTTTATAGGTATAATATGCGTCAAGCTGTAATAACTGATAAAATAGCATGGTATTTTGACTAGGAGTTAATAACATGACAGAA
>CAZPIQ010000170.1:0-3484 GCA_964586665.1 uncultured Ignatzschineria sp. | reverse complement strand
AAAAACCAGCAACTTACGCAGAAATCTGTGCAAAAATGAAAGAGATGTCTGAAGGTGAATTAAAAGGTATTTTAGGTTATACAGAAGATGACGTCGTATCAACTGACTTCTTAGGCGAAGTATGTACTTCAGTATTCGATGCAAAAGCAGGTATCGCATTAACTGATAACTTCGTAAAAGTTGTTTCATGGTACGATAACGAAATCGGTTACTCAAACAAAGTACTTGATTTAGTTGCACATATCTCTAAATAAGACGCATAAAATCATAACAATAGTATGATTAAGATCTAAGATTTCAATCATTAAACTAGAAAACCCAAGCCTGTCATTTAGTTAATGAACGCTTGGGTTTTTTAATGCCCTTTTTAGCACTCTCCTTCTCTCTAACACATCTGATTTTTGTGAAAAACCTTTCCTTTTTTATAAAAAGGCTTATGATAACGAAGTTTTGTGCCTAAATAAAAATACCCTCAACGCAAAACGATTCTCTTCGCCTTTCTTTTTAACCAAAAATGGAGTCTATAATGTCTCAGTCTAAAGACGTGAATTTTAGCCAAGAAGTGGTTCCTCAGCATCAACGTAAGAGCCTTATTTCACTAGCCTTTATTATGCTAGGCCTAACCTTCTTCTCAGCAAGCATGCTTGCCGGTGGCCGCGTCGGCGCTGGACTTGATCTTAATCATTTCTTTATTGCAATTATTATTGGCAACACATTTTTAGCAATTTATACGGCTTTTTTAGGTTATATCGGTGTTAAAACAGGACTGACGACCCATCTATTAGCACGTTATGCCTTTGGTCGCCGTGGAGCCTGGCTACCATCCCTTCTGCTTGCAGGAACACAAGTTGGCTGGTTTGGTGTAGGCGTTGCAATGTTCGTCATTCCTGTAAGTGATGTTACTGGCATCAATCTCTACCTCCTCATTATTCTCGCCGGTGCCTTAATGACGGGAACAATGTATTTTGGCATAGGTGCAATCGCTGCGCTTTCTATATTAGCAGTACCTTCAATGACCATCTTAGGCGTCTATTCTGTATGGGAAGCTGTAGATTCTGTCGGCGGTATCTCTGCCCTTTCAAAAATACAACCCACTGACCCACTCACCATGGCAAGCGCCCTCAGTATTGTTATTGGCTCTTTCATTAGTGCAGGCACATTGACAGCTGACTTCCTCCGTTTTGGTCGTAATGCTAAAACAGCTATTATTGTCGCGGTTCTTGCTTTCTTTATCGGCAACTCCTTAATGTTTATCTTTGGCGCAATGGGTACACTAGCCCTCGGGAAAGCAGATATCTTTGATGTAATGCTCCTACAAGGATTAATTATTCCGGCAATCATTATTTTAGGATTAAATATCTGGACAACCAATAATAATGCTCTCTATGCTTCAGGCCTTGGCTTCTCAAGTATTACAGGCATTTCAAGTCGCAAGCTTTCAATGATTTTAGGCTTTATTGGTACATTATCATCCTTATGGCTCTATAATAACTTCGTTGATTGGCTCGTATTCCTCTCATCAGCAATCCCCCCGATTGGCACAATATTGATTGCAGATTATTTTATGGGACGTAAACGCTATGAAAGCTTTACAGAAATGAATGCAATCTTTGTGAATTGGAATGCCATCATTGCTGTTATTGCTGGCGTTATTGCAAGTTATGCTTTAGGTGGCATTATCCCTCTTAACTCTGTAATTGTGAGTCTTATTACTTATGTCCTACTCGAGAAAACCATCGGTACTCGTAATCATATTCAATAGGAGAATTTCTCTATGACACAACTTATTCAAAATGCTCGCCTTCGAGATCAAGAAGGTTTTTGGCAGATTTTAATGTCAAATGGAAAATTTACCAAAATCATCCCTCAAACCGAAGCCCTCGAAATTAACGCTAATGTAAACATTATCGATGCTGAAGAAGGGCTTGTTATTCCTCCATTTATTGAACCTCATATACACCTTGATACAACACAGACTGCAGGAGAACCTAAATGGAATCAATCTGGCACACTATTTGAAGGCATTGAACGTTGGGCTGAACGTAAAGCAATGTTAAGTGAAGAGGATGTCAAACATCGTGCTCTCACAACACTTAAATGGCAGATCGCAAATGGTATTCAACACGTTCGTACTCATGTTGATGTCTCTGATCCAACCTTAACAGCTTTAAAAGCAATGCTTGAGCTCAAAGAAGAAGTTCGTGACTTTATCGATGTGCAGATTGTAGCCTTTCCACAAGAAGGAATTCTCTCTTTTGATAATGGAAAAGCCTTATTAGAAGAATCGCTCAAAATGGGGGCTGATGCAGTAGGTGGGATTCCTCATTTCGAATTTACCCGCGAATATGGTGTTGACTCACTCAAATTCATTTTTGAGATGGCGAATAAATATGATCGTTTAATTGATATTCATTGCGATGAAATCGATGATGAACAGTCTCGCTTTGTTGAATCTGTTGCAGCTTTCGCACATCGCGATGGCATCGGAGCAAAAGTAACAGCAAGCCATACAACGGCGATGGGATCTTACAACGATGCTTATGCATCAAGATTATTTCGCGTCTTTAGACTTTCCGGCATTAACTTCGTCGCAAATCCGCTTGTAAATATCCATCTACAAGGTCGTTTCGATAGCTATCCAAAACGTCGAGGAATGACTCGCGTTAAAGAGCTTCTCAAAGCTGGCCTTAATGTCTCCTTTGGCCATGATGATGTTTTTGACCCGTGGTATCCTCTTGGCACCGCAAACATGCTCCAAGTACTTCATATGGGAATGCATGTTGGGCAAATGATGGGATATCCAGAACTTAATAATGGATTAGACCTTATTACCCATAACAGCGCTAAAACACTTCATCTGAGTGACTATGGCATTAAAGAAGGCAATAGCGCAAACTGTATTATTCTCCCCGCAGAAAATGGATTTGATGCACTACGTCGACAAGTTCCTACGCGTTATTCTATTCGAAAAGGCAAAATTCTTGCAGAAACAACATTACCTGAAACGCACATCATGCTGAATGAAAAGGAAAAAATTACTTATCGTCGATAAGGTACAATCAACTTAAAATATTCATCACGACACAGCCAATGACTCACTAGCCTTGGGCTGTTTCATAGCTGAGTCTCATAAAACTGATTAAGGCGACACTTTATTGATATTGGTCCTATTTTAGTATTTTATCTTCTGTAAATAATAATCAACTTGGGTATAATGATATTGAGCAATATAACACCGGCGTTTTAAAAACCTATTTTAGATAGGTTAGATGTACAAAAAATATAATCATTTGAATTACTTTATATTTATCGTTTTAAGAGAAGTGCCGGCGATAATAATCAATTTAATTCTTACTACTCTATTTAGGAGACTCCATTATGAGTTCAAGCTATAAGACGATTTTAGTACCTGTTGATGGTTCAGAAGCTTCACTTAAAGCACTTGATCGTGCGATTGAAATGGCGAAGTTCTACACTAGTAAAT
>CAZPIQ010000169.1:0-3495 GCA_964586665.1 uncultured Ignatzschineria sp. | reverse complement strand
TTGCCTGAGGAGATGTATAATACGCTTCTTAAACTTAAATGCAAACTTTTATCTGTCGAAGTTTTAGGCAAATCACTCAACATCATGAAAGAAAAAGAAAATAAGACTGAAATTTCCTACAAATCGCCATGAAAGAATCTCAGCAAGCCGATTGCACACTGCCCTATCCTCTAGGATTCTTTTCTAAATGCACACTAACTAAGCAGATTTAAGACAACGAAGAAAGAAGAAAAATACTGAAGAACTCCGTTCTACTCTTCGCTCAAACACATCAAGTTTAGATTTCGATTGGTCGTTGATTCATTGCCGGAGGAATGGAAGCGAAGCCAATAGAATCTTGCGCCGGCATATATTGAATCGCTCCATTCAATGAAGACGATAAGCCCCACAGTTTTTTCAACTCAACTACAACAAATGCTCAACTCTCATACCAACAACCAAACACGCATTCTAAAGCTATACATCTCCCAACAAAAAACTCTCAGCACTATCGATGCTGAGAGTTTTGTTTTTTATCTAGGCTTAGATGTAATTCATGACTCGTTACTTCACTCTTTCAAGCTTTAAGATCTTAAAGTGATGATTTGACGCAATCTCTGTGCTTTTCACATACTGTGCATAACAGACTTCTTCCACCGCTAAGAACTTGTTCACGACAAAATAAGCAACACCACGTCGTCTTAATAAACGTTTAGTATTTTCAACAAATTTAACCGTCAACTCCTTAGATGTTCCAAAACCTTGATGGAACGGTGGATTACAGATGATGCGATCAAAACTTCTATCTTCAAGCTCAGATCCACAATCATCTAAAGTCACGAATGCTTCAATCCCTATCTCTTTTAAGTTGTGATCACAAAGCTGAACCGCTGCTACATTACAATCCGTTGCAACCAATGATTCTATTTTCGGATTTTTTCCTACTGACGCGGCTAAGTACCCAAAACCACATCCAAGATCTAATACTTTACCCTCAAGTGCGAACTGATCATTATTAAGCGTCTCTGCTAAAAAGCGACTACCATCATCGATCTTCTTATAACCATAAATCCCAGGTTTACTCACAAACGCCAATTCTTGAGCGCTATCTTCTATCATAAAGAGCTCGCGATACTCATCTCCTTTAAGCTCAACCTTACAATCAGCACGTTTTACAATACGCGCATAACGAAGCCCCTTTCCTAAAAGTTCAAGTTCAGCCATCTCGCCGAGTTTTTCAGCATGTTTAATAACACTCTTAACGCCTTCTTGATTATTTCCCGTTAAAACAAGACTACCACCGACTTTGAGAATTCTTGATGCTTGCTCGAGTAAGTAGTTTGTTAACACTTTCGATTTATTCAGCCTAAAGAGAATAAAGTCGAAGTGATTATCCGGTGCATCTTCTAAAACAAAATCACTCAAGTTACCGTTAAACCCAATTTTTTGAAGCTGATCATCAATATCTTTACGATTTGTAATGTAGATAATATTCTCACGCGCACTAACGCCCGATAGATCAAAACTCTCATCGGCAATCAGAAGCCCTTTCCCACTATTAATTAAGTCACTATCTCTAAATAGTGCAACACTTGCTTCTGCCATCTTTAAAATCCTTTAATCTCGTCGTCTGTTAACGGGCGATATTCACCCTCTTCTAATCCATCTAATGTTAAGTGCCCTACTTGTAATCGATGAAGATCCTCCACGTGATTGCCCACAGCCGCTAACATTCGTTTCACCTGATGATAGCGCCCTTCCGTAATTGTTAGACGAATGTTTTTTTCATCCAGCAATTCTACTTTCGCAGGCTTTGTAAGCCGATCATCGCCTCGAAGCTCAACGCCTTCCTCTAACATCTCCACCATCTCTGGCGTCATGACTCTTGCAAGCTCAATCTCGTAGACCTTCGCAACATCACCCTCTTCATCGCCATTTTTACCAGGTCGCATAACACGATGCGACCAAGCACCATCATCGGTAATCAATACAAGCCCGGTGGTATCCGCATCTAATCTGCCGGCAATATGAAGCGTTTCAGCATCCTCATTCTCATCAATCAAATTAAAAAGAGAGATATAACCATCATGACGATGGCTCGATACATATCCTTTCGGTTTATGAAGGATAAAATAACGAGGTTTATTACAATAGGTCACAACCTCATCATCAACCACAACCTTATCTTCCAAGGTCACTTTAAAATCCCGTTGCTGAACCAATTCATCATTCACATTGACCCAACGATTGCGAATTGCCTTACCCGCCTCTTTACGAGAGATTCCTAAAGCAAGTTGTAAAAACTGATCTAAACGATACGTCTCTTTCATTCATTCCTTTTAAATTAATACGACTCTGTAATCTCTAAACCCCTAACCCCAAACATCCCAACACCACCTATTCTGCCGTAACGCGCAGCACCTCTTCCAGTGAAGTTCGACCGTCCATCACAGCATCAATGCCGGCCTGTCTCAGAGTTTTTACACCCTCTCTTGTAGCTTGCTCACGAATTTCTGCGAGCGATGCCTTTTCTAATATTAAATGAGACATACGCTTAGATACAGGCATTACTTCAAATATCGCAAAACGTCCACGATATCCACCATGACATTCTGAACAACCACTTGCGCGGTAGAACTTGCTCGCCGCTTGCATCGGTGTAAAGCCCAATGTTTCTAGATAATCAGAATCGACGATATCTTCTTCCTTACAATGACATAGCTCACGCACTAAACGCTGTGCAATGACAAGGTCAACACTTGAAGCAATATTATAAGGCTCTATCCCCATGTTTTTAAGGCGGTCTAATGACTCCACAGCACTATTGGTATGAAGCGTTGACAACACAAGATGACCCGTTTGCGCAGCTTTCATCGTGATATCTGCCGTTTCATAATCACGGATCTCACCGACCATCAATACATCTGGATCTTGGCGCAAGAATGCTCGAAGCGCTTGTGCAAAATCAAGTCCAATCTTAGGATGGACCTGTAATTGATTCACGCCCTCAAGATTAATTTCAATCGGATCTTCGACAGTTGCGATATTTCTGGAAACTTGATTCAAATGATTCAAACAAGCATAGAGCGTGACAGTTTTTCCTGAACCTGTAGGACCTGTTACAAGCACCAATCCTTGCGCTTTTTCAATCGCAGATTGCACAATATGCTTTTGTACCGGCGTTAATCCTAACTTTGCGAGTGATAGATTCATCTCGGAATTATCCAATAAACGAATCACGATTTTCTCGCCCCAAAGTGTCGGGATCACTGAGATACGCGCATCGACTTCATCCTCTTCCAAGCAGATCGTAATATGCCCATCTTGTGGAAGGCGTTTCTCCGCAATATCAAGCTCTGCCATGACCTTAAGTCGAGCGGCAATCGTATTGCGATATTTTTCCGGCACGACATAAGCCTTATATAAGATGCCATCGATCCGAAAACGAATGCGATAACTACTTTCATAAGGCTCAAAATGAATATCTGAAGCTTTTTGTGTAATTGCATCTAATAG
>CAZPIQ010000168.1:0-3520 GCA_964586665.1 uncultured Ignatzschineria sp. | reverse complement strand
TTAGCACTTGCTCATAGTAATCAGGATCAAGCCTGAATCTTTCTTAAAGGACAATCAAAACATGCGCCGCAACATTCTTGCCCAACAACTCAAAGCAGCCTTATTGCTCTCAGCTGCGACGTCACTCTTTCTTTCAGCACAAGCTGATGACACTGTTCCCACACAAACAGCCGATCAAATTGCTGTCGAAGAAACCAAAGATGCCGCAGAGATGAGCATTAATATCGGCTCAGTCGTTGTAACAACGGCATCAGGTTTTGCGCAAGAAGTTAAAGATGCGCCGGCATCTATTTCTGTAGTATCTCAGGAAACTATTAGTGAGAAACCATTTACAAATATTGGTGATGTTTTAAAAGATGTTGAAGGTGTGAATATTAGCCGCGGCGGAAAGACTGGTGGCGTTGATATTGGTATCCGTGGTATGGATAGTAAATATACCTTGATGATGATTGATGGTCAGCGTTTAAGCCAAAATGGATCAGGTGCTCGCCCTAATGGTTTTGGCGATGTTGATTCAGCATTTATCCCACCAAGTTCGGCGATTGAACGTATTGAAGTCGTACGTGGCCCAATGTCAACATTATATGGTTCTGATGCGTTAGGTGGTGTTGTAAACGTGATTACGAAAAAAGTTCCTGATGAATGGGGCGGGCAAGTCAGTTTTTCTATTGAAGAGCCAACCGAAAATAAATATGCCGGTGGTAATACGACTTCATTCTATTTAGGCGGGCCTATTAAGACTGATCTTATTGGTCTTGCATTGATGGGGAGTTTCCAAACCCAACGTAATGCGAAGGGAACTTATGAGTCAGCTCCTGGTGTTTATACTCCAATCCAAGATTTAGGTGGAATGGGAAAGAGAAAGAATTTCAATTATGGTGGAAAATTAACGTTTACACCTGAGAACCAAGAATTTGTATTGAGTTATGATCGTGGTGTACAGCGTTATGATAATAGTGAAGGTCAATTAGGAACCCTGAATGGGCCAGTATTTGCAGCAAATGAGGCTGCGAGTGAGAAATGGGAGAAGACTAAAGATCAGCAGTTAGCAAAATATCAAGCAGCTAAAGCTAAGTATGATGCTGCTATGGCAGCAGATCAAAACCAAACAGCGGTCAAAAAACCTAAAGAACCATCGCCAGGTTACAAAAGTGGTGGTGGATATGCAGATCATTTAAGATTTGAAAGAGAAAGAATTGGTTTAACTCATAAAGCAGATTTAGATTTTGCAACGGTTGAATCGAGCCTTTTATGGGATCAGACTAAAACAATTGGCCGTACAAACCCTGTGACTGTTGTTGCAGGAAACTCAAGCCCGTATGAGTTAGGATATAGTCCTTTATCAGGGATGAAACGTGATATTAAGTACACCAATATTATTTTTGATAATAAATGGATGTTTTCACTAGGTGATCACTTCATCAGTGCAGGAATGCAATATCGTCAACAGAAGTTTAAAGATACTTTAGAAAATGCTGGTGTTGATTTAAAACAATACCAATGGGCGCTTTTCTTAGAAGATGAGTGGATGATTAATGACAGTTTAATTGCAACACTAGGTCTTCGTTATGATAAAAATGAGGATTTTGGAAGTCATTTTAGTCCTCGTGCTTATTTAGTATGGAATATCGATGATAACTGGCAAGTAAAAGGTGGTGTCAGCCGAGCATTTAGAGCGCCAGATATTCAGGAAATGTCAGACGGTATTATTGGCTTGAGTGGACAAGGAACGATTCCTAATCTTGGAAACTCACAATTAAAACCTGAAACTTCAACATCAGCAGAGTTAGGTTTTGCATACACTAATTTAGATGACTTTAATTTTAACGCGACAGCATTCTATACCAAGTTCAAAGATAGAATAGAGAGTGTTAAGGTGGATAACTGTTATGTAACGCCAGGTGCGGGTTGTGTTGATCTAGGATCAGGCTGGCCAGATGCACTAACGTTTAATAAGCCAATGAACGTAGACGATGCTAAACTTTATGGTTTAGAAATGGGTGCTCGTTATCAAGCGATGGAAAACTTGGGTCTTAGTGCAAACTATACCTACACATATAGTAATTATCGTGATGGTGATGATCGTCGAATTCCATTCAGTAAGACACCACGTCACATGTTAAACTTAAAAGCTAATTGGACTATTACAAATCAATGGAATGTATGGGCAGAAGCTGAATATCGTGCTAAGGAATATCGTGGCTTAGAGAGAAATGATAAGGGTAAAGCAACCGATCACAAACTCTATTACCGCTCGTATGCATTAATGAATATTGGTGCGAGTTATAAACCAACACGAGATATTGCAATTAACTTCGGTGTCGATAACGTGTTTAATAAAAACTTTATTGATTATCAGGCGCCTGAGGTAGCAGGGGGGCGCGGAACCGGTTATCAAAATAAGTTTGCTCGCGTTAATGATGGCCGTAAACTTTGGTTAAAACTGAACTATGAATTCTAATCACTAAGTGAAACCAATCATGAATAATGGAAATAAATCAGCGATTGTTGCTGCTGTACTATTAGTAGGAATTGTCCATGCAGGGGCCTTTATGGGGCTTCTGCATACGGGCAGTAAACCAACAGTAATGTCGATGCAAGAAGGTGGTGCGACTGCACTTACCATGCATCGCGTACAGCTTGCAGGCATCACGGAAGAGACAGAAGGAAATGCCGAGGATTCTGCTGCGGAGAGTGAAGAGGTGAAAGAGCCTGAGGTTGAAAAGCCTAAGGAGGAGACACCAGAGCCACCGAAAGAAGAGCCAGAACCTGAACCACCTAAACCCGAACCACCTAAAGAAGAACCTAAGCCTGAGCCAAAACCAGAGCCGAAAGTAGAAGCCCCTAAACAAGAGGTAATCGCAAGTAAGGAGCGTTCAGAAAGACGTGTTCATCAGCAAGAGCGCAGACAAGAGCGTCAGCATGATCGCCGTCATGAGCGCAAACAGGAAAATCGAAATAAACCGAAAGAAGCTAGTAATGCTCGTAGTGCACAAACCGCTAAAGCTGTTTATAGCGAAAGTGAAGTGAGCGTTTTAAGCAAGCCGAATCCAGGTTATCCACGTGCAGCGAAACAGCGTCGTATGGAAGGGACGGTTCATTTAACGGTGGGAATTAACGAACGCGGTCAAGCTTACTCCGTGCGTGTCGCAAAATCGTCAGGGCATCCTCTATTAGATAAAACTGCAGCGAAGGCCGCAAAAGGTGTACGACTAAAGCCTTATATGATTAATGGGGTTGCAACGCCGATTAATGTGAATATTCAGTATCAGTTTGTTTTATAGAAGAAGCATTACAAAGATGATGACAGCAATCAATATGTTAGATAATGATTGAGAAATAACATCATTTACGAATGAATCATATGCGTAACAATGAATTAATCGTTATAATTGACCTGGAAATTATGGATGGTTGCTCCATCAAGTATCAGTAATAAGACTTAGTAATAAGAGATCAGTTTTTTTATAGGTCTGATACTTGGTAGAGGGACTCGATAAATATGCAGGATTTGAAAGTA
>CAZPIQ010000167.1:0-3543 GCA_964586665.1 uncultured Ignatzschineria sp. | reverse complement strand
TCAACCCCAAACAGATAGTTTTTATAAAGAAGATGGGGAAAAAGTAATTTAAGTTATTTTAAATAATATTTGTCATATAAGGATTTTTTATGAAAAAAGTAGAAATTTTTGATCCAGTTTTATGTTGTAGTACAGGCGTTTGCGGTGTAAGTCCAGATGATGAATTGATAAGAATGGCAGGCATAGTTGAAAATATAAAAACAAAAGGATATTCAGTGACTCGATATAATTTGGGTCAAGAGCCAATGAAATTTGCTGAAAATGAATTAGTAAAAAATCTATTAGAATCTGAAGGTAATGTTGCTCTTCCGATTATTATTATTGATGGAATTGTAGAGTTTTCAGGAAGCTATCCTTCAGAAGAAGAATTACTTAGATACCTATAATTTATAGATATATTTAAAAAGGAGTAGTGAAATGAATTTTATTAAAGAAGCATCTCCCTTTTTGTTCTTTACTGGTAAAGGAGGGGTAGGAAAAACATCTATAGCATCCTCTACAGCCGTAACTCTTGCTGATATGGGCAAAAAGGTTCTTATAGTTAGTACTGATCCTGCATCCAATATTGCTCAAGTTTTTGGGCAAAATATTGGTTCTCACATCACACAAATAACATCAGTTCCAAACTTATCGGCGATTGAAATTAATCCTCACGATGCGGCCGAAGCATATCGTAAAAAGATTATAGATCCTATTCGTGGAACTCTTCCTGAAGATGTTGTTGTAAGTATAGAAGAACAACTTTCAGGAGCATGTACTACTGAAATAGCTGCCTTTGATGAATTCACTGCATTATTGACGAACTCAGAGATTAAGAGAAATTTTGATCATGTTGTTTTTGATACAGCTCCAACAGGACATACTATTAGAATGTTGCAATTACCAGGTGCTTGGAGTGATTTTTTAGAAACCTCACCTGAAGGAGCTTCTTGTTTAGGACCTTTAGCGGGACTAGAAAAACAAAAGGAGAAGTATAAAGCTGCGGTTGATGCTTTATCTGATGAAAACCTTACTACTATGGTATTAGTTTCTCGTGCACAAAGAAGTGCGATAAATGAGGTTTCTAAGACTTTTTCTGAATTCTATTCACTTGGAATTCATAAGCAATGCTTAGTTGTTAACGGACTATTTCCTAAAGAAGAAGCTGAAAAAGATGATTTAGGTTCTGCAATATACGAAAGAGAGCAACAAGTCCTAAAGAATATGCCTGAGAACCTTTCAAAGTTGCCAATCGACTATATCTCTTTGAAACCCTTTAATCTGGTTGGTATTGATAACTTAAGGCTACTTTTAAGTAATGAGAATGTTACTTTCGAAACACTAATGGTTCCGGAAGACGTGAGCGTTAGTGTTCCTGATTTAGCTTCAATGGTTAAAAAGCTAGCAGAAAAAGATACTGGTCTTTTGATGCTTATGGGGAAAGGTGGGGTAGGAAAAACAACAATGGCTGCCGCTATTGCTGTTAAATTAGCTGAAATGGGTAAACAGGTTCATCTCTCTACCTCTGATCCTGCTGCACATCTAGCATCTACTTTAAATAATGAAGATCTCAGTAATTTAACGATTAGTCGTATTGATCCAGCAACTGAAACTGAAAGATATCGTCAAGAAGTCATGAAACGTCATGGCGATAATCTAAGTGATAGTGAAAGAGCTGTTTTAGAAGAAGATTTAAGATCCCCATGTACTGAAGAAATTGCAACCTTTCAGGCATTTTCTAGAATTATTAGAGAGTCTAATAAAAAGATTGTTGTAATGGATACAGCTCCAACAGGACACACATTATTGCTGTTAGATGCAACAGGCGCTTATCATAATGAAGTTATTAAGCAAATGGGAAGTAAAGGTGTCACAACTCCTATGATGCAAATACAAAACTCTGATAAGACGAAAATTATACTTGTAACGTTGGCTGAAACCACTCCAATTACGGAAGCAGAACATCTAGAGCAAGATTTAGGAAGAGCTGGTATTAAACCGTGGGGATGGATTATTAATAACACCTTAGTCAATCATCCTACTCGCTCAGGCTTGCTGATAGAGAGAGCTTTAAAAGAAAAAGTAGAGATTGAGAGAGTATCGGAGCGTAAAGATAACTTAGTTCTTGTCGGTTTGCAAAGAGATGAGCCTACTGGAATTGAGGGTTTAAGTAAGCTTTCTCACCATCAATAGAAGATTTTTTATAATTATTCATTTCAGATGAGCTCCTTTTATAGGAGCTTATCGTTTTTTTAGGAATTTGTTTATGATATTAGCAATTACTATATTCATATTTACCTTAGTGCTAGTAATTTGGCAGCCTAGAGGCTTAGGGATAGGGTGGAGCGCTTCGATAGGAGCCATTTTAGCACTGATATTTGGGGCGATAAACATCAGTGATATCCCTATTGTTTGGGGAATTATTTGGAATGCAACTATTACCTTTATAGCAATAATAATCATTAGTTTAATTTTAGATGAAGCTGGTTTTTTTAAATGGGCCGCATTACATATTGCAAAATTTGGTAATGGTAATAGCCGTAAGCTATTTACTTACTTAATTTTATTGGGTGCATTAGTTGCTGCTTTTTTTGCCAATGATGGTGCAGCGTTGATCATTACACCAATCGTCATGGCTATGCTTTTATCTTTAGGGATTAGTCGAGCATCTACACTTGCTTTTGTGATGGCAGCTGGGTTTATAGCAGATACTGGAAGTCTTCCATTTATTGTTTCAAATTTAGTGAATATCGTTTCAGCCGATTATTTTGATATCAGTTTCACACGTTATGCTTCTATCATGTTGCCTGTAAATATCGTATCTGTTATTACAACATTAATTGTTTTACATTTATTTTTCAGGAAAGATACGAAGTTTTCGTACAACGTGATTAGTATTGAAGAGCCTAAAGATTCTATTATAGATAAGATGACGTTTAAAGCTGGGTGGATCGTCTTAGTCCTTTTATTAATAGGTTTTTTTACTTCAGACTACTTAGAGATTCCCATTAGTGTTATAGCATCGATAGCGGTCGTGATATTAGCTATAATCGCTTATAGAGGCAAAAAAATTAATCTTCGAACCGTTATAAAAGGTGCTCCTTGGCAAATAGTCATATTCTCTTTGGGGATGTATTTAGTCGTATTTGGTTTAAAAAATGCTGGACTAACAATCTATATTTCCAATATTTTGAATGATTTTTCAGATAATGGTTTATGGGCATCTATTTTTGGTACCGGCATTCTTACAGCTCTTTTATCGTCTATTATGAATAATATGCCAACCGTTTTAGTCGGCGTACTATCCATTGATGCAAGTAGCGCAACAGGTCTTACTGAAGAAGCAATGGTTTATGCGAATGTGATCGGTAGCGATTTAGGACCCAAAATCACTCCTATTGGCAGTTTAGCAACACTTTTATGGCTTCATGTTTTATCTCAAAAGAACTTAAAAATCACTTGGGGATATTATTTTAAAGTAGGTATTATTTTAACAACCCCAGTTTTATTAGTAACTTTAGCGGCTTTAGCTATTAGACTTTCCTTGTAAAAATGCTGATATCG
>CAZPIQ010000166.1:0-3591 GCA_964586665.1 uncultured Ignatzschineria sp. | reverse complement strand
TCATCTCAGCAATAACGTTATTGATGAGTATTTTGGGGCTTTTTTTGAGTTTTACATCTTACGGGGTTTCGTTTGTGAGGCGAGTGATGAAGTTATTCACTCGCTCTCCAAAAGTAACTTAACTCGTTAAGTAGTGATATAAGCTTAATTCGATAGAGTTTTTTAGAACTAAGTTCATCGAAACAATATCATAGTATTTGTCTGATTTATGATTGAGAACTTTCTCATCCTGGACGGTTGAAAAATCAATTTTAGCATTGCCAAGATAGTAGAAATCAGTGCCTTCAGAGCCATTCTTTTTCATAAAGATATAGATTTTAGCGGTGCCATTTTTTTGCGCTTCTAAGATCTCTCTAATGCCTTTAGATTTCAATGTTTGATTCGATTTACTGTACCATTTAATGGTATCAGCATTCAGGATTTCATCGGCATAATGGACATCGGAATTGATCTCCGCATCTTTTTGGTAAGTAATGAAAATGGGAAGGGTATTATGTTTCATCCGATAACCATAAATCGTACCTTTCTCATCATTCTCCCAGTTCAAAAGTCGACAAACATCTTTGCGACTGTAACGCTCAAATAGTGTGAGTTGATCTAGGGATTGGTATTTCTTGTTTTTAGCTTTAGCAACCTGAATAATATCTTCGATTCGCTTGGCATACTCATCAGTATTTTTGATAGCTTGGTACACTTCTTCATTAAAGCTATAGCTATTATTTTCGATTTTGATGGGGGATATCTCACCATATTTTTGGCGGTCAGCCGAAACTAGAAAGGCATAGTTGAGTAGGTTCTCGACAGAGTGAATAGTTTCTTCATCATGTAGGAGGTTTGCGTTGCTGAGGAAGGATTTATATTCGGTTTTAGGGATCTTTCCTGTTTTTAACAGCTCTTCAATTAAAAGTACTTCCTGTAATCGCTTACCATTAGAGAGCTCTTTCATTAAGAACTGAAGGATTTTATCTAAATAGGGACTAAATACCTTTTGCGGAGTCTTTTCCATTTTTGCGATAAATTCATCATAAGATGCGTATTTATCGATAATAATCATAGGATCAATGCTGTTATAGGTGATGAAGTCTATCAGTTGCGGGATTCACCCAATCCGATTTTTAAGGTCTAGATAGGCAGAGCGGATATTTTGCACACTATCTAAAGAGGTA
The DNA here is from genome assembly GCA_964586665.1 of uncultured Ignatzschineria sp. Lineage (GTDB taxonomy): Bacteria > Pseudomonadota > Gammaproteobacteria > Cardiobacteriales > Wohlfahrtiimonadaceae > Ignatzschineria. Next base: position 2,425 of record CAZPIQ010000166.1, on the reverse strand, counting down.
CTTGCAAGTGATTTTAAAATTGATTCTTTTGCGATTTCTTCAAAATTAATACTACTAATGCCCGTTAAAAATCCTGGATCAATAATACTTTTACGAATAGCATCTTTATTCAGGGATTGATCGCCAGAAAGAGCAATAGGAATCAGAAAGTTATTTTGATAGTTTCCTATAAAATCGATTACAACGAGATACTCTTTATCTTTAAACTTACGAAGACCACGTCCTAATTGTTGTAAGAAGATAATGCTCGATTCAGTTTGACGCATCATAATAACTTGGTTAAGGCTCTTGATATCGATACCTTCGTTAAAGATATCAACAACAAAGATATATTCTAGCTCCCCTTTTTCAAGCTGCTTCACGGCTATATCTCGTATTGCCTGAGAGTCTTTGCCAGATAAGGCAGTTGTTTTAAATCCGCGAAGATTAAATTCAGTAGAGAGTGCTTTTGCCTCTTCAACAGACCGGCAAAAAATGAGACCTCGCGCTTTATTGCCAGAGTAACCATAGTAGTGAATTTTTTCTATGAGATAATCGACTCGCTCATTGTTAGTGAGATATTGAAGATCAGTAAGATCATCAATAATCTCTCCATTCACTTCATAATCAGACACGCCAAAGTAATGGAAAGGGGCAATGATCTCCATTTCTAAAGCGTCTTGTAAACGAATTTCGTAGGCAACGTTATAATCGAACAGTTCAAAGATATTAAATCCATCCGTTCTTTCCGGCGTTGCGGTCATCCCTAGCAAGAATTTTGGGGTAAAGTAATTGAGAATTTTCTGATAGCTTTCAGCACCAGAGCGGTGTACTTCATCAATCACAATATAATCAAAATAATCTGCGGGAAAGGTATTTAGCTGATCATCTTTAGAGAGTGTTTGAACCATTGCAAAGAGATAGTTTGCATCTTTACTTTTCTGATTTCCTGAAAGAATTCCATACCGAATATCGGTCGATTCAGGCATTATTTTGCGATAACTTTCGATAGATTTTTCCAGTATTTGTTCACGATGCGCTAAGAATAAGAATCTTTTTGGGGCTTCTCGTTGAACATCAAATGCCGAGAGAAAAGTTTTACCACTGCCGGTGGCTGAGATAATAATAGCTTTATTTTCATGAAGATCACGCAGGCTTTGCAAAGAGGTTAAGGCTTCTTCTTGCATTTGGTTTGGCACGATTTTTGCGACTACAGGATTATGAGAATGCATCTTTGTCGTTGAATATTGATTTTTGACCATTGGCACACGATGACTCGCATATACATCAATAAGTTCAGGTGTTAAATCAAGACTCTCATTCCATTCTTTTTCGAAGGTATTGCTGAGCTTATGGTAAATGTCCCCATTTTGATCACTACTAACAACAAGATTCCACTCATAATTCTCTTTTAGAGCATTTGCGGTTAAATTTGAGCTCCCAATAATAGCTGTTGAGTAATTGTGATGATGGAAGAAATAACCTTTTGCATGAAAACCTTTTTTAGATGAGATTCGTACTTTTAAATTAGGGAATTTCAGTAATTCGCGATATGCCTCTGGGTCATTAAAATCGAGATAATTTGAGGTCAGCAATCTACCATGAATATTCTTTTTAGCGAGATCACTCAGGACTGTTTTAATCAACGAAAGTCCGCCCTTTGTGACAAAGGCGGCAGCAATATCAAATGATGACGAGGACTTTAATTGGTCAATAATACTAGGCAGTAGCTGAGAGCTATAGTCTTGATTAGTAAGTAGTCTTGCCTTAAATGCATCCGTGGCTGAAACAGTCTGATCGATAAAGCTATGTTGAATAGCATTTGGTAGATGAGTATGCATTCCTAATCCTCTTTATGATGGTACTCAATGATTTTATGAATTGCAGGAATATCTGCGGGAGCCCAATTTAATGCTTTAAGATCAGGGATGGGCAACCATTTTCCTTCAGCATGTTCTTTAAGAACAATCGTACCGGATTCGATAGAAGCTTCATAAACGGCAAGGTTCACATTGACTGCTTCATATTCATGAAGGTGAGTATGAATGTGCTTTCCAACGTTAATAATACAAGTGAGTTCCTCTTCGATCTCCCTTTTAAGGGCTTCTTCAGGTTGTTCACCTTGCTCAATCTTACCGCCAGGAAATTCCCAGTAGTTTGGAAGGCTCATATTTTCGGCGCGAAGGGCACAAAAGATCTTGTTTTCATTATCGAATATTGCGGCAGCAACAACATTTACGGTTTTTTTGGTCATTGTTATTTTACTTATCTACTGAAATGTAAAGAAATTGTCATTTACAATACATTATATCGGGATATTTTTAAATAACAGGCAGGATTAAAGGGCGATTTAAAGTAATAAGAAAAGTAACAAAAAAGCGATCTTAAAGATCGCTTTCGAAGATTCATGGATTTTGTACTGCTATCAATTTTGAGATAAATGATT
>CAZPIQ010000165.1:3415-3643 GCA_964586665.1 uncultured Ignatzschineria sp. | reverse complement strand
GTTGGCTCAGCCACACCGATCGCATATGAAACCTGAATTTCACATTTATCAGCGAGACCTGCCGCAACGATATTTTTAGCAACATAACGGCCCGCATAAGCTGCAGAACGGTCCACTTTTGATGGATCTTTACCAGAGAAAGCACCACCACCGTGACGCGCCATACCACCGTATGTATCAACAATAATTTTACGACCTGTTAAACCACAGTCACCCACTGGGCCGCCA
>CAZPIQ010000165.1:0-3405 GCA_964586665.1 uncultured Ignatzschineria sp. | reverse complement strand
TTTCACATCCTCATCATGCTGCGTAGCAAGAACCACCGCATCTACATGAGAGATAGAACCATCGTCTTTATAAGCAAAGGTCACTTGGCTTTTTGCATCAGGGCGCAACCATGAGAGCTGTTTGCTCTTACGCGCTTCTGATTGGCACTCCATTAAACGGTGCGCAAATGTGATCGGTGCTGGCATTAATACATCTGTTTCGTTCGATGCATAACCAAACATTAAACCTTGGTCACCGGCACCTTGCTCTTCAGGAAGCTTACGATCAACACCTTGTGCGATCTCACTACTTTGCTTACCGATGATATTTAATACACCACAAGTCTTTCCATCAAAACCGACTTTTGAAGAGTCATAGCCGATATTTGTAATGACGCGTCTTACGAGATCTTCAAGATCCACCCACGCATTTGTGGTCACTTCACCTGCAACGATTGCAACACCTGTTTTAACAAGCGTCTCACAAGCAACACGTGCGCCTTTATCTTCCTTGATAATCGCATCAAGTACAGCATCAGAGATCTGATCTGCAACCTTATCAGGATGGCCTTCAGAAACTGATTCAGAGGTAAATAAATATGTCATACTTCTCTTCTTTAAATTTTAATAGTGAAAAAACTATTCCAAATCCTTACAAAATGCTCGAAAAAGGATAAATTAGATTTTGTCGATTCTACCATTTTCTCCCCTTCATTGCTGAATAAAATAGATAAAATCATCAACATACTCAAAAACAAAAAGCACCTTAAAAGCCTGATAAAGCCCTTAAAGTGCCCTTTATTTCACTCTTCACACCTTAAAACAAGATTCTCAACACCGTGAGACTTTGATAATTTTTAAATGTGAAAAACTCTCTTTACCATTATTAAAACGCGATATGCCCTTGCGAAATAGCACGGTTTAATGCGGAAATAACAGCCTTCAATGAAGATCTTGAGGTATTTGAGTGCGTCGCGGCGCCAAAGAGCGTACGATTATCAATCTGCATCTCGACATAAGAAACAGCATGTGCTGATGAACCTTTACTGCGTGCATGCTCGTTATAATCCACAACATCGACATTCCAATCAAAGAGATCATTCACACCATTCACGAGCGCCGCAATCGGCCCATTTCCTTTTGCATCTAACACTTTTTCGCCCGTTGGCGTTTGAAGCGTTAACGTCATATGCGTATTACCTTCCGCATCCTCTTCAATATCGATTGGCGTTTTAATCTCTAATGCCGGCACTGCGTTAAAGTACTCTGATTCAAAGATACTGTAGAGACGCTCCGATGTAAGCTCAACCCCTTCTCTATCAGCAAAGAGCTGTGCGACCTTACTAAATTCAATCTGTAAGCGTCGTGGAAGCTCAATCCCGTGATCTTGCTCTAAAAGATATGTAACGCCACCTTTACCTGACTGGCTATTGACACGAATCACCGCTTCATAAGAGCGACCTAAATCAAATGGATCAATTGGTAAGTATGGCACTCTCCACTCTTGATCGGGATTATCTTTCATATCAGACAAACCTTTACGGATTGCATCTTGATGTGAACCTGAGAAAGCCGTAAAGACTAATTCCCCCGAATATGGATGACGTGGATGCACAGGAATATCGGTACAATACTCAACTTCTCTTACAACAGTATTGATCTTACTAAAATCAAGCCCCGGATGAAGCCCTTGAGAATACATATTTAATGCAACCGTCACTAAGTCAACGTTACCAGTACGCTCGCCATGACCAAATAAACAACCCTCAACACGATCTGCCCCTGCCATTAATGCAAGCTCAGTCGCAGCAACCGCACACCCCCTATCATTATGGACATGCGCACTAATCACCACAGAATCACGGCGACTAATATGATCGCAGAACCACTCGATCTGATCGGCATAAACATTTGGAGTGGACATCTCTACCGTTGCCGGCAAGTTTAAAATAAGTTTATGATTCGGTGTTGGCTTAAAGACATCACAAACCGCCTCACACACCTCTAATGAGAATTCTAACTCTGCATCCGAGAAAATCTCCGGCGAATATTCAAAGAACCATTCTGTTTCTGGATATTTTAAGGATTCTGCTAAAATCATCTCCCCGCCTTTTACGGCAAGCGCTTTGATCTCTGGTTTCTCCATTCTAAAAACAACACGTCTAAAAGTTGGCGATACCGCATTATAATAATGAATAATCGCTTGTTTACAGCCTTTTAACGCTTCAAAAGTTCTAGTAATTAAATCCTGACGTGACTGTGTTAATACCTGAATTGTCACATCTTCTGGAATACGATTTTCTTCGATTAACTTACGAACGAAGTTAAATTCAGTATCGGATGCCGATGGGAAGCCTACTTCAATCTCTTTAAAACCACACTCAATCAAAAGATCAAACATTCGAATCTTCTTCTCAACACTCATCGGTTCAATGAGCGACTGATTACCATCACGAAGATCTGAGCTTAACCAACGAGGTACTTCTGTAATCTCTTTGTTCGGCCAAGTACGATTTTGGTAATTAGGAACTTCAAAACGCTTATATTTTACTGAAGGATTCGGGACCATGATTTTTCTTCCTCTTTTGTTTTTTTTGCGAGTCTTATTAAATTTAGTTGCTCGCATCATTTCTGTATTACATTCACTATTTAAAATATTTTTTGATTATTTAAGACAAGCAGATAGATAGTCGCAAGCTATAAGTTAGCGCATGCCAACGAATAATTTCTTGACGATATAAAGGGGTATTTTTTTGGGGGTCAACTAATGGATTCATCATCACACCAACTCACTAAGCTACTAAAATCTATGGATAAGCAGATTTAGGCTGCAACCTTTGCGGTTACAGCAGTATAAGTCGTAGCGGTAGTAGTGTGATATTTTTAGTTTTCATATCTAAAAACATAGCCTTTTTTTTAGACAGGGTCAAGGCTTTTATTATGATAATTCAAGATTAATAAGTAATAGTGATACCTTTTATCAATCACACCTAGAACAACACTGATTTTCAGACACCTAACAGAACTATATATATCTATATTATCAATAGACTATGAACAACTCACGATAAATCAGGACTTTTCATCTTTTCATTTAACGCATAAAAAAAGAGATTTAAGAATCTCTTAAATCTCTCTCTTCTTTATTGAAAACGACTATTAAGTCCACTCAATATTACTGAGGCTTAAATGCATCTGGCATATCAGCACCATCACCAAAGAAGAAATCATGCATCTGCTTTTCTAAGAATTCACGTGATTTTGGATCTAGTGGATTAATACGGTATTCATTAATCAAAATTGTTTGAGCTTTTAACCAGTTCTGCCATGCCTCGTTAGAAACATTCTCAAAAATCTGCTTACCAAGCTCACCAGGATACATCTGTCTTGGCATCGCATCTGCTTCTTTCTGCAGTTTTACACAAA
>CAZPIQ010000164.1:0-3661 GCA_964586665.1 uncultured Ignatzschineria sp. | reverse complement strand
CGATCAATTGCATATTTTCAGTTAAGTTAAATGCTACGAAAGTTTCTGAGTTTAAACCCATCTCTTTGTAGTTTTTATTAGATGTTTTCGCACCGTTTAATACTGTGAAGTCTGGCTTGAAGTTTTTAAGCTCTTCTTCAGTAGGGCGAATAAACATGTTTTTAACGAAGTGCGCTTGCCATGCAACTTCAGTTACGAAACGAACCGCTAAACGAGTTTCAGCGTTTGCACCACAGAAACCGTCGATGACGAAGAGACGTTTGTCTGAGAGTTGGTTAAGAACGAGATCTTTAAGCTCTGTCCACACTTCTTGTGTAATCGCTTTATTATCGTTTTTGCCTTTACCAGAATCTGCCCACCAAACTGTATCTTTAGTCGTTTCATCACGAACAATATATTTATCTTTAGGAGAACGACCTGTATAGATACCTGTATCTACGCCCACTGCGCCCAGAGTTGTAACAGTACCTTTGTCATAACCTTCTAGACCTGGCTTTGTCTCTTCTTCAAAAAGAACTTCATAGCTCGGGTTATATAAAACTTCTGTTGCGGTGATACCTTGTGCTTTTAGATCGTCAATAATCTGTTGTGACATGTCTCTCGTTTCCTAAAAATTTTAATTCAAAAAATAAACACACACTGTTTATGTGGAAAGTATGATACCTAATAAACTACAAAAATACTACAAAAAGATGTCTAAATTTAGAGCGCTTCTTTTAGTTCATTGATTCTGTTGCTAAGTTTAGTACTAAAACTCTCCCAGAGGCGATTGAATATTCCTGTTTTTTCCACATCATCTAGCGCAATTACAGGAAAGCTATAAAGAAGGTGTTGGTCGATATAAAATTCAAGGTTTCCAACATTATCGCCTTTCTTAACAGGCGCTTCAAGTTCAGGATTTACCTGGATTTGTGCTTTAAGATTATCGTATTGTACTCTTGGAAGCGTCGCTGTAATACTCTCGCTTACACCTACTGGTAGGAGTTTCTCCACACCATGAAGTACATTAACATCTGCGATTTTGACATTCGCATCATAGATCGTTTTACGTTCAAAGTTTTGGAATGCAAAGTTAATCAGCTCGCGGGATACACGTTGGCGATAGGCTTCGCTGTCAGCACCCATTACAACCACAATGATTCTAAAGCCATTTCGTTCAGCACTTGACGCAAGACCATAGCCGGCACTGTCGGTATGGCCCGTTTTGATTCCATCGACAGAAGGGTCCTCCCAAAGAAGTGTATTTCGGTTGTTTTGCTTAATATTATTCCAAGTAAACGTTTTTTGAGAATAGTATTTGTAATGATCAGGGAAGTTTGAAATTAATGCTCTTGAAAGTAGTGCTAGATCATATGCTGTTGTTACATGTTCAGGGTTTGGCAAACCACTTGCATTTTTGAAGTGAGAATTTTTCATGCCGATTTCAGCGGCTTTTTCATTCATCTTAAGTGCAAAGGCTTCTTCTGAAGCTGATACGTGTTCAGCGAGTGCAACGGCTGCATCATTACCTGATTGGACAATTAAACCTTGGAGAAGATTATCAACAGAAACGAGTGTTCCTTCTTCTAGGAACATCCTTGAACCTTTCATGTTTCGTGATTTTGGGGATACCAATACTTTATCAGAGTGATTGATCGTCCCTTTTTTTAGCTCATCAGCAATGACGTAGTCCGTCATGATTTTAGTAATACTAGCTGGCTCAAAACGAATAGAACTATTCGATTCTGCTAAGATAGCACCTGTTTCATAATCCATGATGACCCAAGATTTTACTGCATACTCAGGGAGTTGGAGTGCGGTATTAGGAGATTGTGCGAGTGCGGATGTTGCACCTGCAATCAGTAATGTACAAATAGCGAATATTTTTTTAAACATGGTTTATATCTTTAAAAATGGATAACGGTGGTGGACAAGGGGATGGAGAATGCGGCATTACCCGCTTCTTCCCGACTATGATAATGACCAACAAAAACACGGTATAAGCCATTATCATACTTTACTTGTGCTTGTTGCTGTAGTTGTTGCGCGATATTTTGTTGAAAATTGAGAGCATTTTGCTCATTACCGAAAGATCCAAGCTGAATATGATACGAAGGTGCACTTTGTGAACTATTTATAGGATTGTTATTTTGCATTTGCGCTGAATAGCTACTGTCAATAAATTCAGGGGTTGTAGGCGCTCCTTCAAATGATTGTTGTTCAAGTACGACAACGTTATTTTGATTAAAGGTTGGTGCTGAAATTAAAGGGGTAGATTCAACATAAGGATTTGTGGCTGGTGTTGGATTGGGAGGTGCATTATCACTTCCAGGTTTAGCTTGTGAAATTGTTGTAACAGGGTTTTTGAGAGGTTTTTTACTCGGGTCAAGATATTGATAAGGGCCAATTGCTTCAACTAATACCGGCGCTGTTCCCTTCTGAACAACATCTAATACTTTTGCAGCAGAGTAAGATAGATCGATAATACGTCCCTTTACGAATGGTCCTCTGTCATTAACAAGTACTGTAATAGACTTTCCTGTATCCGTATTCGTAACGATGACATAGCTTGGAATTGGTAATGTTTTATGCGCAGCTGTATAGGCATGCATATCATATGGGGTACCACTTGAAGTTGGTTTACCATGAAATTTATCACCGTACCAAGAGGCCATCCCTGTTTCTTTATAACCTTTAGATGTAGGAAGTAGGTGGTAGGTCTTTCCAAAGACAACATAACTTGCCGGATTTCCGGATTTACTAAGGGGATGGTCTTGTGGAATCGCTCCTTTAGTTGAGGTTGTTCTCTTATAATTATTTGAGGAAGCACAGCCGGCAATCATTGCGATCGCTAGCGTACCTATCAAAAGTTTATACATTGTACTTAAAGACATTAACGAACCCCATTTTTAATAGCTTGTGAAACTTGGTATACGGCAAGCGCATAGAGTTTTGAGTGATTGTAGCGTGTAATTGCATAAAAATTCTGATACCCCAACCACCATTCATCAACCTTTGGATTTGCAGTGACTTCAAATTCGTACAGTGTAACTTTTGCGGATGGATCAGCATTTGTCATAACACCAGCATTTTTGAGTTGCTGAACCGTTTGTTTAGGAGGTGTTAAACGACCGGTCTGTTTAAGTGCTTGATAACCTGTATTACTTGCACTCACAGATACTTGTTCCGCAATTTTACCACCGCGAACCCAACCAGCTTTCATGAGGTAGTTACCGACAGATCCAATTGCATCAACAGGATTGTTCCATAAATCACGCTTGCCATCGCCGGAGAAATCGACGGCATAAGCGAGATAGCTTGATGGCATGAATTGTGGGTAGCCCATTGCACCTGCGTATGAACCTTTATAGCTAAATGGATCACCGCCATTTTCATTTAAGATTTTAAAGAAGCTTGCAAGTTCGCCAGAGAAGAATTCTGCACGGCGGGGATAATCAAAGGAGAGAGTTGATAGCGCATCAAGTACTTTCCAGGATCCTTTATTTTGACCATATCCTGTTTCAACACCAATAATGGCAGCAATAACAAATCGATCAACACCGTAGACTTGTTCAGCACGAATAAAAGCATCTTCGTATTCATTATAGAATTTCACGCCATCGTTAATGCGTTTTTCGGTCATGAAAATAGGGCGATATTTACCCCAATTCATGACGCCTTC
>CAZPIQ010000163.1:0-3670 GCA_964586665.1 uncultured Ignatzschineria sp. | reverse complement strand
AAATACGCCGAGCATTCCTAAGATTCCCTCTGGCATTATGAGCAGATAAGCGCCGTAATAGGTCGCTAGCACAATAAATACAGCAATAATAGCAAGCAGAAGCACGAAAATAATCATAGGAATTGATTCCACATTGAGAAGTTTTTCTAAGTTAAATGTAAATGAATCATACCTTAAAAACAAGAAAAGCACTCCAATGAGTGCTTTCTTTGTCGTCTTATCTCACTAAGATCTTAGATCACAGTCGCCGCAAAACCAATATCATCGATCATCTCGATAATTGCGCCTTCAGTGATAATTTTCTCTTCGAACTCAACCGTTGTTGTTTTATCTGCAACGCTTGATTCAACTGAGATGATGCCATCTACTTCGCTGAGCGCATCATTAATACTTGAAGTACAATGACCACAGCTAATCTCTGGGATACTAAGGGTAATTTTTTTCATAAAAACTCCGGTTATTAGGTATTTCAGGAATACAGTTATTAGATTGAACTGACGTTATTCTATCAAATTTGTAATCAACAGAGAATCGCTTTCTCAGTACAGATTTAAACACAAAGCTAGTACAAACAAAATTGACTATCCAAATTGACTATCCAAATTGATCTAGCAGTTTAAACTAGCAACTTAACTATTGAGTGCGATTAATCGCTCAACTTCATTACTCATATAATCATAATCTGCCGTTATATAAGCGACTAACAGATCTCCCATTGCGGCGTAAAATTGGCATTTACAGTTCGCAATACGCGCTAAGCGTTCATTCCAAATCGGAAGCCAGGAGAGAATCCCTTCGTTGATAAAGGTCGCTTGTGCGATATATTCACTCTCGATCAAGTCACGATCAACTGTTTCAGTGCGAAGATCTTTATTGAGCTGCTCACACCATTTTTGCATCAACGAGAGATAGATCGATAGATGATCTGAGGGTTCTTTAAAGGAATCGAGAATCTGCAAGCCACTTTTTGAGAGGATCTCACGCATTTTGCGCTCAGCTTCTGCATACAACATATCGCCATCACCTAGATAAATGGATGCATAAGGAATCGCACCACTTGCTTCATCTAGTAAAAAACAGCCGGCAAAATCAGCTTTAAGCTCAAGTTCTACATGCTCTATTTGCTTTAACGAATCGATAGCAGTCTGAACTTTTTTGACTTCTTCAGAAAGACCCATCTCTGTAAAAAGCGAAAGCAATGTATTTAATGCACCCTCTTCGTAGAGCTTCACTTCATCACCACTTAACTCGCTAGAGAAAATACGCGCAAACCACTGATAAGTCTCTGCACGCATTTTAGAGGTAATTTTTGCTTCATTAATAACGACTTTTAATTCACTCATAGTAAACCTTATATCCTGTTATCTATACATCACAGACGAAATCCCTTCATCCGCCAAAAGATCGATACAAACAGTTATCAAATAAATAATCATTTAGTTTTTTATAACAAGTTTTTATAACGAGTTGTTATAAAAAGTTTTGTATAACTGATTTTGTATAATAAATTTTGTATGCCTAATATTGTATAACATCTACATCTCTATTTCTTCTTCATAGCTCTTTAGAGGTAGAAAGTATTTGCTCTTTTCCATCTTTATTCAAAAGAAGAAAAAGAGCAGAACCATCGTCCTGCCCTTGCTTATCAAAAGATCTTCATCAGATCAATCTATACTTCCACAGTTGGCTGACCATAAATATCCACCACTTTTGGCCCTGTAAAGCCATTTGGCGCCGGTGCAACTCCTACGAATTTCTCAATTTCCACCAAACAAGTGTTCGCACTTGTAGCTTGTGCGAGATTCGAAGTACCCACATCGATTGTCAGTGTATTTGGGTCACCATAAGTATCGATCGATCCTACTGTTTCATCAAGTGGCGAATACCAAGCACCTTCAAAGATTCTCACAACGCCTTCAGGGAAGTTATTATTCACATTCGCCCCTGCGAGTAATTGCCCGCGATCATTAAAGACGCGCACAAGATCGCCATGTTCAATACCCCGTTTCGCGGCATCTACCGGACTGATAAAGACAGGTTCTCTGCCGGCAATCGCATAGGTTTCTCGCATTTTTGTGGCTTCACAACCTTGCGAGTGCAAGCGATTATCCGGATGCGCTGATTGCATCCAGAGCGGATATTGATCGGATTTTGGCCCACCATGAGAGCGCTCTGCTTTCTCCATCCAAATCGGATGACCTTTACAATCATCATAGCCATAGCTTGCGATCGTTCGGCTAAAGATCTCGATAAAGCCAGAAGGCGTACCGAGTGCATTCACTTCAGGATCTTCTCTAAATGCGGCGTGACGTACCCACGGTTTTCCTTCAGGGAATAGTACATAACCCTTTTGCCAGAACTCTCTGAAAGATGGCATATAGAAGCCTTTTGGATAGTTTTCGTTATAGCAATCCATATAGATCTTCTCGATCCACTGCATCTCATTACGATTTTGCGTATACTCTTTCTCCCGATTAAGGCGCTTACTAAATTCACGCCAGATATCAAAATCCGTCTTCGAATAGTAGAGCGGATCGATCAACTTCTGCATCGCAATAATGCCTCGGTTACTATAAGTCCCGTAAACATCTAAATCATTACGCTCATACGGCGTACATGCCGGCAAGACAATATCTGCAAATCGACAAGTCGCTGTCCATGCATAATCCACTGCGACAACGGTTTCAATATTTCGATAAGCGCGCTTCATCTTGTTGCGATCTTGCTGACGATGCCACTGATTTGCCCCCGACCAAATTGCCATCTTATAAGGGGCAAGTTTAATTTTGCTCCCATTATAATTAATCTCTGTTCCCGGCTCTAACACTGCATCAACCACGCGCGCCACTGGAATAAAGTTTGCATAGCCTTGGTAATCCGTACTCTTATATTTTGGTTCACGACCAAAGTCTAAGTTCAACGGGAATGCGCCCGGCATTGAAGCGCCTGATGATGAAACGCCCACAGAGCTATAGTGATGCGAATAACTAATCCCGCCACCTGGTAAACCAATCTGACCGAGCATTGCGGCAACAATCGCTGCCATCCAATAAGGTTGCTCGCCATGTTGCTGACGCTGAAGCGCCCAGCCAAGCATCAGCTGCGTGCGATTAGCTGCCATTGCGCGTGCTAGTTCTCGAATCGTATCTGCCGGCACACCTGAGATTGATTCTGCCCATTCCGGCGTTTTCTCGACCATATCTTCTGTTTCCCCTTTGATATAAGGGATAAACTCATCAAAGCCGAGTGTGTAAGTTTCTAGGAATTCTTGATCATAAAGATCTTCTTTCCAAAGTGTGTGGGCGATTGCCATCATAACGGTTAAATCGGTCATCGGATTCACATAGAGATGCTCGGCATTTAAGTAGTTTGCCGTCATGCTCTTCACAGGATCGATACAGATCACGCGAATTTCGCCATCGGCGATCTTCTCTTTAAGCTGTTCAAGGTAAGCATATGCTTCATGGGTTTCGGTATTCCAGCCCACCTGCAAGTTCTTCACAAGATCATTCCCCCAGATAACGATAATATCGCTCTCATCTAAGATAATATCCCATGAAGTTCCCTGTGAGTAGACTTCTGTCGAACCGAGAATATAAGGCATAATCACTTGACCGGCACCCGTTGAATAGTCGCCGGCAGTGCCTACGCTATTGCCATGCATAGCAAT
>CAZPIQ010000162.1:0-3729 GCA_964586665.1 uncultured Ignatzschineria sp. | reverse complement strand
GACTCACTGAAGATGTGAATGATGAGCCTTATCGTGGGCGATTGTTGGTTTATAGGCGATAAAACCCCTAACTATGTCGATAGAGCGATTCGCTAGAAACAGCCCACAACTATCGTTGTAGGCTGTTTTTAATATCCTCTAAAACTTTTTTCCTAACAATGCCTGATCCCAATGCTCTAGCAGCTGGATGATAAGCTAAATCATATAATTGAACACCATTCGATAAATTCATTTTCCAAAGAAGAGTATCTTTGATCACATTCTCTAAATAATGCTCTCCCTCCACAGTGATATTAATCTCTGAGAGTAATGCTCGAATTTCAGATCGATTCCTATCAAGCGATTTCCCATACCCTACGATGATAAACCGCGGATTCAAGATTTTAATTTGTACTGAAAGTAACTCTTTAGACAAACTCATAATCTGTTCATAATACGGAGATTTATTGGGTACTTTACCCTTTTTAAAATCAACACAACAGAAGTTACTCCAAAAAGCTTTTACGCCTGTTTCTCTTTTTATTCGTTTTAAAAATCCCGAAACTCCTCGACTTCTACTCTTAATCCCTTCTCCATAATCCTGCGCATACATCGCAGTTAATGCTTCTACGGTTGTTGGATTATTCCATTTAGAATCATTTCCCCACCCCCTAGTTTCCCTGCCAATAAACATGATTTCATTTGGATTCACTTCATCATCTAATGATATTGGTAGAAATACTTTTGAATAATGCTCTTTAAGATCGTCATAGATCAAATGCTTGTATTTAACAAATATCTTTTCATACGCTTTTTTAAGGTCTTCATTCATCAATAGGCTCCCAAGGTTTATTCAGTGCTATCTCCTTAGCCTACCTTATAAGTTAATAATCTTCCCATAAATCTCTAAAGCTTCCTCAATCTCCGTTACCCCATAAACAATCCCCCATCCATCTGGAAAGAGAATTATGCGCTTCTTCGGCAATTGGGTATTCAGAAAATCATCACGCTTTTCTATTCCAATTCTCTAAGCCCAATCCCTAAACTCGATTCCCTAAACATATTCCCAAATAAAAGCCCTTAAAGCGTTATGCTCTAAGGGCTCTGTTGCATTTCTCATTTAATGACTCAAACATTCATTTAGTGCAAACTTATTGTGCTTGGCAGCTTGTGTCATTCGTACGATGATTAATCGCGCCATTGTCGATTAAGAGTTTTTGCATCTCTTCATAACCACCTTGGCATGCATAACTTAATGCACTCTGATTGTAAGAGAAACGTGCGGGATCTTGAATCGTTGTGACAAGATTTAAATCTGCACCTTGTGAAATAAGATACTCCACAACCTCTAAGCGATTATTACTTGCAGCAACCATTACCAATGATTCTCCATCATCTTCATAGGATGTATCGTTAATATCGTAATCATCTTTTAATGCTTCATGAAGCTTTTTAACGATATTCACATTTTTTCCAAGTGCTGCTGATTTAAGCGCATGATAAACATCGCCCTTATCGGTTGCCCAAAGATCCGCATTTTGTTCGATTAAGAAATCCACAATATCTTCATATCCGATAAATGCGGCCCAGCCAAGCGCTGTTTGATCAAGGCTACCAACATCCTTCGCTTCGATATCTTGCCCATTTTCAACCATCTCTTTGACTTGCTCAAGATTCCCCTGCTTTACCGCATCAAACCAAGCCGCATCTGGACCTGTTGAGGGTGCTGCGTAAAAGATTCGATGTTTTAATTTAGTTGGGCTTGCAATATCTTGCATCTCTACAAGCTCAAAACGGAAATCATCAAGATTCACTTGTGGCGCTGCTTCTGCTGCTGATGTTACTGTTTCTGTTGTCGCCGCTTCTGATGCTGGTTCTGCCGTTTGTGCATGTGCATTGAAAGCAAGTGATAATACTGCAACGCTCAATAAGGTTCTAATACCTAATTTCTTCATGATTAAATCTCCTTTTGGCCAATCATTCGATTCAATAACTATCTGAATATATAAGACAAATAATTATCTTTATCTAAAAGTATAAGGAAACAGGTTAACATAGTTAACGTTATTTCCAAAAGTAGCCTCAGAGATAAACTGTTATGCCTATCAAGATAAAATAGAACTACAACCCATTAATAATATTGAAGATAATTATCAAAACAATCTAAAATGCTCAACTTCCCATGACCACAGATTGATAGATTTCGAGCGCTTCCTCAATCTCCCTCACCCCATAAACAATCCCTCGTCCATCTGAAAAGAGAATCACGCGATTCTCCGGCAATTGGATATTCAGGAAATATTCATTATATTTATATGCAATATTTCCGGCATTCAATTTCTCTCTGATAAGATCGAGATTCAGCGGTTTTACTTCTCGGATCATGACAGAACCATCGCCACATAGGCGCTGTGCTTCTCTTGTTTTAATATGAAGGCTTGGGTAGCTGGGCTTATCCCCGCAAGTTAGGCAGTTTGGGTCTTTGAGTTTATGAAGATTCACATTTTGCGAATGAAATTCCCAGAGATCCATCGTGAAGAGGGTTTCTCTCGTTGCCGAAAAATCCGCGAAAAACTTCATTGCTTCAGCGGTTTGGACGCTTGAGATCATCTGTAAAATCGGTTGAATTACGCCGATAGAGCTACAAGTATCTTGAGTTTCAAGCGGTAAAGTATCGAGCAAGCATCTTAGGCAAGGCGCATCTTCCCTATTGCCGGCATTCTCTTTGATGTTTTTGCTCGCAAAATTAAAGTTATAGCTCATCCCGTAGCTCTCAAGCGCTGAGCCGAATATCCAAGGTATATTGAGTTTGTAACAAGCATCATTAATCAGCATGCGAAGCGCGAGATTATCTGTGCCATCAAGTAGCAGATCATGATCTTGAATCAGCTGTTCGATATTATCGCTTGAGACATCTGCGATATGGGTTGTGATCTGAATCTCTCGATTAATTTTTGTGAGATGATTCTTAAGTGCGATGACTTTGGGAATCGCATTTTCGGCATCTTCTTCTGTAAAGAGTGTTTGTCTTTGAAGATTAGAGCGCTCGACAAAATCTCGATCGATCAATGTGATTTTGCCAAATCCCGCTCGCGTTAAGGTTTCCGCATGTTGAGAGCCTAATGCTCCGCAACCTAAAATCACGATATTCGCATGATTAAAAGCCTTTACGCCGGCATTACCCACCTTATAAAAACGCGCCAAACGATCATAACGGGAATCTATTTCACTCATCGACTTTACTCATCTCACTGTTTATCTTTACAGACTTTATATTAATTTTATATTGATTTTTTATTGATTTTTATGGGGATAACATTGATTCATGCATGGCTGGAGCGAATGAATGCATGCTTCTCACAATCTCGCGCCAGCAGTTGAGAAGCTTTTGGCTTCTCAATTCTCATGGATTAAATCCCTCATAAGAGATCGAAAAACGACAGATCTCTCACTGCCAGCATTTCAATCCCAGAGGAATCTATAAGCCTCCTCAGTTGTCGCGGTTCAGCTGATAAAGATGTTCAGCCATTCCACCGACAACCGAGAACTCTTTCTAACTTCTAAAAATACCGATCAATTAACGCGTAATGAATCCTTGAGGAATCTATAAGCTTCCTCAGTTGTCGCGGTTCAGCTGATAAAGATGTTCAACCATTCCATCGACAGCCGAGAAGTCCTTCTCACTTCTAAAAAACCCGATCAATTAACTCGTAATTAATCCTGTTAATGGGCTACTTGCGGTTGCTGTGA
>CAZPIQ010000161.1:1668-3748 GCA_964586665.1 uncultured Ignatzschineria sp. | reverse complement strand
TCACAAACGCACTGCCATTTGCCAATGGCGATATTCATCTTGGGCATCTTTTAGGATATGCGCAGGCCGATATTTGGGTGCGTTTCCAACGAATGCTTGGGAATAATGTCTACTATATTTGTGCAGATGATACCCACGGTACGCCGATTATGTTGAAAGCGGACTCTTTAGGCATTACGCCAGAAGAGCTTATTGCAAAAGCGCATGCAGCGCATTTACAAGATTTTGATAATTTTCATATCGATTTCGATAACTACTACACAACGCATTCAAAAGAGAATCAACAGCTTGTAGAAGAGATCTATTTAACACTTCAAGCAGCGGGCTTAATCGAAACAAAAACGATTGAGCAGTTCTATGATGAAGAGCGCAAAATGTTCTTACCGGACCGTTTCATTAAAGGGGAATGTCCGAAATGTCATGCAAAAGATCAATATGGGGATAACTGTGAAGCCTGTGGTGCAACTTATCGCCCAACAGAATTAATCAATCCATTTTCAGTGGTAACAGGCAAAACACCAGTCATGCGCCCATCTGAGCATTTCTTCTTTAAATTATCAGATCCGCGTTGTGTGGAATTCCTTCGTGAGTTCTTAGAGAATAAAGAGCGTCTTCAACCTGAAGCTGCGAACAAAATGCGTGAGTGGATTGGTGAAGAAGGCGATTGTAAGCTTTCTGATTGGGATATCTCCCGTGATGCGCCATACTTTGGCTTCCCGATTCCTAACGCTGAAAATAAATATTTCTACGTTTGGTTAGATGCACCGATTGGTTACTTTGCCTCTTTCAAAAACTATTGTGATAAAACAGGCGGGATCGATTTCGAGAGCTTTATTAAGAAAGATAAAGCAGACAAAGCAGGAACAGAGATGGTGCATTTTATTGGAAAAGATATCATGTATTTCCACACACTTTTCTGGCCAGCAATGTTGAATTTCTCAGGTCACCGTGTTCCTTCACAATATGCCATTAACGGTTTCTTAACGGTGGATGGCTCAAAAATGAGTAAATCACGCGGTACCTTTATTACCGCAAATTCTTATATTGATCAAAAGCTTGATCCTGAGTGGTTACGTTACTATTTCGCCGCTAAATCAAATGGTGCAATCGATGACTTTGATTTAAACTTAGATGACTTCGTCAACCGTGTGAATGCAGATTTAGTGGGTAAATTTGTAAATATCGCATCAAGAACGAGCCGTTTTATTGCCAAAGATTTTGATAATACCTTGGGTGAAGTCGCAGCAGAATCAGAAGCGCTCATTGCTTCAATCCTTGATCGTGCAGCATCTATTAAAGCAGGCTTTGAGAGCCGCAACTTTGCAGCTGCGCTTCGTGAGATTTCAGCGGCATGTGATGATGTGAATGAACATTTTGACCAAATGAAACCTTGGGAAATTGCGAAAGATGAATCTAAAAAGCAATTACTTCAAGATCTTTGCACAGGTTACATGGAGGCATTTAGACTTTTATCGCTCTATCTTAAACCCGTATTACCAATCGTTGCCGGTAAAGTAGAAGCATTCTTAAATATCGAGCCACTCTCATTTGAAGCGCTCACAGCAAGATTGCCAAAAGGTCATAAAATCAATAGTTATGAGCATCTTATGACGCGTCTTAACCGTAAAGATCTCGATGCAATGATCGAGGCGAACAAAGAAGCGCTCAATGTTGTGCGTAATGATGCAGCCGCGAACGATACGAAAAAAGCGGATGTGAAAAAAGACGTTAAAGCGACCGAGAAGGATTCAGCTGTGAAAGAAGCAGGCGAATATATTTCGATTGATGATTTTGGTAAGATTGATTTTCGTTTAGGAAAAGTCCTCTCATGTGACTTTATTGAAGGTGCGGATAAACTTCTTACCTTCCAAATTGATTTAGGTGAAGATAAGCCAAGAACCATCTTCTCAGGTATTCGTAAATTCTACGAAGATCCAGCTGCATTAGTGGGAACCTATGTGATTGTTGTGGCAAACCTTGCACCTCGTAAGATGCGCTTTGGTGTGAGTGAAGGGATGATTCTTTCAGCATCAACGAAAGATCAATTAACACTCCTTACAACCTTAGGGGAACTAGCTCC
>CAZPIQ010000161.1:0-1568 GCA_964586665.1 uncultured Ignatzschineria sp. | reverse complement strand
CAAAATATAAGGAATACGAATATGAGTGGCTATCCGTTATTAATCGGTAAAACCGCAGATTTGACTGAACTCAATCTTCTTTCAAATTTGGCGAATCGACATGGTTTAATCACAGGCGCAACAGGAACAGGGAAGACAGTAACGCTTCAAAAGCTCGCTGAAAGCTTCTCTCAAATTGGTGTGCCGGTCTTTATGGCGGATGTGAAAGGCGACTTATCAGGGATTGGTGCAGCGGGTGCGCCAAATCCAAAACTCCAAGAGCGCTTAGATGCAACCGGTTATGATTCTTGGACACCACAGGCCAATCCGATCGTATTTTGGGATGTTTATGGTGAGAAAGGACATCCGATTCGTGCGACAGTTTCCGATATGGGGCCAATGATTCTCTCCCAATTAATGGGCTTGAATGAAGTACAAACCGGCATTTTAAATATTATCTTTAAAGTGGCAGATGATAATGGTCTCCTCTTAATTGATTTTAAAGATCTACGTGCGATGACGCGCTTTGTCTCTGAAAATGCAAAAGAGCTCCAACCACTCTACGGCAATATCGCAACGGCTTCAATTGGCGCAATTCAGCGAGGATTATTACAGCTTGAGATGGAAGGTGCAGAGCATTTCTTTGGTGAGCCAAATCTTGATATCTTTGATTTCATGCGTGAAGTGGACGGCAAAGGGGTGATTAACGTACTCTCCGCAGAGAAGCTCTACCATAAGCCAAAACTCTATGCGATGTTCTTACTTTGGACGTTATCTGAGTTATTTGAACAATTGCCGGAAGTGGGCGATATGGAAAAGCCGAAGATCGTCTTCTTCTTTGATGAAGCGCATCTTCTCTTTAGTGATGCACCAAAGCCACTCCTCGATAAGATCGAACAAGTGGTTCGTCTAATCCGCTCAAAAGGGGTGGGAATCTATTTCGTGAGCCAAAGCCCGTTGGATATTCCTGATAATGTATTAGGTCAGCTCGGTAACCGTATCCAACATGCGCTTCGTGCATTTACGCCGAGAGATCAAAAAGCCGTAAGAGCAGCTGCGCAAACAATGCGAGCTAATCCAAATTTTGATGCCGAAACAGCGATTGGAGAACTTGGAACAGGTGAAGCTTTGATCTCCTTCTTAGGCGGAAAAGGTGCACCCAATGTTGTTGAGCGAGCCTTTATCTTAGCGCCGGAATCTCGTATGGGTATTTTGTCAGGATCTGAGATCAATACCATCATTAATCGCTCTCCTCTTTATGGGCGTTATGAAGAGATGATCGACCGTGAATCTGCGTTTGAAATCTTAGAACGTGCAAATGCACAAGAAGCACAAGAGCAGGAAGCCTTAGAGGCAGAAGCTGCGCGTTTAGAAGCGCAAAAAGCACAAGAGAAAGCAGAGCGTGAAGCGGCTAAAGCGGATCAAGATGATGATGGTGGCGTGATGGGAATGCTTAAATCCTTCCTCTTTGGTTCAACAGGGCCAAGAGGTGGCAAACGAGATGGTTTAGTACAACAAGCCAGTAAAAACGTCATGCGTCAATTAAGCAATGAGATCGCACGTGGAATTTTAGGTGGGCGTAAACGCCG
>CAZPIQ010000160.1:0-3848 GCA_964586665.1 uncultured Ignatzschineria sp. | reverse complement strand
TAACTGTTTGCCGCGTTTTTACGAGACTCTCGACCTTCTCGACATGCACCTCAAACTTCAACATCCCCGTCGAATCCAAGAACGCCCCCGTTTAAGTTGATAGATCATTATAGGGTCTTTTTGTGAATTCCGCAAGAGGCTCTATTCATCATGCTTTTGGGAAGTGATAAATATAGTGAGTTTAGTTTAGCTCAGGGTGCTTCTCTAGGAGTTCTTGTAGGGCAATATTTGCCGGCGCAAATTCTGCTGCTACGGCTGTTTCTAATAATGCTTTTGCCCGTGGTAGATCTTTAGTAATGCCGGGGCGAGATTTGGTGAGGAGTTTTGCTAGTTCCGTTTGCGCGTAATGATGATTGCGCTCAGCCGCTAATTCATAAAAAGTAGCGGCTTTCGGAACGTTCAAACCAATGATCACATCATTAGAATACATATAACCAATTTTAAAGAGCAGGGCAGTATTCGCTTCGGTGTCAGGAAGCGCGAGAATACGTGCTTCTAATTGCGTAATTTGTGGCATTGCGAGCGGCTCTTCATTTTTAGAAAGCAGAAGATAGCGAAGGGCAAGCGCAAGATCAATCGTTGAATCACTCTTTTCAAGCTCAATTAAGCCAAGATAGTAGAGTGCTTTAGTATATTTTTTATCAGAAGCTCGTTTGAGATATTCGGCGGCTTTATCGAGATCCTTAGGAACATACTTTCCTTCATAATAGAAAGTGCCCATGCGATAGAGATCTACTTTATTGTTAAAAGCTGCTGAGATTCTAGTAAAGATATATTCAAGCATTGTAATGACCTTTGTGTAAAACGAAAATAACGCTAAGCCAATTGGAGTTAGCACTAGCGTTATTATACGGTTTTATAAATTGGGAGGGAAACTAACCTACTCAGCAACGTAATTACGAAGACGTAATTCGTAACGTTTACCTTTTTCATAATAAGCAATTAATGCCGGAACATAGTAGTTGCTTGGGGATAAACCGAGCTCAACACGATCGTCGCCTTCGCCACTTGTGTAGAGGTTGATCGTCGTCTTTTGACCATTGATATATGCTTCGTCAGTGCCAGCTGCTACAAAGGGCGGGCGGTCATAGACCTTTTTACCATTTGTCGTGATGACTTTCTCTGTAAGCGGTCCTTTGTTTAAGGTTGCTTGCCATGCTGTTGTGAAGAAGTCTTGAGCGAGCGCTGTCATTTCAGCTTCTAGCGCTTGACCGTTTCGGCCGTATTGAATTTTTTTGTTAACTTTATCGAATTGAGCGCTTGCATAAGGCTTGCCACCACGGATATCTGTAAATGATTCTGTAATGAGCCTATTATCGATTAATTGACCGCGACTAATGAATTCCATGTTTTTAAAAGGAATATTCACATTTGTATCTAATGCATACTGACCATTGCCATGGGTGAAGGTCATTGACGCAGGAACTTGGAATGGACCGACAAAATTTAGACGGATTTTATTAGGTAAGGACTCTGCTGTGGCTAGAAGCGAAAAAAAAGATAGTGTAAAAATAAGAAATAAGCGTTGAATCATCTCTGGAATCCTCTAAATTGATAGGAAGGGTTTAGTATCCCTGATATGATAAAAAAACTCACGATCTAATATGATCTGTAAATAGACATATTAAATGGGCATATCAATAGATATACTAAAAGTGATCGATGAGTCATTAAACAATAATTGATTATACTGCGAAGAGGAGCTGTGCATGCAACCTAATTTACGTCAAAAACATTTCTTGAAATTACTCGATTTCAGCAAAGATGAGATTCTGTATCTCGTCGGTTTAGCTGAAGATCTTAAAAGAGCTAAGCGAGCAGGAATTGAACAGCGACGATTAACGGGTAAAAATATCGCGCTCATCTTCGAAAAATCATCTACTCGAACACGTTGCGCATCTGAAGTAGCAGCGGCTGATCAAGGCGCTGTTACAAGTTACTTAGGTAGTGATGGTACACAAATCGGTCATAAAGAATCGATGAAAGATACGGCTCGCGTTCTTGGTGACATGTATGATGCAATTTTGTATCGTGGCTTTAGCCAAGATGTTCTTGAGAACGAATTAGCAGCTTATGCCGGTGTTCCTGTTTATAACGGCTTGACGGATGAATTCCACCCGACGCAAATGCTTGCTGACCTTTTAACGATGAAAGAGAATAGTGATAAGCCTGTGTCAGCATTAAGCTATGCATATCTTGGTGATGCGCGTAATAACATGGGGAATTCTCATTTAGTAATGGCAGCAAAGCTAGGCGTGGATTTCCGAGTCGGTGCGCCGAAGCATCTTTGGCCTGAAGAAGCATTAATTAAACAGTGTCAAGAGATCGCAAAAGTGAGTGGTGCGAATTTAACCTTTACAGATAGTGCTGAAGAAGCAGTGAAAGGTGTTGACTTCATTCATACAGATGTATGGGTTTCAATGGGTGAGCCGGAAGATGCATGGCGTGAGCGTATTGAAATCTTAACGCCATTCCAAGTCAATGGAGATTTGATGCGTGCAACCGGCAATAAGAATACAAAGTTCATGCATTGTTTGCCAGCATTCCATAATCGTGAAACCACAGTCGGTGAGTGGATCTATCAAACATTTGGATTAGATGGCGTTGAAGTGACTGAAGAAGTATTTGAAAGTGCGCAAGGTGTACAGTTCCAGCAAGCAGGAAACCGTATGCATACGATTAAAGCTGTAATGGTTGCAACATTGGGTTAATCGATACTGTTTCTACATAGTTCTATTCTATATAGAACTATGTAGTAGATAAAACAAAACCTCCGAAATGGAGGTTTTGTCGTTTGTAAACGAGTTGTTGATCTTGATTCTTGATAAAGTATCAACAGGTTCTTTAGGGTTAGATCGAGTTATTTAAGCGATTTAAAAGCTCGATCGCCTGATCTTGGGGGTAGTTTTGGAAAATGCTTAAAGCGCGTGGTGCTAGACGATTTCCTTGAGATGCTGCTTGTTGTAGTAACTGGTACGCTTGATTGTAGTCAGCAGGAAGCTCAGGCGTGTTTCGCGTTAATAACATTGCTAAACGATATGCTGCATTAGGATCTGTAGGTGCTGCCATTTGATAAAACTGCGCGGCGATAGGAAGATTAACTTCTGTGCCTTGTCCTGTTTCAAACATCGACCCCGCTTGTAGTGCTGCACGTAAGTTGCCGGCATTTGCAGATTTTTGGAAGAAAGAGAGTGCAGCATTTAGATCTTGTGGTGCGCCTTGGCCTGAGAAGTAGATCATACCAAGATTATAAAGCGCGTTTGCGTTGCCTTGATTTGCTGAAAGCTCCCAGAGAGATTTTGCTTTACCCATATCTTGGGGAACTTCTTGGCCTTGAGCATACTTATTGCCAAGATAATATTGCGCAAATTGATCGCCTTGGTCAGCATATTTAGTAAGATCTGCCGAACCAAGCGAGCGAACCATCTCGATATGTTCAGGAGTAATAGGGATAGCTGAAGGGGCTTGTGTAGATTTCCCAGGCATGATTGTTGAGAGGCAACCTGTAAGAACACTAGTAACAGCCACTGCTACAAGGAGACGCTTGATCATGTTTAGTTTTCCTGTATTGGAATAGGTAGCTCTAGGTATAAGGGTGAGGTATACATTATATGTAGAGATCGCTATTAATTAAATATTGGTAAGTAGGTGTTAATTAGGTGTTATTTTAGTCGAGAGTGAATGAATAAGAAAGTAATGGTGTATGAAAAATCGAAAATGACGATGCGAGCTATGAATTTCAGGGTGCGTTATCGTGATTTTCGAAATAATTTAACGTCTATTTTCTTTTTCTTTCATGGTGTTGAATGGTTTGCCTAAAACTTCGTCAGATAAAAGTTTGCATTTAA
>CAZPIQ010000159.1:0-3912 GCA_964586665.1 uncultured Ignatzschineria sp. | reverse complement strand
CCGGCTACTTCATCAACAAATTCCTTTGGTGTAATTCCTCTTTCTGGCATTAACTGTTGCACCCTATCGATATCTAGTGTACGTGGTGTTAAGTGATTAATATGTGGCCCCTTAAATGCGACAACATCTGCAATTAAACGATGCTCATCGTGTAGCAACTGATATTGTGCCTCTGTCACGGTTGAATCAGCATGCCAGCTAAAGGTCTTCAAAACCTCCTTTACAAATGCATCTGCATCACCTTCCCTCAAGCCACCTTCTATCTCTGCTTTCTGAATAAGCTGAATGGCTTCCTCACTAAAAATTTGACGAGCCTTTAGAATCTCGATAATTTCTTCACGAAGAATAGAGTCTTCTATTAATTCTAAACGTAACAAAGAGGTAAAAACGCGAAAAGGGCTAATCCGGAGGGAATCCTCATGAATTGCACGAAATGCCGTTGAATGAACAGGAACCCCCGCAGGCGTCAGATCATAATACCCTACTGGCACCATTCCCATGACAGAGAAGAGCCTACGCATCATGTTTAACTCATCTGCTGTACCAAGGCGAATAGCTCCATGACGCTCTTCATCTAAACGACTCAATTCATCTGTCTGTTGCAATTGTAATTGCAAAGCAGGATTATCCTTTAAAGTAGCTTCATTAACCTCTGCAACTAAACGCATTAAATCACCGTAAAGAGGCACTTCATTTTGATACATCTCTGACATCGCTCTAGAGAATTTTGCACGAATTAAATCCGGCGAAAGAAAGTTGGTATTAGCCATAGTCATATCCTAATAATTTATTCTAAGTGGTTATTGGTCTATTCACTAAATTGCGAGACATTAATTCTAGATCCCTTAATTTTCCAGTCTCATCTTTTATTATTATTTGCAATTTAACGCTTATCTCATCAAACCAAATAGATCGCAATAAGACAAAGGAAAAATCTTTTTTAGATCATTCCTTTTATTCTTACAGTAAAAATTTATTCCAATAAATAATAAACCTATGCATAAATCTCCCTTGTTAACTCCATAATTCAGTGAATAAAAAACCGTAATATCTCTTAAGACATTACGGTTTATATCACTAACCTCAGAAATGAATTATTAGACCATTGGAGCAGGTGCCACAACGCCTTCTTTCTCTAATTTTTTTATCTTAAATGGCCCATAGAAAATCATCGCTATTAAAATAATTCCGATGTAACCCGCGATTGGATAGAAGTATCCCATCAACTGCACAAAACCCACAAAACTAATACCGTAACCTGCAGCTAAAACAATGAGAATAATGGTTCTAGATTTAGGTGTTTCCATCTCCACAAAGCGTGAGATAAAGACGTAGAACATACTCACGGCTGTACTATAAATCATGGCTACGGCTGCAAGTGATAATAATGGGCTTAACGTCGGAGCATAAGTATTCATAATTTGGAGTGAGGGCATTGATGCTAAAGTTTCAATAGCCGGTGCAATCGTTTTGATCTGAGCAAAAAGTGCAAAGTGACCCATTGATAAAACCAGGCCTATAATTACCCCGCCTAAAGCACCACCAATTCTAGCGACTTGTGGGTCTTTCTCTTCACCTCCTATAACAAGGGACATCCCAACACCCGCAACTGTCATCATCGTCACGTGATTTAAAGCTGCAACCCACCAATTAGGAAGTGTATCAGGAAGTGTATTTCCAACTGCAATAACATAATCATTGAGTTCAGCAAATGTCTCTGTTTGATTAGATAGACCTTGATAAACAACCACAGATAGAAGGCCTATTAAAATTGGAGTAATCATCCCAATGACTAAAATAATCTTACGGAGTCTCAACATTAATGTAATAACAACAAGAGCCGTCATTAATAAGGCTCCCTGCCATAGAGGAAGATCATACTGTTGCTTAAAGAGCGCCGCGCTTCCAGATATCATAATAATCCCAGTCCCGAGCATCATAAATAGGATTAAAATATCTACAAAACGACCAACTATTTTGCCGCCTACTAAATACGTTGCTTCTTTATAGTTTTTAGATTGAAGTCTTTGCCCCATTCCAACTACAAAATAGCCAACAACACCATATAATATAGTTGCTAGAATGACACCGACAGTTCCACTTTGCCCAAATGACGTATAGTAGAAAAATGGTTCCATTCCTGATGCATTCCCAGCACCGACAACAACACTTGCATATGCAAATGCCACTATTAAAATTTCGAATACTTTTTTCATATCAATCCTCCAGAGTGATTTAATTTCCGAGATACCTATTTTTCTATTAATTTCCCTAAACCACCCTTGGTGTTATCACGACTAATCGTCGCTTATTATGAAAGTGTTCTTGGGGATTAAGCCTGTTCTAGGCGCACCAACAATATATGAATCGATTACCGCCTCATTTCTATAAAGGCTTATATCAAGACTTATATAATGATTCACATAATATTTAATTAATAAAAAGATATCCGTGGTACTTCTGATATTCGCTGTTATTCACAACAAGTGTCAAAAGATATGAATTCACCAGATGATGAGTTTTTTTCTCAGTAAACGCTATTCCCCCAGTTATCTCTTTTTCGAAGATTATTCCTTAAAGGAATGATGCTCTTCTTTTACTTCGCTTGTCCTCTTGCGCTTCCACCCTGTAGGATAAAATCATGCCCATATCAGAAATCTCTTGATATCGAGTGATTTTTTAATGAAATATCCAAAGTCAGTTAAAAGTTCACACATCAAAATTTTGATTAAGCCCTAAAAACAATCAGTCAATTCAATAATAAAACAAGACAACAAACAAACCATGCATCCGTTCTATTTAAAGCGAGGAGAAGAAAAATGAGTATTTCCGTATTACAAAAATTAGGAGTCTCTAACGATATTTTGACAAATGGTCAACATGAGATCTATAGCCCAATCGATGGTAGCGCACTTGCGAAAATCAATTTCATCGGCCAATCTGAAACTGATGCGATCATTGATAAAGCGCATGCGGCATTTTTAGAATGGCGTACTGTTCCTGCACCTGTTCGCGGAGAATTAGTGCGTATTTTAGGAGAAGAACTTCGTACGCATAAAGAAGATCTCGCTACTGTTATCACTTTAGAAGCAGGTAAAATTAAATCCGAAGCACTCGGTGAAGTGCAAGAAATGATTGATATCTGTGATTTTGCTGTTGGACTTTCTCGTCAACTCTACGGTTTAACAATTGCCTCAGAGCGCCCTGGGCATCACATGCGTGAAACATGGCATCCACTTGGTGTTGTTGGTGTGATTACAGCATTTAACTTCCCTATGGCTGTTTGGGCATGGAATACCACTTTAGCTTTAATTTGTGGGAACTCGGTTGTTTGGAAACCATCCGAAAAAACACCTTTAACGGCTCTTGCAAGCCAAGCGGTATTTGAAAAAGCGCTTGCACGTTTCGGTACGGCACCTGCTAATCTTTCCCAAGTCGTAATTGGTGAACGTGATGCCGGTAATGCTATTGTTGAAAACACCAAAGTAGCCTTAGTCAGTGCAACAGGTAGTACGCGCATGGGACGTGAAGTAGGCCCTAAAGTTGCAGCTCGTTTCGGTCGTACAATTCTTGAACTCGGAGGCAACAATGCAATGATTCTGACTGAGTCAGCTGATCTTGAACTCGCTGTTCGTGCGATTCTATTCAGTGCAGTTGGGACTGCGGGTCAAAGATGTACAACGCTTCGTCGTCTTATTATTCATAAATCCGTCAAAGCACAGGTACTTGAGCGCCTAAAAGGCTCTTATAGTACTGTTCCTGTAGGATCCCCTCTAGATACTAACAACTTAGTCGGACCACTCATTGATAAAGATTCCTTCGAGGCAATGCAATCAGCACTTTCAGCAGCTAAAGAGAGTGGTGGCATTGTATTTGGTGGTGAGCGTGTTCTTGCAGATAAGATGCCAAATG
>CAZPIQ010000158.1:0-3921 GCA_964586665.1 uncultured Ignatzschineria sp. | reverse complement strand
ATTAGGGGCTCTTCAAAAGGTTTAGCTAATTGAAGATACGTATTGTAATCCTACAACACCAATAATGATTGCCACTAAGCTTAATACGCGCTTAATATTTTTTGATTCTTTAAAGAATACAATGTTCAGGATTACTGCGCCGGCAGTTCCTACGCCTGTAAATACAGTATAAGCAATACTTAATGGTAAGAAGTGGAATGAGTAATAGAGTAGTGCGAAGGCTGCGAAAATGCCTCCGTAATAGAGAATTCTATTAATCATTGTACGGTTTTGACTATATAAGCTTAAACCAAAAACACCGACTAGTTCTGCGACTGCTGCAAGTGCGACGAAAACCCAACCCATTGCTACAAATGAAGCACCTATCATGAGACACTCTCCTCTTTTTCTTCTTTAGTATTTACATCAAATAAATTTAAGCCTAGAACCCCAAGTAGGATAATTCCCATGAAAATCAGCATTTCTGCGGTGATAGTTTCATCGAAAAGGAAGTAATCCATTAAGACTGTACCGACAGTACCGCTTGCTGCAAAGATTGCGTAAACAGTGCCGGTGGGTAAGCCCTCGCAGGCTTTTGCTAAAAAGTTAAGATCTAGAAGAACGAAGGCACCGATAATAATCCAATGCCACCATGATGATGCGACGTTAAACCCGTAGAGCCAGATCAGCTCGAATATTGATGTGAGCGCAACGTATATCCACGCTTTGTTCATAATTTGTCCGTTTTTTGAAAACTGCTGTTTGATAAGCCGAAAAAAGATCGCAAGGAAGAGAACCTAATTCGTACTTAGATTTGATATTTTTTGAAATTTGGGATTTAAAACTAGTAGAAAAATCGCCAACTATAAGCTTTGGGATACTTATATTTCTTTAGCGGAAATGACGCCGGTAGCAGAGGATGCAAAAACGAGCGATAAACTGAGAAGAGTGATTGTACTGCTGTTGTGTGCGGGCACGCATATAGATAGTTTTGTTGTTAATCGTGATTTCTATTTTATTCAGGCGCTAAACATTGTCAATAGATTTTCAAAAATATTTTGGAAACAATATCAAAAAGATAGGGAAATTATCACACTGAAAAAGGACGGTAAGTGGCAAATTTGTCTTATAGATCTATTGATTAGCATTTTGAGGCGCAGATTTTTCTATTTCGCTAATGCCTTTCGCCTGAATGAGCGATGATACCTGGTTTTTGACAATAAAGTTCATCAAAAACAGAAGTAGAAATATCAAAAAAGCACCGCCAAGGATCTTATAGAGCAGTTTCTTAAATGAAGGGTTGCCATGATGCTTATTCAAATTACGATCAAAATTCATGATTAATCGACCTTTTTAACTGTCTCGATCGGTGTTTTTGATGAGAGAGAAGCGCCTAGGGATGCAAGAATAATAGCAATAATGCCGGCGATCTGAATGGTTGTTAGTACTTCGCTTAAGATAATAAAGCCAAAAATCGCCGCAATTGCGGGTTCAAGGCTTGTAAGCGTCCCGAAGGTTTTTGCCGGCATTCTCGTGAGTGCAATCATCTCAAGGGCATATGGGAGCGCTGATGTTAAAACAGCAACGGTGATTGCCATCGGAAGATATTCAGGCGCAAAAATTCCAATTCCCCCGCTTGCAATACCGATGGGAACAAAGACCATCGCAGCAATAGCAGCACCTATTCCCACAGTTGCCGTTCCATAATAGTTTCCAGCTTTTTGCCCAAAGACAATATAGAGCGCCCAACAAACGCCGGCACCTAGCGCATAAAGAACGCCAGGAATATCAATGCTGCTACTATCTTGAAAAGGAATAAGGGCAAGTAAGCCAAGCACGACTAAGAAAATCCATAAGAAGTCGATTTTACGTCTTGATGCAAAAAGCGCAACGGCAAGTGGCCCTGTAAATTCAAGACCTACAGCTATTCCAAGAGGAATTGTCTTTATGGATTGGTAAAAGAGAAAGTTCATCGTACCGAGTGCAAGTCCATAAAAAAGCAGATAGCGACGATAACCGACTTGAAGTTTACGTTTCCAAGGTTTAAAGATCAAAAGTAGGATAATTGCACTAAAGCCAAGGCGATATGCGGTCACAGCTTCAACGCCCACAATCGGGAAGAGCTGCTTTGCAAGTGTCGCACCGCCTTGAATGGAGATCATAGCGGCAAATAGGCAGATAAGGGGAAGTAAAATTCCGCGGTTAGAATAAATCATAGAGCGATCTTCAATAAGGTTGATGTGGCTAAATAGGATTGTTTGCTATCTCTAATAGTCAATCATGAATCTTGTATCATTGATATGTCAGTATTGATAGGGACACTATTATAGACGCAGTTTCTGATATCTCATAACTTCTCAAGATTGATTGAAAATGTTGATTAAAATATTGACTAAAGATTAGGTGTAGAGATTGGCTAAAGTGATCTATTAGAAAAGTCGATTAAAGCTCATGGGTAAAATGAATTTTATTGCGCCTGTTTTTTTCGTGGGATCAGGGTGAGAGCCATCCCTCCGAAAATGAGGATAATGCCGATCCACTGTTCGATAGATGGCATAAATCCTGTGATGAAGATATCCATTAAAATAGCGACTAAAGGATCTAGAAAGACTAAAATCGCAATCATTTGGGTGCTGAGGTAGCGAATCGAATCAAAAAAGAGATAGAAGACAATGCCGGTATGTACAAAGCCTGTAATGAGAATATAAGTCCAATTAAGACGGGTGAGTCCTTCAAAAAGTGAGAGATCGACAAAGGGAAGAAGCAGTAGTGCGCCAAATGCGACTTGAATCGTCGTAATAGCGTAGGAGCTTGCATATTTAAAGCCTTTGCCGGTCAGTGTTAAAAGTGCATAAAAGAGTGCGGATAATAGGCCGAAAATTAAGCCTTCAGAGAAAAATTCCGCGATTGAGGCGGTGCGGTTAATCTCGGCAATCGCAAGTGTACCAATAAAGCAGGCGATAATTGCGGAAACAGGAATGAGCGAGAGTCTCTCTTTGTAGATAAAAGCCCCTAAAATCATCACAATCACCGGCGCAAGATGGTAGATCGAAATGGCAACTGTCACGCCACTCTCTTCAATGGCCTTAAAAAAGTAGATCCAATTGAGGATTAAAAATATAGCGCAGATTAGGATTTTGCCGATCTCTTTTGCCACCCAACGTTCCCTGCGAAGTTGTCCTGAGAGCCACCAGAATGTGCCTAAAAAGACCATCGCACAGACACAGCGAATAAAGACCAGCTCAAGCGCCGGAACGCCACTTCGTTCTGAGAAAAAGCCGACAGAGCCAAAAAGGATCATGGCAATGGCCATTTTAGAAAGCGCAGAACGATTATTGAGCGCCGGACTTAAAGTTTGCTCGAGAGACATAAGGTTACTCTTTTGGGGTTAGGCTATGAAGGATGATGAATTTTATCAATATGCTTCATATTGTATGTGGTTATCAATGAGTAGATCGACTTAGGAGCTACTTCGTTATAAGGCTATTTTATATTGTCTATATTGCGTGATTACTAGAGATATTCAAGTGTATCAGAATCAGTGTATCAGAAATTTTTAGGTTAAATGACAATGAGCTTATCTATTATTACCGGCAATCAAGTGCGAGATTATATAAAGCGCTAGACATGTGATACGCGACAATAAAGCTTTATGATGCAATGTGGTAGAATAGCGCTCCCTGTAGTAATGATGATTTTAACCGTGAGTGATACGAAAGATGACCTACCATTATGAAGACCTGATCAAGATCTTTAATGAGACCTTTTTAGAATGTGAAAATACCATTTTGGTAAAAGGTGATGATGAACCGATCTATCTGCCTCAAGATGAAACATCACCTCATAATCGTATTGTCTTTGCGCATGGTTTCTTTCAAAGCGGATTACATGAAATCCACACAACTCTTTATAGGTTGACATGCTAGTAACCTCATATTGTTA
>CAZPIQ010000157.1:1675-3937 GCA_964586665.1 uncultured Ignatzschineria sp. | reverse complement strand
AAGTTGGAGAAGAGAAGCTGATGAGCTCTCAATGTCGGCGCGTCTGCTAATAGAAATACAATGAACATGATATCCGACATCGAATCTCCCATTTGTTTCATACGATAAATTACAAGAAATGAGATACATGCACGGCAGAAGGTTTGCATACTTCTATCAATCGCGCGCCAGCAGTTGATGCACCATTAGCTACACAAATTGGAGAAGAGAAGCTGATGAGCTCTCAATGTCGGCGCGTCTGCTAATAGAAGCACAATGAACATGATATCCGACATCGAATACCCCATTTGTTTCATGCGATAAATTACAAGAAATGAGGTACATGCACGGCTGGCGCGAATGTTTGCATACTTTTATCAATCGCGCGCCAGCAGTTGGTGGGCCATTAGTCACACAAGTTGGAGAAGAGAAGCTGATGAGCTCTCAATGTCGGCGCGTCTGCTAATAGAAATACAATGAACATGATATCCGACATCGAATCTCCCATTTGTTTCATACGATAAATTACAAGAAATGAGATACATGCACGGCAGAAGGTTTGCATACTTCTATCAATCGCGCGCCAGCAGTTGATGCACCATTAGCTACACAAGTTGGAGAAGAGAAGCTGATGAGCTCTCAATGTCGGTGCGTCTGCTAATAGAAGCACAATGAGCATCATATCCGACATCAAATGCACTTATTTCTTCGCATTATTAAAAGTCGATTAAAGAATCGTGAAGCGTGTCATAAAAGGGTATGATAGGCGATGATATTAATCGAAGTAGGCATAATCCTCATTGATTATGTACAATAAAATTGAATGAAATCGATTGAATCAGCGAATATAAACATTATTTTAAATAGGATTTATGGAAAGAAGGCAATAATGAAGATAGAACTCTCTCAACCGTTTTTTAAAGAGCGAATTGCAATTATGGGGATTGGGCTAATTGGTGGCTCACTTGCTCGTGCATTGAAACGTAATAACTCAGTTGGCAAAATCATTGCTTATGATAGAAACGAGGAAGCGTTAGAAAAAGCTTATGAATTAGGGGTTGCTGATGAGGTTTATACGAATCCGATTGAGGCAGTTGAAAATGCGGATATCATTATTCTTGCAACGCCGATCACGGCAATGGGGAAGATCGTTAAAGAGATCATGCCTTACTTAAAAGAAGACGCAGTCTTAAGTGATGTTGGTTCTACAAAGGGGTCGGTTCTTGAGAACATTAAAGCTGAGCTAGGTTATCTACCAGAGCGCTTTGTGCCGGCGCATCCGATTGCCGGAACTGAGAAGCATGGCGTTGAAAACTCATTTGACTCACTGTTTGATAATCGTAAAACACTCGTTATTCCTCATTTAGAGAATAGCCATGATGCAGTGCGTACAATCCATGATATGTGGAAAGCGGCAGGCTCAACGACTGAAGAGATGGGCGTTAAACATCATGATCAGGTTTTAGCGGCGACTTCACATATTCCGCATCTTCTTGCGTATGCAACGGTTGATACACTCGCGAATCTCGATGATCGAGCGGAGATCTTCCGTTTTGCAGCAGGTGGATTTAGAGACTTTACGCGTATTTCAGCATCAGATCCTGATCTATGGGCAGATATCTGTCTACAGAATCGTGAATCCATTTTAGAAGTATTAGTCGCTTATCAGAAAAATATCGATCTACTTCGTCATGCACTCGAAGATGGCGAGCGTGAGACAATGCGTAAAGTCTTTGCAAGAGCAAAACATGCGCGTGATAATTTCTATAAAGAGCCGTAAGCTACTTTTAAGAATTTGATTGAAGATGTTTTAAGATGAATATAGGTAGAGAAGGGAGATCATAATGCTGCAAGAGTATGCGGATATGATGACAAATTTTGTAAGGGCACATGATCATTGGATCTTCTTGATCGTGTTCTTACTTGCCTTTATTGAATCATTGGCAGTTGTTTCATTCTTTTTTCCGGCAACGATCGTACTCTTCGGATTAGGCGTTGTTGTGGGAGATCTCTCTTTACCATTTTGGTGGGTTTGGCTTGCAACCGTTAGTGGTGCCTTTATTGGCCTTTGGCTCTCTTATCTCTTTGGGGTTTTGCATAAAGATAATATGAATACGATGTGGCCATTTGGTAAAAGACCGACACTCTATCCTAAGGTCGAGAAGTTTTTTCATAAATGGGGATTAGGCGCAGTGCTCTTTTGTCGGTTCTTTGAGCCACTGAGAGCGACAATACCGATGATGTCTGGCGCATTTGGGGTTAAGCTTAATCGTTTCCAAGTTG
>CAZPIQ010000157.1:0-1575 GCA_964586665.1 uncultured Ignatzschineria sp. | reverse complement strand
GATTTCTTCTTCTCAACTTCAGCAGCTTCAATCTCTTCTCGAAGAGCCTCTTTAATTTCATGTGCTTCTTCGTGATGCATCGCTTCTTTAATAGCATCTTCATCAATACGTGGGTCTAAGGTTGCAGCTGCAATCGGAGAGATATGACCATCTGGCACGATAACGTGGGGAAGCGAATCTTCGACATCGGTTTTAAGGCGTTTACTTGCTCTTAAGAGATTGAGCCAAATAATCAGAGATGCGACAACAAGCGTAAAGATATAAAGTCCCCTTGCATCAAATTGTTCCATTAAATAACCTGAAATTAAGGGACCTGTTGCCGCGCCGACACCAAAGAGCATTAGGAGAATTGCACTTAGGGAAACTCGTTTATCTTCATCGATGTTGTCATTCGCGATTGCAACAGAGAGCGGGTAGAGCGTAAATTGAAGCGCGATAGCGAAGAAGCTTGCAATCCCGATATAGATATTTGTTACCCAAGGGAGATTAATAAAGATCGAGAATACAACAAGTAACCCTGCCACAATCGAAATCAGTAATAATCGATTCATTCTGTCTGAAAGAAGTCCAAGTGGCCATTGAATTACAAGCGATGCCGCAACGGCAATCGCCATATAAAAGCCTGCTTCTTGCGTATCAAGACCAAGGCGTGTTGCAAATATCGGACCAAGACCGTAGAAAGAGCCGACTAACATACCGGCAAATAGTGTAATAAGCATTACTTGCGGCAATGTCTTAATAAAATATGTAATATTAAGTGGGGCAGCCTTGAGCGGCGTTGGGTGAATTGCGCGTGTCACAGCGAGTGGCACAAGGCAAAGTGAGAAGAACATGGAGACGAGCATTAAGATACGAATATCAATCGGGTCAATTACGGTTAAGGCTAATTGACCCAGAAGAACCCCAAGCGAACTTACCGCCATATAAATTCCAAAGACGATTCCTCGTTGCTTAGGCTCGGCCTGATCATTAAGCCAGCTCTCAATGACCATATATTGCACCATCATCATAAGTCCCATAATAAAACGAGCACCTAGCCAAAACTCCACCTGATTGACAAGACCAATTAAAATAACAGTTGCCGCAGTAATGCCGGCACTTGCGGCATAACTACGAATATGACCCACGCGAGCGATCAGCTTATGACCAAGCTTTGCACCAATGACTAAGCCGGCATAATAAGCGGAGGTCAAGCTACTAATAAGAAGGTCGGTGACACCACGACCTTCAAGTTCCAGTGCCAAGAAGGTCGTTAAGAGACCATTAGCAAAAAGCATGAAGAGCGTAGCAAGATAGAGGGAGGAGAAGGTTGTGATGGTTCTCATGTATTTCGAGTAATACCTGTTTAGTTTTATGAATTAAAAGGTTAAACAATATATTCAGGAACATATGATAGCGCAAAGGGGGATAAAGATAAAAAATAAAGGGTTATAGGAACTATTTCTAGAAGCAATTGAAAATAGTTATCATTGGCATTGACTTTATTGTTTAGAATGATAATAATTCCTATTAGCTAAAGGTTAGCACTTGCTCATAGTAATCAGGATCAAGCCTGAATCTTTCTTAAAGGACAAT
>CAZPIQ010000156.1:1798-3992 GCA_964586665.1 uncultured Ignatzschineria sp. | reverse complement strand
AGTGTTCGAGCGCATAAGCTTGTGCCGTTAAATCCCTATCGATGCCAATAAGAAGCCCATCAGCATCTAAATGTTTTAAGATTTCACGCGAATGACCACCTCGCCCAAACGTTGCATCAACATAGATACCTTTTGGGTTAATATTCAGTGCAGAAATTGATTCTTGTAAGAGAACCGAAATATGTTTATGAGGAGAGTGGCTCACATTTATCCTTATTACTTTGTTTATATAGAAAATATTACACTCTTCTAGGTTTTTTTTCCACTTTTCGCCACTTTTCTCCACTATTTATTCATTTTTTGTAAAACTTTCTTTATTTACCCTTTTGTTTAATACAAAAAAACTCACCTGAATTCAGATGAGATACTATTCCAATTATATGCACAAAAAAATCGAGCATCTTTTATAATGCTCGATTTTATCTGGCTTCTAGCAATTGTTTAATCTTATTGCCGGCATTGATTTGGTAAAATTCCAATCCGAACATTACCTGATAAACACCTTAAATTTCCACGAGTTAACTCATCAAGAGAATTAAATGAAAAAGTAAATTTTTTACTACCATTATCAAAAAATATTTTATTAATGGTTATTTCAAGTTGATTATTAGGGTAAATCGTAATATTCGAAATAGCCGGTGCATTTTCTGCAAGGTAACCTGAAGCGATACTCACGGGCGCTTGAGCATCTTCGGTTGATAGGCTTAACGCAACTTTAGATATTAATAATTTCGCGTTATTCAGAGATGCATCTATCTGTTTTTTTTGAAAATAATCATAAACCATTACTCCCACTAAAAACATCACTAACAACGAAAAAATAAGCGTTATTAATAATTCTGGTCTTACCCGCTGTAAAATGAATAGCTTCACATGCTTCTCTGCTTGAAAGTTGATTGATGTAGCAACAATATAAAATAATATTGTTGTAAATTATAACATATCGCCCCTGCGTTCAAAGTGTCTTAATCAACAAGTATGCAATCTCTCTTATCAAATTACCGTCTTGTGATTTCTTTTATAAAAACTTATTGACCGACTGAACAATCTGATGGTAAATCATCCTTGGCAATATTCTCACCAGAACATTGCCAACGAATTGCACCACCCTCATTAATATCCGCCGTTAATATCAACTTCACATCATTACCACCACTTTCCCCCACAATCGTATCGTTATAAAGAACTGTAATTTCATTGCCCTTTAAAGTGATCGAATCAACACTATTTCCTTTGTAAGCAGAGGGTTCTAATAGACGAAGTTCTTGGTGGGAATCATTGCTATTAGGCCAACGATTATTAAGCGTATAAAAAACTTCAGCATCTAACTGAATACTACTAGCGAGCGTTAGGCCTTCTGTTATCTTCGCGCTTTGGACATAACCTCGATAAATAGGAACTGCGATCATACTAATTACTGCAACGAGCGCTAGTACAATCAAAAGCTCCATTAATGTAAATCCTCGCTCTGCCTGCGACTGCTGATTAACTGAGTGAAGATCTATATTGCTATCCAGCTGCTCAATTTCATCTATCAAAACCCCTATTTGTTGTTTATTCATAAACATTCCTTTATATAAGTTTGAATGAAATGAATCTCAGCTCTTCTCCAAAAAACTATACTGATAGCTTCATAGTAAAAGAATTAAGATTACAACCTTAAAAATAGGATGCTTTCTCTATTAGATGTAAAACATTTAAGATTCAATCTGAAGAAATTATGGCATAATTCTCTCTGGCTAAAACTTAACATCATGATCGCTCTTATTTTTATAAACTCATTACAAGTGTTAAAGATCAAACCTCTTTTATAATACAGCGAAATATCTATGAAAAAATTCTCAAAATTTATTTTCTTAATGATCCTAGTCGTCGGACTGACGGCTTGCGCAAGCACTACGCAATCAGGCTTAACAGGCGTTGATCGTTCTCAATTTCAAATCATCTCTCCTGAGGCGATGAATGCTCAATCAAAACAAGCCTATATGGGGATAATGCAAGATGCTAAAAACCAAGGGGCTGTTGATCACAACTCTAGAACATCTCGCCGAGTAAAAACAGTTTTCAATAAATTAGTACCTCATACCAAAAACTTTAGACCCGATGCAGATCAGTTTGAATGGCAGATCAATGTTATTCGAAGCGAAGATCTCAATGCTTTTGCGATGCCTGGTGGCAGAATGGTTGTTTATAG
>CAZPIQ010000156.1:0-1788 GCA_964586665.1 uncultured Ignatzschineria sp. | reverse complement strand
TGAAAACTTAAAGCTTTCAGATGATGAAATTGCCGCAATTGTCGGTCATGAAATGGCGCATGTATTACGAGAACATAGCCGAGAAAAAGCATCTCAGGAAATCGTAAAGTCTTCTGGAATCTCAATCGTATCCTCTGTTTTAGGTCTTGGTAGTGCTGGCGATGACCTCTTACAACAAGCGGGCAATTTTGCTTTCTCACTCCCCTTTTCCAGAACCATGGAATCAGAAGCGGATGTCATTGGCTTGGAGCTAATGGCGCTTAGTGGTTATGATCCAAATGCCGCTGTGACTCTATGGCAAAAAATGGGAAACGCTACGGGCAATACTGGAAGCTCAATCCTTTCAACGCATCCATCAGGCCCTGAACGTATTAGTAATCTACAATCTCAAATCCCGAAAGTCTCACATTTAAGAAAATAGAAAACTTAAAAAACCAAATAAACAAATAAACAAATAGAAATAGAAATAGAAATAGAAATACAAAAAAGCAAGAAGCCCATTATCTATGTTAGCAACTTGCTTTTTTTATGTTTTAACATCCACCGAGCAATCTCGATCGGTCGGCTATAAAATTAATTGGATGGGAAAACAAGGTAATACAATATAAAACAAAAATAGGTTACCCTAAAAACTCAACAAACCAGGCCTCAAGCGCCCAATCTGTTCTTGTTTGCGATGTTCGTAAACGATCGATCTCAACGAGCTTCTCATATTGTATTAAGCGCATTCTTTCAGGGAAACTCGTTAAAACAGCAAAAAGGATATTAAGTGCTGGCATTTTCTCAACCATCAAAGGTTTAAATGAAGCATTTAGTAAATAGAAGAGAAGATCAAAACTGAGTGATTCTGACTCTAATAGAACCCCGACACCCTTTCCTGGCAATAACTGGCCTTCAAAAAGCGCTTGAATTGTTTCAAGTAGAATCTTTCGCTTTTCAATATAATCCCCTTTCAGATATTCAAGCGCAACAAAAGGCGCATCGAATGAGAGCGCTAGCAATAAACGAAGTTCATTCTCCGAAAGTGAATAATGTCCTTGAATGAGTCCTTGCAGATAACTTAAAGCCTCCTGCTCAATTGGAGATTCAACAAGATATGTCTGACAACGACTTCTTACCGTAATTGGAAGCTTTTCACCACGACTACTCTCTAATAGAAAAAACAGATCACCTGGCGGTTCTTCTAAGACTTTCAAAAGACTATTGGCGGCATTGATGTTCATTTTATCAGCCTGCTTAATCACGACAACCTTTCGGCCTGTTTCCGGCGTTAATTGAGCAAACTGATGGATCTTACGAATTTCATCAACTTTAATTTCTGCATCACCCTTAATCTCATAATAGTCAGGGTGAAAATGCGCCGCAAGCCAACGACAACTTTGACAAACACCGCAAGACTCTTGATTGATCGGTTTTAAGCAGAGAATACCGGCAACAAGCGCATCAACAAGTTCAGCCTTACCTATCCCATCCTTCCCTGCCAAAAGTAGTGCGTGAGGTGGGTGAGCCCCTTTAAATCTCGCAATTAGCGATTCATACCCGCGTTTAAGCCAAGGGATTGATTTAAACTCAATTGCTAAATTTACGTCTTGCATCTCTCTCTACTTTAACCTTTGATGAGTCGATTTAAATACTGAAGAATATCATGCGTCACTGTGTCAGCTGGTTGGAGTGCATCAAGCCGATGAAATTGTGAAGGTCTCGCTTTAGCTAATTCTGAAAACCCAAATGCAACTTTTTCAAAAAAGGCAATATTCTCTGCTTCAAAACGATCTCTGCCACCACGAT
>CAZPIQ010000155.1:2782-4083 GCA_964586665.1 uncultured Ignatzschineria sp. | reverse complement strand
GGGCTTCAGTGGTTTAGCAGATTATGCAGAACTTGTAATCATCTTATTAGTGGCGATGGCAATCGTTGCCTTTGTGGTTAACCCACTTATTGTATTCTTAGTACTTCGTAGAAACCCTTATCCTCTTGTCTTTAAATGTATTAAAGTAAGCGGAATGACTGCCTTCTTCACACGAAGCTCAGCGGCTAACCTACCTGTTAATATTGAATTAAGCCAAAAACTTGGTGTGCGTGAAGAGACCTATTCTGTATCAATTCCTTTAGGCGCAACCATCAACATGGCAGGGGCTGCGATCACCATCACGATCTTTACACTTGCGGCAGTACACACCTTAGGCATTGAAGTAGATTTCCTCTCAGCACTTCTTTTAAGTGTCTTTGCAACCATCGGCGCATGTGGCGCATCAGGTGTTGCCGGAGGATCGTTACTACTTATTCCTCTTGCTTGCTCACTCTTCCAAATTGATAACGATATTGCGATGCAACTCGTAGCAATTGGTTTTGTGGTAGGTGTTATTCAAGACTCAACAGAAACAGGTCTAAACTCATCAACAGATGTGCTCTTTACTGCAGCAGCAGACTTTTCTGTAACAGGACATGAGCCAAATCTTAAAGATTAATATACACCTTTAATCTAATCATTAAAGTAAACAGCTAAATAACTAAAAAGAGCGTAAATATGACTATTTACGCTCTTTTCGCTTATAAAATTTAACTTAATGAATACATCGATTAGATACAGGTAAAGAGACCAACCACCCTAATATTGCGACTTCAAATTTCTCAAAAGCACAAATTGGAAAGCTCGAAGCGATAGCAGAATCTCTTTCGTTGGCGGTCGGTGCATATTGCTTAATCGCCGAATATATTCCTTCTAAAAATTTTTGGATAGGAATAATAAACTCTAGATTATTGGTTGTTTGTTCTTTTGATTTAATAGTCGTCACCCGACCTTTCAAAATATGAGCAGATTCTTCTGATATTTTTAAAGTAATACGACTAATTTCACCGGGATGAAACCAATACATTAATCCGTCACGACCATTGGCTAAATCTAAACAAGCATTTATTAGCTCTATCAATGAATCATTTAAAAAATTATTAATATTAGAAAAATGATAAGGCTCATTTCCTATCTCCCAGATCACATCATTCATCCCATCATGACCGAGTGTTAATTTGGCATTGAATTGATTGAGTAACTCATTTCTGTCCAGCATTTTATAACCCCTCTATACTCTAATATTATTTTAATTTTATATTTCTACTTTATAGTTCTGATTTATATTTCTAATTTCTAAT
>CAZPIQ010000155.1:0-2682 GCA_964586665.1 uncultured Ignatzschineria sp. | reverse complement strand
AATCTCTAATTTCTATTTATATCTTTAATTTATCTTATTAAGCACCCAATTAATGCTGTTATCGCCATAATTACTCAGTGTCATTTATTAAGCAATCCCATTTACAAGAATTCACTTTTTATTAAAAATAAAAACGGAATATATTATATTCTTAGATTAATCCTATAGATATCATGTACCTAAATTATCTGTACTAATTTAATACGAACTGAAAAATAAATTTTTACTTCAGAAATAACTCTTGTACACTGCAAAGTTACCGAGAAATAAAATATGAATAAACCAACACCTGACTCAATTTAGGAGCCTAGATGTATCAAAAAATTAAATACTTTTTCTCTCTACCAACCGCCGGCGGTATCGTTCTTATGGTTTCAGCGATCCTTGGCTTGGTAGTTGCTAATAGTCCTTTTGCAGCTGAATATTTTGCATTTTTAAATTTTAATATCGCCGGACTTTCAAGTCTTCTTTGGATTAATGATGCCTTTATGGCAGTGTTCTTCCTCTATGTAGGTCTTGAACTCAAGCGTGAATTTTTAAATGGTGAGCTTGCCACAAATGCACAAAGGATTCTTCCTGGACTTGCAGCGCTTGCGGGCCTTGCTGTTCCTGCTGTAATCTATTTTGCGCTCAATAGTGGTGATAGTGAAGCGATTAAAGGCTGGGCAATCCCGACTGCTACAGATATCGCCTTCGCGCTTGGAATCGTAGCTATTTTAGGAAGCCGCGTACCACTTTCACTTAAGATATTTTTAACAGCGCTCGCGATTATTGATGATTTGGCGGCAATTTTAATTATTGCGGTCTTCTATAGTAGCTCCCTTAACCTCAACTACTTACTAGGGGCTGCTGGCTGTTTAATCCTTCTTATTCTCTGTAATAAGCGAGGCATCACGCAACCGCTCGTTTACATCATTATCGGTGCTGTTTTATGGTTCTTAGTGTTAAAATCAGGCATTCATGCAACGCTTGCGGGAGTTGTTCTAGCTATGACCATTCCCCTTAATAATGTGAAAGCAAATAAAAATGGTGAAACACCCCTCATTGCTTGGGAACATGCTCTTAGCAATTGGGTTAGTTTCTTAATTATCCCCATCTTTGGTTTTGCCAATGCGGGCGTTTCATTTATGGGCACTGATTTATCAATGCTTACACACCCTGTCGTTCTCGGTGTGGCATTAGGCCTTTTCTTCGGAAAACAAATTGGTGTATTTGGAATGGTCTTTATCGGCGAAAAGCTCGGAATATTTAAACGCCCTGCCGGTGCTACTTGGCTTCAAGTGTACGGTATCGCGCTACTTTGTGGAATCGGTTTTACGATGAGTCTCTTTATTAGCATGCTCGCCTTTGTGCAGCCTGAGCTTCAAGACTTAAGTAAAATTGGCGTATTCTTAGGCTCATTAATCTCTGGGGTACTCGGTTATCTCATCTTAAGATTCCATAAAGCATAATAGAGTCTTAATTAATCATATATC
The DNA here is from genome assembly GCA_964586665.1 of uncultured Ignatzschineria sp. Lineage (GTDB taxonomy): Bacteria > Pseudomonadota > Gammaproteobacteria > Cardiobacteriales > Wohlfahrtiimonadaceae > Ignatzschineria. Next base: position 1,207 of record CAZPIQ010000155.1, on the reverse strand, counting down.
AACCATGATTTTCATTAGTTGAGTCATGTAATTATAAAACCGTAAGATTTTCGGTAGGTCTTACGGTTTTTTCATGATAAATGGTTCACTTTAAATGTACAATTGCTCATTATTCCTAAAACTGATAAAACTAAATTGATGTTGTTCTTATAAATTCGATATAATTGATCGAACTTTCACTAACAAGAGACATCATGGTTCTTTTAATTCTTATCGTTGTTGTATCAATCGCTATCTCATTTATCTGTTCGATTCTTGAGGCGGCACTTCTCTCACTCACTCCGAGTTATATCTCCCAGCAAAAAGTCGATGCGCCGGCACTTTATCCGAAGCTTAAAAAACTTCGTGACAAAATCGATCGCCCGCTTGCGGCTATTTTAACGCTTAATACCATTGCGCATACTGCAGGTGCTGCCGGCGTTGGTGCTCAGGTGACAAGTCTTTATGGAAGTGGCTATCTTGGAGTTGCATCTGCTGTGATGACTGTCTTAATTCTCGTATTATCGGAGATCATTCCCAAAGTATTAGGTGCAAAATACTGGCGAAGAATCACCCCTACTTTACCAACTATTTTAAATCCGATGATCCTGCTGCTCACACCCTTTATCTGGCTCTCAGACCTAATCATGCGCATGATCGGCAATAGTAAAGATGATGCAAATCTTCGTGCTGAGATCAAATCACTCTCAGGCCTTGCGAAAGAGCTCGGCAAAATTGAGGCTAAAGAGCAACAAGTGATTGCAAATATCCTTGATCTTGATGAGGTTGATTTAACAACAATCATGACACCGCGAGTCGTCACAGCTTCTATTACGCCAGAAGTCAAAATGGAAACATTAAAAGAGATTATCGATAAAAACCAGTTTTCCCGTTATCCGATTATCGATGAACATGAAAATCCTCTTGGCGTATTCTTCCGCCACGATCTTATCGAGATGGCCGAGAATGACAAATCAGTCATGGATCTTGCGGATGAGCCTCTTATTCTGCCTGATACAATTAGTGTCAAAAGTGCTTTTCGAAAATTACTTGATGAAAAACAACACCTCGCTTTTATCTATGATGAATTTGGGAGTTGGCTTGGGATCATCACACTTGAAGATATTCTTGAGAAGATCATCGGTGAAGAGATTGTCGATGAAACAGATTTAGTGCCTGATATGCGTCTTTTAGCAAAGAAACGCTGGGAAACCCGTACACAGAAATA
>CAZPIQ010000154.1:0-4088 GCA_964586665.1 uncultured Ignatzschineria sp. | reverse complement strand
AGTGTTCGAGCGCATAAGCTTGTGCCGTTAAATCCCTATCGATGCCAATAAGAAGTCCATCAGCATCTAGATGTTTTAAGATTTCACGCGAATGACCACCTCGCCCAAACGTTGCATCAACATAAGTGCCTTTCGGGTTAATATTCAGTGCCGAGATCGATTCTTGTAAAAGAACCGATATATGTTTATGCGGGGAGTGATTCACAATAATCCTTATTACTTTATCTTTAGATTAAATTTTACACTCTTATTGATTTTTTTTCCACTATTCACCACTTTTCCCCACCAAATATTCGTTTTTTGTAAAAATATCTATATTTTCATCATTTTAGTCCTCCTTGACTCTTGAACTCATTCTCCTAAAAAAACAACTCCACTTTTCAAGGACAATAAAAAAACGAGAATCACCGTGACTCTCGTTTTAAAGGCGGGTTTCATCAATTATAAAGAATTTAACGCCGACATTGATTGGGCAAAATTTGTAAGCGTACATCTCCTGATTCACACGTTAAATATCCCCTTGATAATTCATCTATCGAATTAAAAGAAAATGTAAATTTTTTTTCACTATTATCAATAAATGTTTTATTAAAGATAATTTCTAGATGATTATCAGGGTAAATAGATACACCCTCAATAAATGGGATTTTCTCATCTAAATACTGGGGAGAAATCTTCACCGGAGCGGTGATATTTTCTGTAGTCAGACTTAAAGCAACTTCTGCAATAAGGCTTTTAGCACTATTGAGCGCATCATTAATACGCTTTTTTTGAAAATAGTCATAAACTAGTAATCCACCCAATAGAATTACTATCGACGAAAAAATAGCTGTAATTAAAAACTCAGGCTTCGCTTTTTGTAGAAAAAATATCTTCACACGCTTCTCGGCTTTCATAAAAGGGATCTTTGAGATAGATCCAAAAAAAGTAATAAGGCTGAAGAATTATACCATATCAAAAGACCAATCATGCTCCTTATTAAATTCGATAACTGCCTCTCAAAACACACTAAAAGTATTTAAGATCATTATTGATATTCCTAACTCTACTTAAAACCCCAATCATTTTAGTAAAAATAATTGGTTGTCAAACATCATCTACGAGCACTCATTTGGTAAATCTTCTTCAGCCAAGTTCTTACCCGTACAATGCCAACGAATGGCACCGCCATCATTAATATCCGCCTTTAAAATAAGCGAAGCATTACCCTCTCCACTCTCTCCCACAATTGAATCATTATAAAGAACCGTAATCTCATCACCACGTAGGGTAATCGATTCAACGCTATTCCCCTTATAAGCAGCCGGCTCTAATAAACGCAACTCTTGGTGAGAACTCGAAACATCCGGCCATCTTCCATTCAAGCTGTAATAGACTTCGGCATCTAATTGAATACTACTTGCTAAGGATAACCCTTCCGTAACTTTAGCGCTCTGCACATAACTACGATAAATCGGAACAGCAATCATACTGATGACAGCTACCAGCGCTAAAACAATTAATAACTCCATTAATGTAAAACCATGCTCTGAAGAAGGGGATAAAGAATCCTGTTTTTTCTTAGTATCAAACAGAGGGATTACAGCTAAATAGGGTTCTAAAATATTTGGCGATATTTGGCTTAACATTTTTTTCATTACTGACTCTCCTATTTCTAACTTCTTATTAAAATGCATTGTCGTTACTTAACTTCACAACAGTGTTTTTTTCAAAAATGATAAAGCTAGGATACTTTTATCAAGGAGTGTATAAATACAGGATCTATTCCAGAATATCGTTCAAGTCAATCGTTCAAAAAAGACTTCTACCAAGTTAGTTCACGATAAAACGCTATATCTTGACTATTTAATCCCGCCATTTTGCGCTTTCTACATACATTTCAGTAAAAAGTTATGGCATAATTATTCGATCAGTTAATAGATAACGACCTGTTTATGTTTTACAAACTTCTCAAAAACACCATTTCATGTCATTTATAGAGCAGGAGTTCTATGAAAAATTTTCGTAAATTGATCTTTTTAACAATCACAGTTTTAGCTTTAACAGCTTGTGCAAGCACAACCCAATCTGGATTAACAGGGGTCAACCGATCACAACTCCAAATCATTCCCTCTGAAGCCATGAATGCACAATCAAAACAGGTCTATATGGGGTTAATGCAAGATGCTAAAAACCAAGGAGCTGTCGATAACAAGTCTCGCACTTCTAGTCGTGTCAAAACCGTTTTTACAAATCTTGTTCCGTACACTGCAAATTTCAGACCTGATGCTGCGCAGTTTGAATGGGAAATCAATGTCATCAACAGCGATGAGCTTAATGCTTTCGCTATGCCTGGCGGAAAAATGGTCGTTTATAGCGGTATCGTAGAAAAATTACAGCTCTCAGATGATGAAATTGCGGCAATTGTAGGTCATGAAATGGCACATGTATTACGTGAACATAGCCGTGAAAAAGCCTCTCAAGAGCTTATAAAATCCTCTGGACTCTCGCTTGTATCATCAGTATTAGGACTTGGCGGTGTAGCTGATGATCTCCTCCAACAAGCAGGTCAATATGCCTTCACTCTGCCATTTTCAAGAACCATGGAATCAGAGGCCGATGTTATTGGCCTTGAGTTAATGGCCCTTGGCGGTTATGACCCGAAAGCAGCCGTTACATTATGGCGAAAAATGGGAAATGCAACTGGTAATATAGGAAGCTCATTGCTCTCAACACACCCCTCTGGACCTGAGCGTATTAGCAATTTACAATCTCAAATCCCCAAAGTGGAGCATCTCAAAAAATAGCGATGCCTGCTTTCAATATACAGCTTCAATATAAAATTTTAATAATCTAATTTTCAAACTACAAAAAAGCAAGCGCTCATTACTCAATGAGGCTTGCTTTTTTACTTAAATCCAAATTTAGTTAATACAGACATTAACTACCCTAAAAACTCTACAAACCACGCCTCAAGTGCCCAATCCGTTCTTGTTTGTGAAGTACGTAATCGATCTATCTCCACAAGCTTTTCATATTGCATTAAACGGAACTTTTCTGGAAAATGACTTAATACGGTAAAAAGCATACTTAAACCTGGAAGCACAGCTTGCTTTTCTGGCTTGAAAGAAGCATTCAATAAAAAGAAAAGTAGATCAAAGCTCAAGGCTTCAGACTCTAAGAGAATGCCAACGCCTTTGCTAGGTATCAATTGCCCCTCGAAAAGTGCTTGAATCGTTTCTACTAAAATTTTACGCTTTTCAATATAATCACCCTCTAAATATTGAAGTGCCACAAAAGGAGCATCAAAAGAGAGCGCTAACAACATGCGTAAATCATCTACTGATAGCGAATAACGATCTGCAACTAATGATTGCAGGTAACGAAGCGCATTAGTTTCATCAGGAGATGATACAAAATAGGTTTGGCAACGACTACGAACCGTTATCGGTAATTTTTCACCCCGGCTACTTTCTAGAATAAAAAAGAGATCACCCGGCGGTTCCTCTAATACTTTTAGAAGACTATTCGCGGCATTAATATTCATCTTATCTGCCTGCTTAATTACAACAACCTTGCAACCTGTTTCGGGTGTTAATTGGGAGAATTGGTGAATTTTTCGAATTTCATCCACTTTGATCTCAGTATCCCCTTTGATTTCATAGAAATCAGGATGGAAATGCGTTGCAAGCCACCGACAACTTTGACAATGACCACATGGCTCTTGATCTTCAGGTGATAAACAGAGAATACCGGCAACTAACGCATCAACGAGTTCTGATTTTCCAATACCATCTTTTCCGGCGAGCAACAATGCATGCGGTGGGTGAGTTCCTTTAAAACGTTCAATGAGTGTTTCATAGCCTGTTTTTAACCAAGGAATTTTTTTAAACTCTATTGCTAAATTCGTCTCTTGCATCACACACTAGACCCTTTTATCAAATGCTTTAAATGCACTAAAATATCAGTAGTCACATCATCTACAGATTTCAGCGCATCAACACGATAAAATTGCTTTGGACGCGCTGTTGCTAATGCTGCAAAACCACTCGCGACTTTTTCAAAAAAGGCAATATTCTCTGCTTCAAAACGATCTCTGCCACCACGAT
>CAZPIQ010000153.1:0-4136 GCA_964586665.1 uncultured Ignatzschineria sp. | reverse complement strand
GGGTGGTAGCCCCACGCATCCACATCAATCGGTGGACAACAAATCGGTAGTTCTTTTTCAGTGAGTTCTACTTTCTTTTGATCTAATGCCATGATTTTACTCCTTAGCGTGAAATTGGTTTGTACTTAATACGTTGAGGATTATCCGCATCATCACCAAGACGGCGACGACGGTCGGCTTCATACTCTTCGTAGTTACCTTCAAACCATTCTACATGAGAATTACCCTCAAAGGCTAAAATATGCGTCGCAATTCTATCTAAGAACCATCTATCATGCGAAATAACCACGACACAACCCGCAAATGCAAGAATTGCATCTTCAAGCGCACGAAGTGTTTCGATATCAAGGTCGTTCGTTGGTTCATCTAGAAGAATGACGTTACCGCCCGATCTAAGTACTTTTGCAAGGTGAACGCGGTTACGCTCTCCCCCTGAAAGATCTTTGATAAATTTCTGCTGATCTGAACCTTTAAAGTTAAAGCGACCACAGTAAGCGCGTGAAGGCGTTTCGTAGTTACCGACTTTAATGATATCTGAACCACCTGAGATCTCTTCCCAAACAGTTTTTGATCCATCAAGCGTATCACGGCTCTGATCCACATAAGCAAGCTGAACACTCTCACCCACGCGGAAAACACCTTTATCCGCTTCGAGCTGACCTGTCATCAACTTAAAGAGCGTTGATTTACCAGCACCATTAGGACCAATAACACCGACGATTCCACCTTTTGGAAGGTTGAAACTTAAATCTTCATAAAGTAACTTATCGCCAAATGCTTTCGCAACATCTGTTGCTTCAATAACGAGATCCCCTAAACGTGGACCTGGTGGAATATAGATTTCCATCGTTTCGTTACGCTCTTGGAATTCTTGGCTCTCTAACTCTTCAAAGCGAGCTAAACGCGCCTTAGATTTAGTTTGACGACCTTTAACACCCTGACGAACCCATTCAAGCTCTTTCTTAATTGCTTTTGCACGAGATTCTTCTTGTTTTGCTTCTTGCTCTAAACGGCGATTTTTCTGATCAAGCCAGTCAGAGTAGTTCCCTTCATAAGGAATACCGTGTCCACGGTCAAGCTCTAAAATCCAGCCTGCAACGTTATCAAGGAAGTAACGGTCATGCGTTACCGCAACCACTGTCCCTGGATAATCATGAAGGAAGCGCTCAAGCCATGAGACTGATTCTGCATCTAAGTGGTTCGTTGGCTCATCAAGAAGAAGCATATCTGGTTTTGAGAGAAGAAGCTTACAGAGTGCAACACGGCGTTTTTCACCACCTGATAATGTCGCAATATCACGATCCATTGGCGGAAGACGAAGTGCATCTGCTGCGATCTCTAATTGACGATCAAGACTATGACCATCTGAGCTTGCTAAAATTGCTTCAAGCTCTGCTTGCTTTGTTGCTAACGCATCAAAGTCTGCATCTGGCTCTGCGTATGCTGCGTACACTTTATCGAGTTCAGCTTGTGCATTTTTAATTTCGCTCATGGCTTCTTCTAAGTTACCACGAACATCTAACGCTTCATTGAGTTTTGGCTCTTGCTCTAGGAAACCAATTTTGGTACCTGTTTGAACGCGCGCTTCACCTTGAATGTTCGTATCTACGCCCGCCATAATGCGAAGAAGCGTTGATTTACCGGCACCGTTTAATCCTAAAACCCCAATTTTGGCCCCAGGGAAGAAAGAGATTGAAATATCTTTTAAGATCTCTTTATTCGGTGGTACGACTTTACTCACACGATTCATCGTGTAGATAAATTGTCCTGACATATTAATTACATCCTTATCTAAGATAACTTGATCAATCACGGAGGTCTGACCAAAGACTTGTTACAAATAATTTCCCCGATATTCTACCCTATCTTCACGGAAATAGATGCTAAACACGGGAAATTTTTCAAATTTAAACGATTTTTTCAGCATTCCTTTCAATGCTCCTTATAGTAAAGCCTGATTTAGCGCTCAACCATCTGATATCTGTTCAATTGTAAACCTTACAATCTTTCCATTTAAATGACCTTCCCAAAACCCTATTTCCAGACTCATTGATACCGACAAATCCCTGACACAAAGCGGTAATGCATGGTAATGTGAAACAAACTATCTAAAAATCAGAAAGGAGATGCACTCTTATGTCCTACCAAATTACTCTTAAAGCACAAGGCGATGTTGGCAACTTTGTGAAAGAAGCCACAACACTTGACCTTCCTGCATCTGGCGAAGTTCGTATCGAGCAGAAAGCCATTGGCCTTAACTTTATTGATACCTATCATCGTGATGGTCTCTATAAACTTGAAACACCCACCGTCATCGGGCAAGAAGCTGCCGGCATTATTACAGCCGTCGGCTCTGATGTAACCGGTTTTAATATTGGGGATCGCGTATGTTATGCAAGCGTTCTTGGGGCTTATACTTCTGAACGTAATATCAAAACGGATCGTCTCATCAAGATCCCAAGCAGCATCTCTTATGAAGAAGCAGCTTCTTCTTTAATCCGAGGCGGAACAGCTAGCTACCTACTCTTTGACCTATTTAAATTGAAAGCTGAACACACAACACTGATTCATGCCGGCGCAGGTGGTGTTGGTCAAATCCTCATTCAATGGGCAAAAGCAATTGGTGCAACAGTTATCACAACTGTCGGAAGCGATGAAAAAGCAGAGATCGTGAAAGCTTTAGGCGCGGATCTTGTGATCAACTACCGCACCGAAGATTTTGCGAAACGCGTCCGTGAATTTGCACCTGAAGGGGTTGATGTGGTTTATGATGGCGTTGGAAAAGACACTTTTCTTCCATCACTCGACTGCTTAAAGCTCCTTGGCATGATGGTTTCATTCGGCAATGCATCAGGTGCACCGCCGGCAATATCGCCATTACTATTATTGGAAAAAGGGAGCCTTTTCTTAACCCGCCCAAACCTTAATGCTTACACCTCAACGCCGGAACGCTACCAAACAGTGATGGATCGTTGGTTCTTAGCACTGAGTTCGGATCAAATTAAACTCTCACTGCAACAAACCTTCCCACTCTCAGAAGTGGGACGCGCACACCAATCTCTTGAAAATCGTGAAATTGTGGGCTCTGCGGTATTGATTCCATAAATCCCATAAAAGCATAATGAAATCTGATTAAGATATTCCCCGAGAGCCCTTAAATAATCGATTTTAAGGGCTTTTCTACTCTGCTCATTCATATGAAGTAAATTCACAATAAACATAAAAAGCAATAAACTCTGAGCTAAGTCGCATTATCGAGTACTTTAGTGATTTTTACTTTGTCCTTTAGATGCATTTACAATTGAAAAGCGTCATAATGAATCAACAATCACATTTTATTAAAAACAGAATTGAGATCAAAGTGATGCAAATAAGATATGCTGATATTGACAGATCTAAAATTCAATTTTAAACGACTAAAACCACTTTATTTCTCTATCATCCTTAAGGATTTTTTATTATGAGTAAACGCTATAAAATTCACTCTAAAGTTTATGAAAGATACGAAAACTTCATGCATATCATCGAAGATACCGAAACAGGTGAAGCGATCATCATCGATCCTGCTTGGGATGAGGAGTATTTTACCGATGAGATCGAACGCCTTGGCGTAAAACCTGTCGCTATTTGGCTAACCCATGGTCATCATGATCATGTTAGCGCGGTACAGATGCTACGTGATTTCCATCCGATGCCGGTTTATGCATCAAATGTCGAAATCGATTTTATCAACTCATACCCAAAAGGCGATTTACCAACGGCATTTAGAGAGTTACCAGATGATGTAATTCCGCTGTATGATAATGATATTCTTGAATTTGCTGGCGAAGAAGTTCGCGTAATTAACACGCCGGGACATAGCCCAGGTTCTATCTGTTATATTTTCTCTGATGATGTGATTACAGGTGATACGCTCTTTGTTGATGGCGCAGGACGCGCAGATATTACAGGATCAGATCCTGAAGAGCTATTTAACTCACTCAATCGAATTGTTGAAGAAGTACCGCATCATGTGCATATTCATACTGGGCATGCTTACGGACCAAGTGCGACTGCAACACTTGAATCACAGATCCAAACAAATCCCTTCTTACAAAGACTAAATGACAAGGATGCATTTATTGATTACCGCATGA
>CAZPIQ010000152.1:0-4145 GCA_964586665.1 uncultured Ignatzschineria sp. | reverse complement strand
GCAATCGCTTCTAATTCGCTATCAATATAAACTTCTTCGCCTTCAATCATCACGCGATAAGTTCTAAGAGGCTTTTTACACGGCGAGGCTGTTGCTTCCCCTGTCATGATATTAAACTCCCCCCAATGAAGCGGACAACTCACTGTATCGTCAAAATAATCGCCTTCTGAGAGCGAAGCTGTCGCATGTGTACATTGATCATCTGTCACAAAGTATTCGCCATCACGATTAAAGACTAATAGCTCGCCGATTGTCGTATCGAACTTACGCATCTCCCCTTTTGAGAGATCATTCACATTACAGATTAAAATCTTAGCCATTTTCAGCTCCTACATGCTTTTATGCTCACACTCTATCTCTCATCATGATTCCCGCCGGCATTATCAGGAAGATCCCATAGAGTGCTGACTCATTCTATTAATACTGAAGGGTTATTATACCTTGCTCTCTCTACAAAGAAATAAGCGAAGGCGTAAAAACCAAAAAAGCCTACTGGCATAAATCAGTAGGCTTGTATTTGGCGTCCCTACGGGGATTCGAACCCCGGTTGCCGCCGTGAAAGGGCAGTGTCCTAACCGCTAGACGATAGGGACCAAATGTGTTCTTTTGGAATCTCTTCTTCGTGAACAGGTGGCTATAATAAGATTAAATTTACCGAATGTCAAAGTTTATCATGTATAGATTTTACTCAAACATTTTTTACCAGTTTCAAACTAGGGGAACGTCGCTCGAAGATCATTGATAAGCACTGATCAACCTTAGTCAACGCTCGATATCATCATTTCAGTTTAAATATATTCACGCGATGGTTGGTGTTAACTTGCTAGCAATATACAAACGCTTCCTCGCCAAAAATCAATCTTGGTTTTAACCATACTGTCTTAAATCGATTTCACTATCGATACGAATAGACTTGATAACAACAGCTATCTTTGGAAACGTATCTCTGGAAACCAAAAAAGCCTACTGACATAAATCAGTAGGCTTGTATTTGGCGTCCCTACGGGGATTCGAACCCCGGTTGCCGCCGTGAAAGGGCAGTGTCCTAACCGCTAGACGATAGGGACCAAATGTGTTCTTTTGGAATCTCTTCCTCGTGAACAGGAGGCTATATTAGTACTATCTATGGGATATGTCAAACAAATTGATGAATTTTATTGATTAGTTATTAATCAGCTGTTGACCAACAACTAAATTACCAAAAATATACTTTATTATTCAATATGATAAAAACATGACAAATGTAGTGATATCTGTGTTTTTTACAATAAAAAAGCGTTTTCATCTCTGAAAACGCTTTCTACAATCTTTAAAAGAAAGTTATTTATTTACGATTCATCATGTGAATGGCACTTTTATGAATACCATGTGCTGCTTCCATAACACTTTCAGCAAGTGTTGGGTGAGCATGCATTGTGCTTGCGATATCTTCAGAAGTACCACCGAACTCAAGCACGATAACTGCTTCATGAATCAATTCTGATGCATTAGGACCGACGATGTGAACACCGAGAAGCTTATCCGTTTTCGCATTTGCGATCACTTTCACTAAACCTTCTGTTGAACCCATTGCTTTCGCACGACCTGATGCTGCAAATGGGAATGAGCTTGTGACAATCTCAATACCTTCTGCCTTACACTGCTCTTCAGTTTTTCCTGCCCAAGCAATTTCAGGATGTGTATAGATAACCCATGGCACTGCATCGTAGTTCACACGACCATATTGACCCGCAATACGCTGCGCTACAGCGATTCCTTCAGCCGATCCTTTATGCGCAAGCATAGGACCACGTACTAAGTCACCAATCGCCCATACGTTTGGAATATTCGTCTTGCAATCGTCATCCGCTTTCACTAAACGACCATCCATTTCAAGCCCTACAGATTCATCAACGATACCATCTGTAAAGGCTTTACGGCCAACAGCCACTAAAAGCACATCAAACTTCTCTTCGTGATCGCCTTTTTTATCGCTATATTTAACCGTAACATCTTTATCAGTTGCGATTGATTCATTCACGCGTGCGCCTAAACGAATATCTAAACCTTGTTTTTTGAAGTGCTTCGCAGCATCTTTAGCGATTTGCTGATCAGCCGCTGAGAGGAAATTATCCATCGCTTCAAAGATCACAACTTCAGATCCTAAACGCGCCCAAACGCTTGCCATTTCAAGACCGATAACCCCAGCACCAATCACGCCTAAACGCTTTGGTACTTCTGTTAAGTTCAATGCACCTTCTGAATCGATAATACGGATGTTATCCACCACCGCCGAAGGAATATCAAATGGCACTGAACCGGTTGCAAGAACAACATCTTTTGCTTTATAAGTTTCAGCTTTGCCTTCATGATCTGTTACTTCAACCACGTTATCTTTTAAGAGCTTGCCTGTACCTTGTAACCACTCTACTTTGTTCGCTTGGAACAACATTGCAATTCCTGATGTGAGCTCTGTAACGATCTTATCTTTACGCTCGATCATGCCCTTAGGATCCATTTTGATATCAGCTACTGTGATACCGTGCTCTGCTGATGAATCTTTTGCGGTTGCATAAAGCGCTGATGACTCAAGAAGCGCTTTTGAAGGAATACAACCTACGTTTAAACAAGTACCGCCTAATGCCGGCTTTCCTGATTTACCAATCCACTTCTCAACACATGCCACTTTAAGGCCAAGTTGCGCTGCACGGATTGCGTTTACATAACCCGCAGGGCCACCACCGATCACGATTACATCAAATTCTTTCTTTGCCATATGAGATATTCTCCTTGAAAAAGATCCTTTATCGAATATTGCATCAATAAAGGATCCTCTCTTTTCATTATGAATGATTTATCTATTATAATTATTAAATCTACGATTCATCAATTATCGAATTTTGATATTTTCAATAACTCTAGAATAGATTCGCAATAAATTCGAAACAAATTCGCGAATTATAGATCTAAAAGCATGCTAGCTGGATCTTCAAGCGCATTCTTAATTGATACTAAGAAACCAACCGCTTCTGCACCATCGATAATTCTATGGTCATATGAGTGTGCAACATACATCATTGGTGCTGCAATGATTTGACCATCTTTTACAATTGGACGCTCGTAAGTATTATGCATACCTAAGATACCACTTTGTGGTGGGTTGATAATTGGCGTTGAAAGCATTGAACCAAATACACCACCGTTAGTGATCGTGAATGTACCACCTGTCATTTCTTCAAGTGTTAAAGTACCTTCTTTTGCTTTTGTTGCATACTCGATGATTTGTTTCTCAATGTCTGCAAGGCTTAATTGATCAGCATTACGGATAATGGGTACAACTAAACCACGTGGTGATGATACTGCAATACCGATATCGAAATATCCGTGATAGATAATATCGTTACCATCGATCGATGCATTCACTGCTGGGTACTTCTTAAGCGCTTCAACTGCTGCTTTTACGAAGAATGACATGAAGCCTAATTTCACACCATGCGTTTTAGTGAAACGATCTTGGTATTTCTTACGCATTGACATTACAGGTTCCATGTTAATTTCATTGAACGTTGTAAGCATTGCGGTTGTATTCGTTGCATCAAGAAGACGCTCAGCAATACGCGCACGTAAACGAGTCATTGGTACACGTTTCTCAACACGTTCACCTGTTGGAACAGAAGCAACTGCTGGTGCTGATTTTGCTGCTGGCGCGGCTTTCGCACCACCATTTTTAAGGAAGCTTTCAATATCTTCTTTAAGGTGACGGCCATTTTTACCTGTCGCAGGAATCTTAGAGATATCTAAGTTATTTTCTTCAACTAAACGGCGTACTGATGGAGACATGCCTACTTCATCATCTTCTGATGCTGGCGCCGCCTCTTCTTTTGTCTCTTGTGCTTTCGGCGCATCACCTGCTTTTGGCGCTTCGCCTGCTTCGATAATCGCAAGAAGTGTACCTTCGGTTACGTCTGTACCCTCTTCGACTTTAATCTCTTTGAGGATACCGCTCACTGTTGCCGGCACTTCAAGCATTACTTTGTCGGTTTCAAGATCAACAAGGTTTTCACCCTCTTCGATGAACTCACCAACCTGTTTGTGCCATGCCGAAAGCAACGCATCTGCAACTGACTCAGGTAATACCGGAACTTTAATTTCAATACTCATGGATT
>CAZPIQ010000151.1:0-4289 GCA_964586665.1 uncultured Ignatzschineria sp. | reverse complement strand
TAAAGATGAAGCAGACAAAATCAAAGCTGAACTTGAAGAAGCTGGCGCATCTGCAGAACTTAAATAATCAATCTATAATTAGAGGAGTCAATCGATTATCAGCTTGATAACAATGATGGCGCTTTTAGTTAAGAATGAATAATAAAGGCTAGGGTACTGAACCCTAGCCTTTACTAGCTTAAGAAAATATTTTTCTAGCATATTTTACAAGCGTATAAATTAGGCCTTTTGGCCAAAGGATTAATTTATATGTTTACACTCCCCAGCTTATGAGGAATACATTGCATGGCTTATTCGTTTACAGAAAAAAAACGCATCCGTAAAGACTTTGGACAACAAATTGAAGTCCAAGAGGTCCCTTTCCTTCTTGCAACTCAAATCGATTCGTATGAAAACTTTCTTCAAGATCATACACCTCGTCGTGAGCGTAAAGATCAAGGTTTACATGCTGCGTTTAAATCAATTTTCCCAATTGAAGCTATAAAAGCAAAAACAGCAGCATCAAATGGTTTCCGTCTCTCACTTGAGTACGTTGATTACCATATTGGTGAGCCTGAATTTGATGTTCGTGAGTGCCAGATGCGTGGTACAACATTCGCTGCATCTCTTCGTATTGGTATGCGTCTTAAGATCTCTGATCTTGAAACGGGTGAAATCAAAGAGATTCGTGAAGCAGATATCGATCAATTCGGTCGTGGTGGCGTTTACTTAGGTGAAATCCCACTTATGACAGAAAACGGTACGTTCGTTATTAACGGTACAGAGCGTGTTATCGTTTCTCAGCTTCACAGATCACCAGGTGTATTCTTCGATCACGATAAAGGAAAAGGTCACTCATCTGGGAAATTACTCTTCTCAGCACGTATTATTCCTTACCGTGGTTCATGGATGGACTTCGAGTTTGATGCTAAAGACTTAGTGTTCGCTCGTATTGACCGTCGTCGTAAGCTTCATGCAACAATTATCTTAAAAGCATTAGGCTTATCTGATGCTGAGATCTTAGCTGAATTCTTTGAAACGAATACTTTCAAATTAACTAAAGAGGGTGTTTTCCTTGAGTTAGTTCCAAGTCGTCTTCGTGGGGAGATGGCAGCATTTGATATCAAGTTAGAGGGTGAGGTTCTCGTAGAGAAAGGCCGTCGTATCACTGCTCGTCACGTGAAAAAACTTGAAGATGCGGGTGTTAAAGATCTTGATGTACCATTTGAGTATCTTGTTGGCCGCGTTGTTTCGCAAGACATTATGGATGAGTCGACAGGTGAATTACTTGCGCTTGCAAATGATGTTGTAACAACGGAAATGCTTGAGAAATTCATGGCATATGGTATCAAAGCAGTTCCAGTTCTCTTCACAAATGAAGTAGATCGCGGTGCTTATATTTCAGATACACTTCGTGCTGATACTACTAAGAGCCAGCTTGAAGCGCAGATCGAAATCTACCGTATGATGCGTCCAGGTGAGCCACCTACAAAAGAAGCTGCTGAGAATTTATTCACGAGCCTCTTCTTTGCAAGTGATCGCTATGACTTATCAGCGGTTGGACGAATGAAATTTAATCGTCGTCTTGGTCGTGATTCGGATACGGGCGAAGGTACACTTTCGAATACTGATATTCTTGATGTGTTAAAAGAGTTAGTTTCAATTCGTAACGGTAATGGGACTGTTGATGATGTTGACCATTTAGGTAACCGTCGTATTCGTTCTGTTGGTGAAATGGTTGAAAACGTTTACCGTATTGGTCTTGTTCGTATTGAGCGTGCAGTTAAAGATCGTCTTCTTATTGCAGAAGCGGAAGGCTTAACACCGCATGAACTGATTAATGCAAAACCAGTAGGTGCTGCAATTAAAGAGTTCTTCGGTTCATCACAGCTTTCACAGTTCATGGACCAGAATAACCCGCTTTCAGAAGTAACGCATAAACGTCGTATTTCTGCATTAGGGCCTGGTGGTTTAACGCGTGAGCGTGCTGGCTTTGAAGTACGTGACGTTCACGTTACTCACTATGGTCGTGTATGTCCAATCGAAACGCCGGAAGGTCCAAACATCGGTTTGATTAACTCACTTGCTAGCTACGCTCGCACAAACAGCTATGGTTTCCTTGAGACACCATATCGTAAAGTGATCGATGGTCGTGTAACGGATCAAGTGGATTATCTTTCAGCATATGAAGAAGCGAACTACGGTATCGCTCAGGCAAATGCAAAATTAGATGAAAATGGTGCATTCGTAGACGACTTAATCGCTGCTCGTGTTGAAGGTGAATTTACACTCTTAACGAAAGAGCAAATTCATTATATCGATATTTCACCAAAACAGATCGTATCTGTTGCAGCTGCGTTAATTCCATTCCTTGAGCATGATGATGCTAACCGTGCCCTCATGGGGTCGAACATGCAACGTCAGGCAGTTCCTACATTAAATGCGGACAAGCCGCTCGTAGGTACAGGTATGGAGCGTATTGTTGCTCGAGACTCTGGTGTTTGTGTGGTTGCTAAACGTGGTGGTGTTGTTGATTACGTAGATGCAACACGTATTATTATTCGTGTTAACGATGCTGAAACAATCGTTGGTCAATCAGGGGTTGATATCTACAACCTTACAAAATACCAACGTTCAAACGCAAATACTTGTATTAACCAAAAAGTCCTCGTAAAAGAGGGTGATATTGTTTCACGTCAGGATATCTTAGCAGATGGTCCATCGACAGATTTAGGTGAGCTTGCACTTGGTCAAAACATGCTCGTGGCATTCATGCCATGGAATGGTTATAACTATGAAGACTCCATCTTAATCTCAGAGCGTGTTGTTAAAGAAGAGCGTTTCACAACGATTCATATCGAAGAATTAACCTGTGTGGCTCGTGATACGAAGCTTGGCCCTGAAGAAATTACTTCGGATATTCCAAACGTATCAGAATCTGCACTTTCTAAACTTGATGAAGCAGGGATTGCTTATATCGGTGCAGAAGTGAAATCAGGCGATATTTTAGTAGGTAAAGTATCACCAAAAGGTGAAACAACTTTAACGCCGGAAGAGAAATTGCTTCGTGCGATCTTTGGTGAAAAAGCATCGGATGTTAAAGATAACTCACTTCGCGTTCCAACAGGAATGGATGGTACTGTTATCGACGTTCGTGTATTTACACGCGATGGTATTGAAAAAGATAGCCGTGCAAAAGAGATCGAAGATCGTGAGCTTCGTGGTGTTCGTAAGGACTTAAATGACCAGTTACGTATCCTTGAAGATGACCTTTTCGAGCGTGTATCTAAGAGCTTAGTCGACGCTGAAGTTGCAGCGGGCAATAAAGGTATTAAAGCCGGCGATAAGATCACAGATGAGTACTTACAAAGCACTGAGCGTGAGAAATGGTTAGATCTTAAAGTAAAATCTGAAGAGTTAGCTGAAGAACTTGGAAAACTTAAAGTTCTCTTAGATCAGCAACGTAAAGATTCAAACAAGAAATTCGAAGAGTTACGTGAAAAACTCACCCAAGGTGATGAATTAGCACCGGGTGTTCTCAAAATGGTGAAAGTATACCTCGCTGTTAAGCGTCGTATTCAGCCTGGAGACAAAATGGCAGGTCGTCACGGAAACAAAGGGGTTATCTCCATGATTGTTCCGGAAGAAGATATGCCATACATGGAAGATGGTACACCTGTTGATATCTGCTTGAATCCACTAGGGGTTCCATCACGTATGAACATCGGTCAGATTCTTGAAACGCACTTAGGTTGGGCGGCTCACGGACTTGGCCTTAAAATTGACAAAATGATCAAATCACACGCAGAAGCAAATGAGCTTCGTGGTTTCTTAGATGAGATCTATAACAAAGATGGCAGTGCACAGACAATTGATTTAGCTAAATTCAGTGATGATGAAGTGATCGAACTCTGTGGAAACTTAAGAAAAGGGGTTCCAATGGCAAGCCCAGTATTCGATGGTGCTTCGGAAGAAGAGATGCGTCGTATGCTTCGTTTAGCGGATCTCCCTGAGTCAGGACAAATTAAATTATATGATGGACGTACAGGGGATGCATTTGATAGACCTGTAACAGTCGGCTTCATGTATATGCTCAAACTCAACCACTTAGTGGATGACAAAATGCATGCTCGTTCTACAGGTCCATACTCACTCGTAACACAGCAACCGCTTGGTGGTAAAGCACAATTCGGTGGTCAGCGTTTCGGAGAGATGGAGGTGTGGGCACTTGAAGCTTATGGTGCAGCATATACACTACAAGAGATGTTAACAGTGAAATCGGATGACGTTGCAGGTCGTACAGCAGTGTA
>CAZPIQ010000150.1:3201-4298 GCA_964586665.1 uncultured Ignatzschineria sp. | reverse complement strand
GTAAAACTCAAAAAAAGCCCCAAAATACTCATCAATAACGTTATTGCTGAGATGACAAGCCCTGTGAGCTTCTTGCCATATTTATTAAAAATCTTAAAGAGCCGGCCTTTACTCGTTAACTCCATGGCAACGAAGGGTTTTGTTTTGCTCATTTTCGTGAGCCTTGCGAGCTTTTCGGCATCGTGTGCATGATCGATTCGATCGAGATATTTTAAGGTTCTCGGAATGCCGGCGATATTTTGAACATCATATAGATTCTCAGCAAATTTTGAGAGCGTTGCCATTTTATCAGGATCAATCGCACGATTGAGGCTACTTGGACTTGTCACCCAATTGCTCGGGACTTTAGAGAAGTCGATTAAACCAGTGCTACTCTCATTGAGGAATTTAATCATTCGTGGATTGAGCTTCTTGGCATTTTTGGCCGTCTTTAAAAAGGCTGCGCCGCCTTTAATCGCTAATGAACCGCCCATAGTGCCAACGGCCGCGACCGTTGCACCTAATCCTAAAACAGAGAGCCCAACATTGAGCTGATCAATCTCTCGATCATTCGACCAGTTATCATATTCACCATAGAGGGAACGTACATCGCCCACCGGCGTGAATTCAACCGCGATATTACAGCTCTGTGCCCAATTCATCGGACAAGTTTCCGGCGAATGCATACATTCAAAACATTGCACACTACTCTGCCAAAATCCTGAATCATCATCTTTTAAACTTTCGGCGAGCTGTAGCGTCTCTTCTGAAATCATATAATTTTGCTCGGCAATATAATCGAGATAGAGCTCGATGGTTTCCCATTTTCTCGGCGTTTGCGCAAGTGCTTCATTGAGCTTTGCTTCTATCGTCTTTTCATCAGCGATCTCAAGTAGTAGCTTATCGAGCTGATAATTCACCTCTTCCATGCTCGCCTCAGCAACAACATGCGTAACAGGATTGACGATAAACCCATACAGCTGAAAACAAAATAGCATTAATGCGCCAATCGCAAAAATAAGGGAGAAAGCTTTTTTCATAAAGTGATCTGTTTCATTCAATTGAAAATTATTGACCATATTATTTCATGCTGTTTTTTAAACTTCAGGTTTTTCTTT
>CAZPIQ010000150.1:1293-3101 GCA_964586665.1 uncultured Ignatzschineria sp. | reverse complement strand
CGTAAATAAGCCTCAACCTCATCCCATTTTCCGCAACCGGTAAAATGGTTAAACATCACATATTTTTCGCCGGTTGCTTTGTCGATCATATAATCTTTGATCGCGAGGATATCTTCTGTCGTTTTGTAATATCCTTTCGGTGCTGAGTTTGGATGCATGATTGATTCATCGCCGTATTGGGTTTTGAGGTAATATTCAAAACGATCATCTTCAAAACCGTAGGCTATGCCTTCCGGCACTCTCTCTAACACTTTGAGCTGACCCGTCGGATCGTCACCATATCGGCATAGATTACTCGGAATCATTCTACCTGGGTCACTTCCCATATTGGTGGAGAATTGAAAGAAACCATTCGCATCCGCTAAGATCGGAAAGGATGGATGATGCGTTGAATCCTCTGTAAGGGGTGCATAGAGGAATCCTTCATAATCTGTTGAATCGTTGATGTAGTTAAAGTAGATTCGCCCTTTACCATCCTTATCATCGAACAGTATAAGCTCATTCCCTAGATAGAGAAGCTCTGCGCTTGCCGGATCTAAATCAGGCTTCATGACGCCTCGATAATAGACGTTATTTTTATCACGAGACCAATTATCATCCTTTTGCTGACGCATAATTCGGCTCGGAAGCGTACAGTTAATGTGAGAATGAGTGCCGGACGCAAATACGCCCTCCACATTTTCTGCTTCAAATAATGATTGATCGAGCGGACAAGTGAGATTCATCACCTCAAAACTCTTCGCATCAGCACCCTCAATGGGATCATTCTGATAATAGACCACTTCATCATTGTTGATATAAGGGCAACTTTTCCCACCAAAGGCACATTCACCCAAAGTAATCGGTGCTTTGATAGCAGTTAACGTCCACTCGTCTTCACTGTGCCACACTCGGTGTTGATCTTGGGCAAAGTAATAATTCACCACCTCAAAGGTAGCGGGATCGGCCTCTTTTAATATCTGACCTTTATCATAAACAAAAGTATTATCCCGATAGAGATTATCGGCAATAAAGACAAATTCATGACCACTTGCCGGCATTAATTGATCCTTATAAAAGACCAGATCATCCACAATAAAATATTGATCACGAACGCCGGCAAAAGCATATTTCTCAGGATTAAAATCAGCTTTCAATGGTCCGCCCAAATCGACTATTTGATCCTTATAGAAAAAGTATTTGCCATCTGTTAGATACGAGACATCCATGCCAAAACCATGAAGGTTCTTTAGGTCATAATCTGCTGAATTTCCTGCCACCGGCAAATATTGAATATCAGCCTCATAATGCCAATCTCCGCCTGTTCTTGGGCAGATAATGCAATCTGAAACTCGCGTATATTCCACTAAACGCCAATAGAGCTTGCCCTTTGAAGTCACATAATTACTATTGGCAATACGTTTATAAGGCGAGAGGATTCCCTCTTTTTCGTAGCCTAGCCTCTCTTCACTCGTCTCAAAACCTATTTCATCAGCCGAATCCTGATCAGCGCCGGCATTATTTTGAAAGTAAGCACTCGCGCCATCAAAGGCCCTGTTCACATTCTCTTTTAAGCTTGTAGTAACCTTATCGGTTAATCCCTTGAGAAAACTTGGCGAATCTCCCTGTTCTTCGGCGATTGCTGAGGTAAATGTGCCGATAAAAAGCATCAGCAATAGTAAGATTCGTGAGTACATCGATTTTGTGCCTAATATCGTGATCAACATTGATTGCTCTAAGTGTAGCTAAATTGTGCTGAGATACAATCTCAAAAACGCTTTACCTGATCTAATGCCCCTTTATGTAAATATTATAAAAATCATTCAGAC
>CAZPIQ010000150.1:0-1193 GCA_964586665.1 uncultured Ignatzschineria sp. | reverse complement strand
CAGACACAGACACAAAAATGCCGGCATAATTGCCGGCACTTCACTATTAATGACTGCTTGATACATTTCATGATGCCTATAAAATGCATTCTATAAAATGCATTCATTGATGGGATTTAAACCCGCTCAATCTTCGTAATGGCTTCATCTAAAATCGCCAAAATCTCTGCGCTCTGCGCTTCATCTAAATCATCTCTTTCACGAAGTAATGTGCGCATTGCTTTCATCTTAGCTCTAAAGGGCGACTCTGAAGCTTCGCGAGAAACTTCATAGGCATTTTCCATAGCAACAATAAGCTGACCTTGCGCTTCTAACCAGCTAAGAAGCTTCTCTGCTTCAACTTGCTTGCCGGCAATTTCAGCACGACCTGCGTCTGTTAATGAAAAAAGCTTCTTCGTGCCATCAAGCGTTACTTCTGCTAAATCACTCTCTTCAATAAAAGCTAAAAGCGGATAGATCATGCCAGGGCTTGGTTTATAGAAACCATGTGAACGCTCTTCGAGCTCTTTAATAATCTGATAGCCATGAAGGGATTCTTCTGCGAGCAATGTTAAAACGAGCATTTGAAGCTCTTCGCTACTAATACGACGTGCACCCCCAAAACGCGCATCACCTCTACCTTGACCACGTCCGCGACCTTCGCCTCTACCGCGCCCCATCCCATTTCCATGGCCATTCCTATGACCATTTCCTTTGCCACACCCTTCGCCATGTCCATGACCTCGGCGACCTTCAGAATGCCCTCTGCCACCTTCAAAACGATCATCGCTACGACCATGACACCCCATCATTCCATGACCGCGACCACTATAATGTCCACGATGCGCATGATATCCACCTTGCTCATAACGACCCTCGCCAAAACCACGATGTCCGCCCATGCCAAAACGATCATCAGAACGCTCGTGACACTGATGAAGCTCACCACCACGTCTTCTGCCATCGCCTTGATGAACTGATCGACGGCCTCGGCCATTTCCTCGCCCTTCTCCACGACCCAATCCCATCTCATATCCCATTCCAAATGATTGATCTCTTCTCATGATAATAATCTCCCGATTAATGATATTGCCGGCGCATATTCAACTTTACGCCAAAATGAATACTGATACTTCACCAGTATTAATGGATGAGGATCTTCATTTCAGAACATGAATTCAGCCCTCATTGCTTTCTTAAAGATATCTTTTTGA
>CAZPIQ010000149.1:0-4317 GCA_964586665.1 uncultured Ignatzschineria sp. | reverse complement strand
GGCAAGCAGGCACAAGTAGTGTCACATAATATAAAAATCGACATGTAAGGTTAGATTGTGAGTTATCTATCAATAGAGTTTGCGGCAATATTTGTCCTCTTTTTCCTCGTTTACTGGTCCTTTAGAAGATCAGTGGCCATTCAAAATGCGATATTGCTTGTCAGTAGCTACCTGATCGTCGGTCTGTTTAATATCAACTTTGCCTTTATTCTAGGCGCGTATACTGGGATTATTTACGCCTTATCCACTTCCATTGCTTATAGTCCTCGGCCAAAATTTTGGCTGATTAGCGCGTGTGTTGTGGCAATTGGTAACTTAGCGGTCTTTAAATATTTCAACTTCTTTGCACCAGAGCTCATTAATCAATTTGCTAAATGGGATATTGAAATTTCCTTGCCGGTTGCAGAGATTATTCTGCCGATCGGAATCTCATTTTATACCTTCCATTCAATCAGCTATCTTGTCTCGCTCTATCGTAAAGAGATTGAACCGATTAGCTTCTTTGATTTTGCGCTCTTTTTAGCCTTCTTCCCAAGCGTGATTGCGGGGCCTATTAATCGTGCAAATGTTTTTCTGCCGCAAATTCAGGCAAAAGCGCCCCGTGAGGTTGAAGATTATCACCGCGCGTTTATGTTACTGCTTCTAGCGGTGATTAAAGTCTATTGGCTCAGCGCTTTCTTCTCAGAAACATGGGTTAGAACGGTGTTTGATAACCCTAGTGAATTCCATACAATCGAGCTTATTCTCGGCGTGTATGCTTACGCGATTGAGATCTACTTGAATTTCTCAGGCTACACCGATTTAGTGACAGGCATAGCGCTTCTCTTAGGCTTTAGATTGCCACAGAACTTTAACGCGCCTTACTTAGCGACGAGCCTCAAGCATTTCTGGGCCAGATGGCATATGAGTCTTTCACTCTGGATTCGAGATTATATCTATATTCCTCTAGGCGGTAGCCAAAAAGGGCCGACTCGCACACAAGTGAATGTGATGATTGCGATGGTGCTCTCAGGGCTTTGGCACGGAGAAACCTTGAACTTCCTAATCTGGGGTGCAATTCATGGTGTTGGCGTTGTTTTCCTGAATATCAAAGATAATATTGAGAGCAAGAAACTGCTTGCAAATGGTATGAGTAAAGCAGATGTGAAGGCACATCAAAATCGTGAGCTGATCGGCTGGGAGTCTTACTTCTATCGATTCATCACCTTTAACTATATCTGCTTAGGCTGGATCTTCTTTAGAAGCGTGACCTTTGATGATTCGATGACATATATCACATCACTTTTTAGTAACTTTTCACTAGAGATGATGCCATATCATGATCTCGGCGTGTTACTTGCGATCTGTTTAGTGGTGTTCTATCTCTATCCGCTATGCGTGAAAATTCCGGAATATTTTGTCACTTATTCGAAAAAGGTGCCTTGGCCATTATTGCCATTTATTTTTATTCTTATTCTTTGGGGTGTGATCTTTATGGCACCTTCAGGAATCCCACAATTTATCTATGCAAGTTTCTAAGGAGGGGATCATGTTAAGAGCAAAAGTATTCTATATATTACTCGTGACGTTAATCGGGATTCTCTTCCTATTTAGAGAATCAGTGAATATCTATTGGTCACAAACGTATCATGCAGAGTCGCCATTAGCTATTTTAGAGCGATCGATCCATGGGCAATTAAATCCATCAAGCATTGAAATAGAACAATCAGGGCAAGAGATAGTTACATTAGCCCCTGAAAGTGCAGATGTTGAGGTGTTAGATAAAAATCCACGAGGTATTGATGAATCCGCGCAATTAGCGATAAAAACGGCGGAAATTGAAGAGAGTCAGGTAGCTGATAAAGCGACTGAGCCTGTTTCGGACTTTTTCACTCCTAAAAAGGATGCCGAACTAGTAGGACCGATGATTCCGCAATTGCCGAAAGAGGCGATTTTAACAGCCGGCGATAAGATCTTCTTTGTGGGCGATTCAATGATGCAAGGCGTTGCACCGCGTATTCGTCAAGCGCTCTATAAGAGTGAAAATATTGATAGTGTTGATTTAAGTAAGCAGAGCACAGGGCTTGCTTATCCGAGTTTCTATAATTGGCCCAAAGTGGTTGAAGATACACTCGAAAGCGATAAAAGCATTAAGGCAATCGTTGTTTATTTAGGTGCTAACGATCCATGGGATTTCCAAGCGACTGGTCGAAAACGTTACCTTAAATTTATGAGCCCCGAGTGGGAGCGTGAATATCGTGAGCGTATTCAGAAGATTCTGCTCTCCGCAAATCAATATAACCTTCCGGTTATTTGGCTTGGTGCGCCTTGTATGCGTAAAGAGAAATTACATGATGGAATGGTTTATCTCAATACAGTCTATCAATCAGAGGTTGAGAGATTCAATGGAACCTATCTGCCAACGAGTGATGTTTTAGGGTGTAGTGATGAAGGTTATAATGCTTATGCCCAAACGGATAAAGGTAATCAAAAAGTGAGGACGAATGATGGGATTCACTTTACGGTTACAGGACAACGTTTAGTGGGGAATCGCGTCATTGATTCATTAACGATCATAAGGCCTGAGCCAACCAAGCAAGAAGAAACGGAAGTAGTAGAACCAATCCCGGCTCAAGCATCTCATTCAGATGAAAATCTCCATAAAGATGGCAGTGCAGTTTTATCTAAAACGGTCGCTGAAACTCGAGAAGTGACGAACAAAGAGCTACATAAGAGTGAGGCTGTTAAGCCGGTAATATCAACAAAATCACAACAAAATAGGATCGTAAGCGCACCGAAAAATGAGGCTAACATTACGAAAAAAACAGTAACAGCTGGTAAACCAAGTGAGAAAATGGATAATGTTGACTCAAATAGCGCAGAAAACAGATTCGCTGAATCTGCCTCACCAAAAACAGAGTCTTCGGCATTGAATGTAGTTACCCCGAAAGTTGATGGTAGAGAACCATTATCGAATAGTGTTCCGAGAGAAGATACACCTCTACAATGGGCGGACGGCACAATTATTACGCCAGTTGAAATGCCCCAAGAGTCAACACCTCAAAAATCAGCACCAAATGAATCAGGTGATACAAGCATCTGGTATACAGAATAGATAAAGGATTAAATTATGAAACTATTTCGAAATTGGTTATTAGCTGCATCCGTGCTTCTAGTAGCGGGTTGTAGTGCTGATGATCTTGGGAATGCTTCAAATTATCATCGTGAAATCGGCCCCGGCATTATTGATTACGGGGATCGTAATACGAATCAACTTAAACGTACTGTTCAAAGCGTTGCACAAGGCAGTAATAGCGTATTAGTTATCACGCAATTTGGTGATTCCCATTCAGCCGCGGATTTCTTTACCGGCGGTCTTCGTGATCAGCTTCAAGCAAGACTTGGGAATGCCGGCATAGGTTGGGTCACACCGATGACGGTGCGAGGTCAGCGTCATGCAGAAGTTTCTTGGAAAAGCAATAACTGGAATTTAACGAGTAGCAGAACCGTGAGCAATGTGGATTTCCCAATGGGCGGTTATGTTGCAACGCCGGTTCGTAAGGGTGGCTATATTGATGTGATGCTTAGTAAGCCAGAAAATGCAGGTCTTTGGGATGTGCGAATGGTGGTAAAGGCAAGGGGATCTGAGCCACTTGCGATTTACAATGATCGTGGGCAATTAGATTTAAGTCGTGCGCTCTCAGGTAATGGTCGTTGGCAGGTATTAAATGCCAGAACGCCGATGCCGATGAAGATTGTGGCAGAGGAGCCGGATGTTGAAATCGGCGGCTTATGGTTACAAAAGAGCCAAACGCCGGGGGCAATTGTCTCAATGATTGCAACAAATGGCGCACAGCTCTCGAGCTGGAATAAGTGGTCGCCAGAATGGTTTGCAGAGCTTACCGCAACGAATAGTAATCTTGTGATCTTAGAATATGGCACGAATGAAGCATTTAACGATACTTTAGATCAAGATGATTATCGTCGTAATTTAGTTGATAGCATTCGCAACGTGCGTATGCGTTTACCGAATGCCGCAATTCTCCTTATTAGCCCGGCAGATGCCATGATGCGTAATAGTAGTGGTTCATGCACAGATCGTCAGCCACCTTCATATCAAATGGTTAAAGACGTTCAGCAATCAGTGGCAAAATCAGAGCGCACGCTCTATTGGGATTGGCAAAAAGCGATGGGCGGTCCATGTAGTATTGAAAAGTGGGAAAAAGAAGAGCTAGCTGCACGCGATAAAGTCCATTTAAGTTCAACAGGCTACAAGCTCAGTGCAAGAATGTTCTACAAAGACTTAATGAGTTTCTTGGGTGTTTCTCAGTAGTTGAG
>CAZPIQ010000148.1:0-4332 GCA_964586665.1 uncultured Ignatzschineria sp. | reverse complement strand
TCTACACAACTCTTACTCATAAGTGTACATCCGTAACCTATCGTTTTATCGATCATCTTCAAAATTTGAGTTTTCTATAAAAATCAACAAAAAATGTACATTTCGATCTACAATATTGTGTGAATGTACACTTTCCTCTTTATATAGTAACTCTAATCTCAGCATATTCTACCACTTTAAATGATTCGATCATTTTTCGGTATCAAATAACAACTTTCCCACCCACCAAATTGATTCTCCAAAGTTTTTAATAAGCTGTTCTGCCTGTTTTAAATGAGATTGTGAATCATCAATGCCAGCTAACTGCAGTGCGCTCTCAACTTTTGAGCTAGCCAAGTGAGCATCACCTATGCGCATATCATAAACCCCAGCAATGACTCCAAAAACCTCTCGTGCTTTTGCACGCTCCTACTTTATCGGCTAAAATACTTTCTAAAAGCTTATTTGACCCTAATGTTTTTTTATCCTTGTGATTCGAAAGCTCTCGGAGCTGCTCTTTATTCAAGCGCTCTGAAAAAAAACGTATTAACTCTTTCGCTAAAGTTAAAAGAGAAACTTGATCTATACAAGAAAAACGATTGATTTGTTTAAAATAATGAGATGCATTAATTTCACTAGAAAATAGATCTATATCTCGATATTCTTTGAAGCTTGCTTCTAACAGCTTCATACACTCTAAGAGTAAAACTTCAGCTGCACGTGTTGTCGCAGGCTTAGCTTCAACTTGTGACATTAGCAATTCAAAAGAAACTTTCCCCTCAGGCACTACATTATAAGATGACCAAATATGCTGTTCCCATGATGACAAGCGAGCAATATCATACGCATATACAGTAACTAAACTAGAAGAATTAATTCCAAAATGAATTCCATAACCAGAGGTAGATCTCAAGCTACCTGTTTCTGCTGTATGCCATTCCAACGAAAACCCTTGGTAATTAAGAAACTCATTAATAACACTAGGGCGGAACCATAACCATCTTCCAATATCTTCATTGTTTAACATACTAGATGCCATGCGAGATCCATCTGTTTCTATAATAAATGATGGGAGATTTGGATCTTCATCTCTGCGAACTCGCACACTTAAACCCTGATGCTCAATCCACTCATCACGGAAAAACTCACTTTCAATTCTAATGCCGGGATAGCCTCTTACATACCCTTGAGAGCTTTCGGTTTCTACATTGTCATCACTTTCTTCCCCCATAACAGGAGCATCTTCCTCCTCATCAATATCCGTACGCCACATTCTCATCCCAAGCCAATTTCCACCATATACATCCTCTAAATCACGAATTAAAAGTTCAAACCTACCTCCATTTCGCTCTTCTTCGTAATTTTTTAATCCTGAATACGAGCTAGATTCTAGAGATTCAATATTTTCAACTCTTCGACGATAATAAGAGAGTCGGAGTGAAAGATTTCTTGCCGCCAAGTAATCTATTAAAAATTCTCGCTTAATCGCTATGGATATATGGTTCCCTTCGTCATCAAAAGACTCTTTAATAACAACTGTGAAATTTTCTTCTGGTCTTACCCAATCAGACCCATCTTGTATTAGTCCTAGCGCTATAACTAAATCCGGATTTACTATCCACTTTCTAATTCCTGTTATAGGCTGTATTTGTTGAAAAACCAGATTAATACCTATTGGATTCTGATCATTATATTCATACTCTTCAACCGAAGAATAATGGCTATCTTCATAAGCATAAGGCTCCGTGCTATTACTAATTCCAATATCATTCCAGCTTAATTTTTCAGCTACCTGTTTCTGCGCTGGCGAGAATGCAACCGAACCACATCCAAAAAACTCACTAACACAACCTATAGTAGTAATATCACCCTGTTCTTCTGTACAAGAAACTCTCAATGGCACCCAAGTCGCCTTATCATATTTTCTACGAGTTTCTTTTGATTGAAGCATCCATTCTAAAGTTTTCATAAATTTCAACCTCCTGATTGTCATATCTAAATCATAAATAGATAGACTAAAGCTTGTAATGCTATTTTCAGCCTAAACCAATATTGAAATATACTCTAACTCGAACAAGTTATCTTCTGATATTTGAGCTTTTCGAATTGCTATCTTTTGTTCATGGCATTTTCTCTTATCATTCATACTTACGACCAAATTTCTAATTAGTTGTATTTTAGAGTCGGGAAAATTACATCCCAAGGTTCTAACTACAACATTTACTGCCTACTGCTTAGGATTTTTTCTTTGGTAAAGCCCGTTATTAAGCCACACAAAGATTAAAAAACATTGAAAATATACATAAGTCTAATAAGTATAAGGACTTAGACTTTGTCCTGGGTACTTCTCAAGGATGTGCATATAAACTTCACCACAAGTTTTAGGCCATAAATCATCATCATAAGACTCAGGTAAGCTATCTAATACTTCCTCTATCATATTTTTAACTCTAGCCTTAGTTCGCTGCTTCTTACGCCAATCAATAACCAAAATGCCTTTCATTTTTTCCGTTAACACTTTAGCTATTTCTTTAACTTGGTTGCATTCTTTATCGGATAAGGGAGCATCCTGAACCATTAAATCATACACTGCCAACTCCTCAGTTAAGCCTTCACGCACAGTACGCTTTTCTTCATACTCTAACTCGCCAATGAACTCTTGTAAGCGATTGAAAAATTCTTCTGCGGTATATGCGCCTAAGTTGTATGTTTCAATAAGTGCTTGGAACTTCTGTTGCAAATCTTGACGTGTTTTGTTTTTAAGTACCATAGGCTGTAATTTTCGTTCAATGAGGTTTTTAACCTCTCTGCATCAGATTGTTTCGGCTTTTCGATCTTAGCTACCATTGTCGCTAAAGCATCAAAATCAATAGCAGAAATATTTACTGGCTCTGGTAAATTACTTTGAATATTAATCGTAGATATCGACTCGTCTAGCAGTTCATTAACCTGATTACGAACAACATCCAATACGTCCTCATCATCAATGTATAAACCAGACTTTAAACACATTTGAGAATAAATAATATTGATAGCAATTCGGTAAGGTACATACTGGTTTGCCCTATCATCAGGCATAATTACCTTAAAGATGCGATTTATCTGCCTTACAAAAGATGTAAACTCTTCTTTATTCTTGGGATCAAGCAGTATTTCACTGGCATTATCCAAAAGAGTGAGCTTAGCAAAGGCATCTGCTGATGCTGATACAATCTTATTCAAGTCAATATCAACATTATTTAAGAATAAAATTAGTTCATTGATAGCAATACCTAAGGCAGCGACCAGCTCAGACTTATCTTTGGCTGGACTATCAACTTTATACGAGCCCCCCCAGCTATACCCCATATAGTCCCAAGGCCTGTTACAACGCACTGAATATATTTATATAGTCAACTATTTTCCCTGCTGACTTACCTTCATATACTCGGTTAGCTCGTGCAATAGTCTACATTAATGTGTGGCTCTTAAGAGGCTTATCCAAGTAAAGCGTTGAAACAGATGGTGCGTCAAAGCCTGTTAACCACATCGCACAAACGAACACGATTCTCAAATCATCTTCAGGTTCTTTAAATTTCTCATCAATTTTTTCTTTTAAAAAGCGTTCTCTATGTTTTTTGTTGATGATATGATAGGCCTTAGCAAATTCAGTTTATAAGCGCCTCTCTTGATCTTCAGTAAGATCACCTTGGTCAAGAATATCTGTAATATCTTCACCAATAGTATCACTCGAGATTAAAACTTCAGGTACACGATTTTCATAATATAAAGGTTACGTAGCCCCATCATCAACTGTATCCGCGAAGTTATAAATACTAATGTAATCACCAAATACTTCCTGTGTTTTAGCGTGCTTTAGTGAGCCGTTATTTAATAACTTTTGATATGGATACTAGCAATTGCTGTTCCAAAAGTTTTCACCATGAAAATCCCTATCCTGATATTAGCCGCATTTTAGAAAAATACGGCTTCAAAAGATGCGCAATTTATTTCTGACACAGTTTACGAAGCTAAACAGCTTAACAATGCAAGATTAGTATTATTACGTGAAAGTTTAACCGCAAGTGGACTTAGTAACACTCAGATTGAAATTATTCTTGCAAAACAAGAGCAGCAAAATTATTTGTAGGGCTTAAGCAATTTAAGCACTTCTATCCCGCACCTCACCTAGGCTTATCTATTATTAAGACGCCTTTACTACGATCAGCCACAGGAACTAGAGCTGTATATGCACATCTACTAGTTTCATCATCATATACTTTACCTCAAGAAAACGCCTCCATCTTGGGTGGCGTTTTCGATATCAGCATTTTTACAAGGAAAGTCTAATAGCTAAAGCCGCTAAAGTTACTA
>CAZPIQ010000147.1:0-4340 GCA_964586665.1 uncultured Ignatzschineria sp. | reverse complement strand
AGATCCCATGTGAGAGTAGGTCACCCCCAGGGCTTAATAAGACAACCTCTAGTTCAATGAACTAGAGGTTTTTCTTTTGTCTGAAGGAAAGTGATAATACTTTATGGTCATACTTCCGGCGATGCATCAGATCATCAAGAATACTAATATTAGAGGTTGTGGAAGTTGGGTAGTTATCTCGGTTTTCGATGCCATGGCTAGGTTCCTTTCAGAGATTAAGCGCGATAACTTTGGTGATTGAAAATAGTTAATAAATGCTTTCAATATAGATATAAATTGCCAATTTCTCTAAACCATAATATGTTGAGAAGAGGTTTAAGAGAAATAGTTCAAAATTGTAATAGTTAATTTTGTTAATATTTATGCTTTTTCATTGATATACGGTTAGAGAGGATTTTCTGATGAGTACTAAAAAGATTCTATTATTAGCAGGTGATTACGTTGAAGATTATGAAATCATGGTGCCATTTCAAGCGCTAAAAATGCTTGGTTTTGAAGTTCATGCGGTTTGTCCTGATAAGAAGACAGGTGATGTTGTCCCTACGGCGATTCATGACTTTGAAGGTGCACAAACTTATAGTGAAAAGCCTGGGCATAATTTTGCGCTTAATTATGATTTTGATAATGTTAATACTGATGATTATGTAGGCTTAGTGATTCCTGGCGGAAGAGCGCCGGAATATTTAAGGCTAAATCCGCGTATTTTAGAGATAGTTCAGGAATTTGATAAGGCAGAGAAGCCCATTGCTGCAGTATGCCATGGCCCGCAGATTTTAGCTGCTGCTGGTGTATTAGAGGGGCATAATATTAGTGCATATCCAGCATGTAGCCCTGAGGTGAAATTATCAGGTGGTACTTATGCAGATATTCCTGTTGATGGTGTACAAGTTTGCCATCATTTTATTACTGCGCCCGCATGGCCTGCACATCCTGCGTGGCTAGCAGCATTTATTAATAAGTTGGGTGTGAAAATTACGCTTTAATAAAGAATATTATATATATTAAAACCTAAAAAGGCTGATTATTATCAGCCTTTTTAGGTTTTGAGAAATCATTTCTCTGAGATAGATTTTTAGGTGTTTTTTTTGAATGATAAAAAAGTAATTACTGCAATGAGAGATGATAACAGTATGGTAAGACTAAGAGAGTTGATGATATCTGCAATTATTAATCCAATTCCAATAAGCGAATAATATAAAAATCCTAAAATAGAGCCTGCAGTCCCGAGAGCTTCTTTGTACTGTGTGAGTGCTGTTGCTAAAATGTTTGGGATGGCAATATTATAAGCCAACATGATTCCTAACATTGGTAGATAAAATATAATGCTATCTTCTATGAGAAATAGAAAAAGGCTGGAAATTAACGCAATTATCAGTGCAAGTTTGATAAGCTGCGATTGATGCCAATGATAGTAGCGACAGAGACAATAATTTAAAATAGCACCAATAAGGCTGCCTATGCTGATTAAAAAACCACTTATACCATATAGAAAAGGAGATAATAGCCGTTCTTTAAAGATAAATGGTGCCTGCTGATAATAACTAAATAACATGAGGTTAAAGGTTGCAATAAGAAGAGTGGACTTCCATATTTGGATATCGGAGATTATTTTGAAAAATGTAGATAGCAAAGTCTTTGTTGAATATTTCTTAACTTGTGTTGTTGGCAGTTTATAGAAAGACCAAATGATTAGCACTAGACCTAAATTAGCAAGAGAAATAAAAGAAGTATACATTCCCCAAAATTGACTGATTAAACTTCCGAGCATTAAGCCTAAAGCCGGGCTGATGGCTAAAGCAATTCCCACTAATGTAAAAAGAGTTCGGAGATATTCTTTTTTAACGAATTCTCTACACAGTGTTTGTGTGCCAATGGAGCCGATTGAAGCAGAAAAAGCCATTAATAATCTTGCGATGAGTAGGTGCTCAAAGCGATTCACTATTAGTGACAAAATAACACTCAATAAATAGCATAAAAGCGCGACTAGAATTGTTTTTCTACAGCCAAGAACATCACATAAAACTCCCCAAAAGATAATACCGAATGCAAAGGCTATAAAGTAGAGTGAGATAGTCAATGAAACTTGATTTTGAGAAACATTAAAATGGGTCTCTATAAGCGGTAAGATTGGGCTATAAATCGTTTCGACTATTTGTGAAAATGCAGTGAGTGAAATAACAAGGGATATCGGAATTTGTTTACTGAGTGATGATATTTGTAAGTGATTCATAATAGGATTATTGATGCGTTAATTGGGGGGGGCGTTAAATAAATAATTAAAGGCATCTTAAAGTATTATGAGAGGGAGAATGTTATGAAGTTAGACAATTTTTGTTTATAATCGGACAATCGCTTAATGGATAAGCAATAGAAAAGGAATTGTACTTTATGACATGGATTGATGCGGAAGATGAATTACGGATTGATGAGCTAGTAATGCCGATTATTGGTATTGCTTCAAATCTTGTTCGACATAACTCGGGTGTTCATCGGCATACAAAAGGGCAGTTACTCTTTGCAGAAAAAGGGACCATGATCATTACACTTGGTCGAAAGGTTTCTATTTTACCACCACAGAGGGTTGCTTGGATTCCTCCCAATTTAGAACATTCTGTAAGTTTGACCGAAGTTGTTAGTTATAGATCAATTTATATTGATCGTTCTGTATTGGATCAGTGTCCCCATTCTATTTTTCCTCTAAGTCCCATTATTTG
Organism: uncultured Ignatzschineria sp.; assembly: GCA_964586665.1. Taxonomy (GTDB): domain Bacteria; phylum Pseudomonadota; class Gammaproteobacteria; order Cardiobacteriales; family Wohlfahrtiimonadaceae; genus Ignatzschineria. The sequence goes on along the minus strand of CAZPIQ010000147.1, from coordinate 1,626 downwards.
GGATGCGCCTTTTCTTTTAAAGAGTATTCTGGAAACGATAGCCCTTTCGGATTGGGGGAGTGATTGGAGTCAGGGAGAACGGGGCGGTAATTTATTGAATGTTCTATGGGATGAACTAAAGTTTGCGAGTCGTGAAAATATGCATTTAATTTATCCTGTCGATAGCCGCTTAACAGAGATAGGTTTTAATCAGCTACCACCTTCCCTTGATCAATTGTCTAAGGTTGTGGGGGCGAGTGAAAAGACAATCACGCGTATTTTTCAAAAGGAAACAGGGTTAGGCTATCAAGCATGGCGGCAACAGTGGCGATTACTAAAATCGATTGAATTATTAAGTATTCAAAAATTAAAGTTTATTGATATCGCTTTAGAGTTAGGTTTTTCAAGTGATAGTGCTTTTTCTCAATTTTTCAAAAGAATGACAGGTAAATCACCAAGCGGATATCTATAACTAATTGGGCATGTTCATCTTATATTGTGATTAGATTGTGAGATTGATATGTCAAAACCGTTAGGAATGTGATCCATTGAGGAGTATTTAGCTAGCATACAGCTAATTTGGGAATTAGTAATTTTAAATAACTTAATGCAACAAAAAGCCCAAAGAAATGAATCTTTGGGCTTTTGAATTTACGTTATAAAAAGATTTGTTAGAGAAAAACTCTAATTACTTTTTAGGACCAACTTTCGCAAGTTCAGCACCTAATTCAGTGTCAGTGTACTTGTCAAAGTTTTCATTGAAGAGGTCAGCAAGCTTTTCAGCTTTCTCAGTCCACTCAGCAGCATCTGCGTATGTTGAACGCGGATCAAGGATCGCTGAGTCAACATTTGCAATTGTTTTTGGAACTTCAAGATTAAAGATTGGAACGATTTCTGTCTCTTCTTTCTCAATGTCACCGCTAAGGATTGAATTGATGATGTTACGAGTATCTTTAAGAGAGATACGTTTACCCGTTCCATTCCAACCTGTATTTACGAGGTAAGCTGTTGCACCTGACTCTTGTACACGCTTAACGAGTACTTCAGCGTATTGAGTTGGGTGAAGAAGAAGGAACGCAGCACCGAAACATGCTGAGAATGTAGGTGTTGGCTCAGTAATACCACGCTCAGTACCCGCAAGCTTAGAAGTAAAGCCTGAGAGGAAGTAGTATTGCATTTGTTCAGGTGTTAATTTTGATACTGGTGGGATAACACCGAACGCATCAGCTGTTAAGAAGATTACTTTCTTAGCAGGACCTGCTTTAGAGATAGGCTCTACAATGTTGTCGATGTGATAGATCGGGTATGAAACACGAGTGTTTTCAGTTTTTGATCCATCTGCGAAGTCAACAGTACCATCTTCTTTGATAACAACGTTCTCAAGAAGCGCATCACGACGAATAGCACCGTAGATTTCTGGCTCTTGCTCTTTAGAAAGATTAATTGTCTTAGCGTAGCAACCACCTTCGAAGTTGAATACGCCATCATCATCCCAACCGTGCTCATCATCACCGATAAGTTCGCGATTAGGATCTGTTGAAAGAGTTGTTTTACCTGTTCCTGAAAGACCGAAGAAGATTGCAGTTTCGCCATCTTTACCAACGTTCGCAGAACAGTGCATTGATGCAATGCCTTTGAGTGGAAGAA
>CAZPIQ010000146.1:1934-4346 GCA_964586665.1 uncultured Ignatzschineria sp. | reverse complement strand
AGAGAAGAAAACCATTCGTTCCCGGCAACAAATGCATCATCTAAAGTATCCAACCAAAAATGATTCTTTAGCTGAAATCTAACGGATCGACTTCAATCAGAAGCCTCACGCCCGTTCTAATATTTGCTTCATAAATTAACCGCAATTGAAAAGCAACTCTATGAAGCGCTGCTCTTGATTCTGATTGAAGAATCACATGTACACGATAAAAGCCCTGCCGGCGCTTGAGGTTATTTGGCATGACTGGCGTAATTTCTACCTCTTCATTCTTTGGTAAAATACCAAGAATTCCTTCCAAATAGTGCACGGCTTCTCCTTCACTTCTAGCTTCTACTTGCACTAAAATTTGATTCGAATATGGCGGTAGTAATAGGATTTCACGCATCTCTAAAGATTTCTCAGCATAAGCATGATAGCCAATCTTCGGAAGTTCGTGGAACAATGCATTATCAGGGAACATCGTTTGTACTAGTACTTTCCCCTTCTTCTCACCGCGCCCTGCTCGGCCTGATACTTGCATCAAAAGCTGCGCCATTTTTTCATCTGCTCTGAAATCATTGGCAAAAAAGAGCCCATCACTATTTAAGAGTACTACTAAGGTAATATTCGGAAAATCATGCCCCTTTGCGAGCATCTGCGTTCCGATAATGATATCCGCTTCATTCTCGCCAATAATTGTGAGATGTTCTTCTAAATCTCGGCTATTTTTAACATTATCCCGATCAAAGCGCAAAACCTTCGCAAGTGGAAAAGCATCGCTGAGCGCTTTCTCAATCTTCTGCGTGCCGGCACCTAACTCTTTAAATGTCGAACCACCGCAAGAATGACAATTATCAGGATACGGATAACGCGTTGCACAGTGATGACAATGTAACTTGCCTGTCGTTCTATGATAATTTAAGTAACTACTACAATTATCGCACTCCAACATCGTGCCACAATCAAGGCACGTTAAAACTGGCGAGAATCCTCGGCGATTGAGGAATACAAGAACTTGCTCCCCTCGCGCAATCGTCGCTTCAATCTCATCTAAAACTTTTGTTGTAACGCCATCGTAATTTTTCTCTTCATTAAGATCAATAATCTCCCATGTTGGCATCTCGCCACTGACGCGCGCCGGCAATTGATGGTGTGCATATCGCCCTTCTTTGATATTACGAACACTCTCATAAGTCGGCGTTGCGCTACCGAGTATCAACGGAATATTCTCTAAATGCGCCCGTTTAATCGCGCTATTATGCGCAGAATAACGTACGCCATCACGCTGAATATAAGAGCCATCATGTGCTTCATCAATGATGATTAACCCAAGCCTTGCAAAGGGCGTAAAGAGTGCCGATCGTGTCCCGATAATAAGATCCACGCGCCCAAGCATTGCATCTCGCCATGCGTGCAATCGTTCTGTATCAGTGACTTGTGAATGAATCACACCGATACGAACACCTAGCGCTTTTTTAATACGATCAACAAATTGCGGTGTGAGTCCAATCTCCGGCACAAGCATCAAAACTTGTTGCCCGAAGGAGAGAAAATCTCGCGCAATCTCCGTATATACGGCGGTTTTACCAGAGCCTGTTACGCCTTCAATAAAGGCGATATCCGCATGACCTTTTGATTTTGTGATGATATTATCCACTACCGATTGTTGCGCTTCTGTAAGCGTGAGTGGCAATTCTTTGGTTGGCAATTGTGGATCTGATGGCGCATCATCCATATGTTGCATCACATGGATAAGCTCCCAATCTAGGAGCTCTTTTCGATGGTTTTTAAAGTTTGAAAATTGCTCGATCAAGCACTGTTCTGAATACTCTTTTCCGGCCTCCATGAAAGCGAGAATGGCGATTTTCGCTCTTGAAGCGCGATTCGTTTCATCACTTCGCCACGCAATGCCGGCTTCTGTGATTTGATAGAAAGGGGTTTCTTCAAAGAGGGTTTTACCTTGTCTTAACATTGCTGGCAAAAAGAGCTGAAGCACATCGCCCATCGGCGCATGATAATAACCGGCAATCCAAGTGGCAAGTTGCATCAAGGATTCTGATAAAATCGGGGCTTCATCTAGCACTTCATGCACCGGTTTAAGCTTTTCGCGGGGATATTCGCTATCTGATTTAACAGCAGTAATAACACCGATCATTTTTCGGCGTGCAAAATCAGCGGAAACGCGCATGCCAGGAGAGATATTTTTGCCCGTGGCAATATACTCAAAAGTTTTATGCAAAGGGCATGGCAATGCCACTTCTACAATCACCTCTAAGTCTGCTCTCTCCATCGATCTCTTCCTCTTTTTAACGCATCTATTCGGAGTGATTTCTCCGCTGAATTCAAAGCACTTGCTTCGATAAATTCCATGCTTAGTTTATCATTTACGAAGATAAGTTGCCCTTGTGAAATTGAGGCGGATTTTTTTGATGG
>CAZPIQ010000146.1:0-1834 GCA_964586665.1 uncultured Ignatzschineria sp. | reverse complement strand
TGCCGGGAACAAATTCTTTTCTTCTTTCTAATTTTGCGTGCCGGCATTTGAGAAGCTTTTGACTTCTCGAATAAAAAAACCGAACTATCACTAGCTCGGTTTTTGATGCAAATCTTATCATATCGCGATTACAGCGATGCTGAAAAGCCTTTCCTAGAATGGAATTCTTTTCATGATTCTTGTTAAGAATCTTGATAAACCTTGGCGGACTGTTGTTTTTTCGATGTAGCTGATTGAATATACATTCTTCTCTTCTACTGCTTCTTGGATATAAGAATCACTCGTTTTAAGTTCATCCACTAAACCAAGCTCGATTGCTTTTACCGCTAACCAATATTCACCGGTTGCGATTGTTTGAATATCTAAGTCTGGGCGATATTGCTGTACGAAATCTTTAAAGACAATATGAATCTCATTGAGTTCATCTTTAAATTTCTCTTTCGCAGCTTCTGTATTTTCACCAAACATCGATACCGTACGCTTATATTCACCTGCCGTGAATTGCTCGTAATCGATATTGTACTTTTCAAGCACTTTATGGAAGTTAGGCATTTCCGCGACAACACCAATCGAACCCACGATGGCAAATGGCGCTGCCACAATTTTATTCGCGACACATGCCATGAGATATCCACCACTTGCCGCAACTTCATCTACGGCAACTGTTAGATTTAATCCCTTCTCACGAATACGCGCAAGTTGTGATGCTGCTAAACCATAACTATTCACAGCGCCGCCGGGGCTTGTGATTTTAACTAAGACTTCATCGCCTTTTTCTGCGATCAAAAGAAGCGCTGAAACTTCTTCACGAAGATTTTTCACTTCTTCAGCATGCACATCGCCATCAAACTCGAGAACATAAAGTGTATGCTCTTTCGCTTCAGGCTGATCCTCTTCTGCTTTTTTCCAGAACTGCCAGAATTTTTTACCTGATTTTTTCGAAGCCTTCACATCTGTATTCCCAGATGTTTTTACTGCTTCAACATTTTGTTGCGCTAAAGTATTATCTTCAGCCGCTAACGTATGATCATCACCCTCTTCACTAATCGCTGATTCAGATTTCGTAGTGATCGCTTCATTGTTTGATGAATCACTCGATTTTGTCTTACCTGACTTATCGCCCTTCTCATCCGAACCACCATTTTTGAAGTCTAAAAATCCTTCTTTAATCTGCTCGAAACGATCTCCTAGATCTTTAAATTCAATCTTACCGCCCGATTGCTGATTATTCGAACGAAGAGAGACTAAAAAGAGTAATGCCACGATAAACGCAACGATGATTGTCGCTGTTTTTGCTAAAAATAGAATAAAATCTATGAAATAAACCATTAATGGATCCTAACTAATAAAAAAACCTGATCCCTCACATTGTGGGGATCAGGCTTGAAAAAGTGATTAATAACATTTAATTAATGATACTAATACCCTTATTCATTATCACTTAAAGCAATTACTTCGCTTGGTCTGCTTGTGCAGGAACCGCTGCTGGAAGTTCTACTTTAAGACCTTTTTGCACTTCTTCAATATGCTTTTGGAATACTGGTTGTGCTAACTGTAATTTTGTCTCTGCATCTAGGTCTGCAAATGGTTTTACCTCAACATCACGCACATCATCAAGTACGATTACATGGTAACCAAATTGTGATTGAACAGGTGCTGTCGTCATTTTTCCTTTTTCCATTCCTTTTAATGACTCACCAAAACTTGGATCCATCATTGAAAGTCTGAACCAACCACCGATTGAACCATCACGTTGTGCTGTTGCTGTATCAAGTGATTTTGCTTTAGCTTCTTCAGCGAAAGTTGCATCACCTTTGTTGATTGCATCGATGAT
>CAZPIQ010000145.1:0-4415 GCA_964586665.1 uncultured Ignatzschineria sp. | reverse complement strand
TTTACGGTTAATGCACTCTTCTATGATGTTCGTAATCAATCAATTATTGATTATTGCGGTGGGTTTAATGATCTACAAAATAAAACATTAAGATTAATTGGTGATCCTACGGATCGCTTCCAGGAAGATCCTGTTCGAATTTTACGGGCGATTCGTTTTGAAGCGAAGCTTGGGTTTAAGATTGATCCCGCTCTGCTTGGACCTATTGCTGAGCATCGTATGCTGCTTGCGAATGTATCGCCGGCAAGAATGTATGATGAAGTCTTAAAGCTCTTCTTAACAGGGCATGGCGAGCAATCCTATGACAAGATGATTGAGCATAATCTTTTTGAGATTTTATTCCCGCTCACCTATGATTCTCTGAAAAAACAAGGATTCCCGAGAAAGCATCTTTTACAAAGATCGCTGAAAAACTCTGATGATAGAGCAAAACAAGGCTTAACAAGCTCTCCTTATTTTGTCTATGGTTCATTGCTTTGGGCGCCTTTTGTCGATCTCTTTGAAAAAGCGGTTGCAGGTGGTGCGAAATATAGTGATGCATCACGCGATGCGATTGAGGATGCATTTAGGGTTCAGCATCAGATTACTGTGATTCCGCGTTATGTGCGTGAGTTTATCGAAGATCTATGGGTGTTTCAGTTTAGATTAGAGGCAAAGGTGATTCGTAATCCAAGGCGTTTAATGGAGCATCCTCGCTTTAAAGCGGCTTACGATTTCTTACTATTACGTGCGCAAGCAGAAGAGGGGTCTGAAGTCTCTGAAAAGGCAGAATATTGGCGTGAGCAGTTTGCAAGCTTCGAGAAAGAGTTATTAGCACGCGAGCGTGAAGAGGCGAGAGAAGAGCGTCGTGATGTAAAGCAAGAAGTCAGACGTGAGATTGATCGTCATAAAGGGAAAGTATCTCAACGCCCTGAGCATAGTACTCACAATCATGGTCGCTCAGAGCAAGAGGGTGATGCACCTAAAAAACGTCGCAGAAGACCGCGCCGAAAACGTAATAAGGATCAATCAGGTTCAAAAGATTAGTTTTGAATATTAATTTTTAGGAATTAATCATATTTTATTAATCGTATTTTATTGATTGTTTATAAGTAGCGATGAGTTGATTGAGCTGATAGATTTAGTGAAGATCAAAAAAAACGACCGACAATTGGATATTGTGGTCGTTTTTTCATTGTGGGGTGATTATTTAGTAAGATTGGTATCAATCATCCGCATTACTCGTAATGCATCACACAGATGCCAGTACTAGTACCAATACTAATACCAATTACTATTGAATATAGTTAAGTGGATTAACGGTCTGTCCTTTGGTTCTAATTTCAAAGTAGAGGACTGTTCGCCCATCGAAGCTATTGCCCATTGAAGCAATTTGTTGTCCTTTTTTGACCCTATCGCCTTCTTTGGTATTAATGGCTGCTAGGTAACCATAAGCAGAGTATGTATTGGCATTATGCTTAAGAATAATAAGCTGTCCATATCCTGAGTTGCCAGATCCTGCAAAGACGACCTCACCATTGTGTGCAGCGTTGATCGCTTGGTTGAGTGTTCCGCCTATTTGAATGCCTTTTTGTCCGGGGATATTAGGGTTGTAGCTTTTGACAATTGCCCCTTGTGTCGGTTTGGCCCAGCCGGAGATACCTGTTGAGACCTTATCTTTGGGCGCTGCGGGTTTTGGAGTGACAATAGTATTATCACGACGAGCAATTTGTTGTGTTGAGTTGGAGTGATTATTTTTTGCATTATTATTGCGTACTGTAGAGCCTGCTTTGCCATTGACGCTTAATACTTGCCCCACCTTGATATGGTTTGGGTTTGAAATATTATTGAGTTTTTGGAGTGCGCTCATAGACATTTTATGGTCACGTGCAATTTTACTAAGAGAATCACCTGGGCGTACGGTATAGCTTCCTGTCGAGCCACAGGCTTGAAGGATAAATAGAGCTACAATAATCAATGTGTATCTTTTTAAGCGCATAATATTACTTTATATAATCGTTAAAAAATAAAACCCCAAAAAGGAGAGGGTTATTTTACCATCTTCCACCTTTTTGGGGTATTCTTCTGACTTAATTTGTAATTGATTGATGAAATATTACTTAAATAGGGTCAGTTGCACAGATTGCAGTGACGTTGACGATACGTCTAGCTGTTGCGATGTTAGTGACAATGTGTGCAGGTTTTGCAATACCCGTTAAGATCGGGCCTACAACGATACTATCAGTAATCGTACGAACAAAGTTATAGGTGATATTCGCTGAGTCAATATTTGCAAAGATGAAGAGGTTTGCTTGCCCATGTAGTTCTGAATTTGGGAAGTAAGCATTTCTGTAACGCTCCCACATTGCGAGATCTGGTTGCATTTCACCCTCAACTTCTAAGTTAGGCGCAGTCTCTTTGAGAATTTCGCGAGTCTTTTGCATTTTGCGAGAGAATTTACTTTCACGTGAACCGAAGTTTGAATGTGAAAGCAGTGCTACTTTTGGTGTAATACCAAAGCGTTCAACCACAGTTGCTGCCATTTTTGTGATATCCGCTAACTCTTCAGGTGTTGGGTCTTCATTGACGTGGGTGTCGCAGAAGAAGAGAGGGCCTTTCGGAGATAAGATCAAACTTACAGCGGCTGGCTGAGAGGTGCCTTCACGTAGGCCAATTGCATCGACAATATGATGAACGTGGCGATGGTATTGACCCAGTACACCACTGATTTGCCCATCAATTTCGCCAAGCTCAAGAAGCATTGCAGAGAGAAGGTTTCCACGGGTTTGCATACGTTGGCGTGCAAGTTCAGCGGTAATGCCTTTACGCTTCATAAGGCTGTAGTACTTATCGGCACATTGATCTAAAAGCGGTGGGTTGCGATAGTCGATGATTTGAACATACTCGCTACCAATATCTTTACTGATCTTATCTTCAGGGGATAAGACTTTTGTTGGAAGATTAATCCCTAATTCTTCAATACGTTTTTGAATAATTTTTGGCTGACCAATTAAGATAGGGTTCGCAAGGCGATCTTGTTTCACAAGATAAACTGCGCGAAGTACACGCTCATCTTCACCTTCACAATAAGCAATCGTGCGTGCATTCTCTTTTGCTTGATTGAAGATCGGGCGCATTGCCATATTTGTTTTATTGAAGTGCTGGCTTAAGCGGTGGCGATACTCTTCAAAGTCCTCAATAGGGCGAAGTGCAACACCTGACTCCATCGCGGCTTTTGCAACAGCAATCGGAAGTTCAACAATAAGGCGTGGGTCAAATGGTTTTGGGATAATATAATTGCGTGAGAAGCGAAGAGTTTCGCCAGGGTATGCATGTAAGACTTCATCCGTTGGTTCTTGATGGGTGAGTTCAGCAATCGCCTTCACACACGCCATTTTCATTGCTTCATTAATTTCAGTTGCACCACAATCGAGAGCGCCGCGGAAAAGATATGGGAAGCAGAGAACGTTGTTTACTTGATTAGGGTAATCGGAACGACCGGTTGCGAGAATTGCGTCTTCACGTACAGCATGTGCAAGTTCAGGGCGAATTTCTGGCTCTGGGTTTGCAAGTGCAAAGATAAGTGGATTAGGTGCCATTTTCTCAACCATTTCAGGTTTTAAAACGCCAGGTGCTGAGAGACCTAAGAATACATCCGCATCGTCGATCACTTCACCTAAAGTTGTCTTATCGGTGTTTTGCATGAAGAATGATTTGTATTCATCAAGCGATTCAGGGGATCTGAGGTGGTTTACCACGCCATCTCTATCAACGACCGTAATATTTTCTTTTCGAAGACCAAATTGCATTAAAAGATTTAAACAAGAAATTGCCGCAGCACCAGCGCCACTACAAACTAGTTTGATCTTTTCCATTTTTTTGTCAGCAAGGCGCAGTGCATTTAATACACCGGCTGCTGTAATAATCGCGGTACCATGTTGGTCATCATGGAATACAGGGATGTTCATGCGTTTTTTAAGTTCTTGTTCGATATAGAAGCATTCAGGGGCTTTAATATCTTCAAGATTGATACCACCGAAAGTAGGCTCTAGGCTCTGAACGATATCGATAAATTTATCAGGATCGAGTTCATCGACTTCGATATCGAAAACATCGATATCTGAGAATTTTTTAAATAGAACGCCTTTTCCTTCCATGACAGGTTTTCCGGCGAGTGGGCCGATGTTACCGAGTCCGAGGACGGCTGTGCCGTTAGTAATAACAGCGACTAAGTTCCCGCGAGATGTGTAATCTAATGCGGTTAATGGATCATTTTGGATCTCTTCACAGGCGTACGCAACGCCAGGCGAGTAGGCAAGAGAGAGGTCCTTAGAGTTGACGAGCGGTTTAGTTGCTTCAACTGAAATTTTTCCAGGTCTAGGCTGGGCATGATAGCGAAGCGCTTCAATTCGAAGATCTTCAGTTTTATTATTTGG
>CAZPIQ010000144.1:0-4472 GCA_964586665.1 uncultured Ignatzschineria sp. | reverse complement strand
CGAGCGATACGCGCTTAGACAATATTTATAGTTTTTTTAAATGATCTTTTTTGCGCTTTTTACCATTTTCAATTCTTGATATAGATCAATTTCAGAGAGGTGCGAGAGATTGAAAATATTTTGTAAACATTTTTCTTCCCCAAAATCTCTTTTAAAAATCTAATGATAAAAAAAGACCGCTTTTTACAGCAGCCTCTCTTATCATTTTTAATAAAGTACTTTTGTAGCTTTGCCGAATGTTTCCATGCTTTTTCATGATCTCGCGCCAGCAATTAAGAGGCTTTACAGCCTCTTAGAATCCTCAGCTAAGAATTAAGAACCGTTCATATGTCAGAGTTAAAAACAGCTTAATTTATAACAATTGCTGAAGTCAAAATCTATCTAAATAAATTCTAAACCTAGCACCTTCGCTGTCTCTTGTCGTATTGCTCGACATGCATCAGCATCCACTTTAAGATCAATGCCAAATGTTGGAATAATCTCTTTAAGTTTTGCTTCCCAACCATCTTTAAGCTGATCTGCAAATGCGGTTTTAAGCACATTGATCGCAATAAAGGCCGCTGTTGATGCACCTGGCGATGCGCCGAGAAGGACTACCAGCGATTCATCACTACTTGAAACAAGCTCTGTTCCAAACTCTAAGACACCCTCTTTATTATGTGGTTTATCCGGTTTAATGATCTGCACACGTTGCCCTGCAACGACTTCCACCCAATCATTGTGATTCGCTTCAGGATAGAATGATTGAAGCGCTGCAAATTGATGATGTGAGCTTTGAAGGACTTGACCGACCAGATACTCCACTAAACCAAGATTATCTTTCGCAACATCAAGCATGGGAAGAATATTGCCAGGGCGTACAGATTTAAAGAGATCTGCGTATGAGCCATGTTTTAAGAACTTCGTTGAGAAGCCGGCATAAGGACCGAAGAGTAATGATGTTTTACCACCAATAATACGCGTATCTAAATGCGGTACTGACATCGGTGGAGAACCTTTTGCCGCCTTACTATAAACTTTTGCATGATGCTGAGAAACCACTGATTCGGTATCACAGCGAAGCCAAATGCCTCCCACAGGGAATCCACCATAGCCATGCCCTTCAGGAATCCCTGATTTTTGTAAAAGTTCAATTGCTCGGCCACCTGCGCCTACAAATACGAATTTCGCAGAGATAATTTTAGTCTCTTTGGTTTTAAGATCCTTCACATGAAGTAACCAATGACCATCCGTATCACGCTGAATATCTTCCACTTCATGCTCATAAGCGGCAGTAAAACCAGACTGTTGCTCTAAACCCTTCACAAGAATATGTGTTAAAGCACCATAATCCACATCTGCACCGGTAATCATACGCGTCATCGCAATAGGTTCATCCTTATCACGACCTGCGGTAATAAGAGGTGTCCATTTGCCAATCTCATCATGGGATTCGGTATATTCCATGCCGTGATAGCAGTGATTCGCAGACATCTCCGTAAAGCGTTGCTTTAAAAACTTCACGCTATCAGCACCTTGTACGAAGCTCATATGAGGACATGCATGAATAAACTGACCCGGATCTTTAATCGTCCCTTTCTTAACAAGGTAGCTCCAAAGCTGGCGAGATAAATCAAACTCCGTATTCACTTCAAGTGCTTCACTGATATCTACTGTGCCATCAGGACGCTCTGGCGTGTAGTTCATCTCACAGTTTGCGGCATGCCCTGTTCCGGCATTATTCCATGAATCTGAGCTTTCTTGCGCGCAATCATTTAGGCGCTCATACATATGGATATTAAGACTCGGATCAAGCTCTTTTAAGAAGGTTCCAAGTGTTGCGCTCATAATGCCGGCACCAACTAATGCGATATCGACTTGTTCACTAATCTCTTTTTTCATAAATAATGATTCTCTCTTATTGGGCGTTAGCTACAAATGTTAAGTCACTTGCATCATCATAATCGACATAAGCACGAATCCAAGGGGATTCATCGACAAGGCGCCATTTATGACCTGTTCCGGTATTATCTTGAGCAAGCAAAATATCGCCGGGATTAATTCTAAAAGTTTCGCCGGAAACGGTTTCAAATTCTAAAGTTCCGGAAAGCGTTATCACAAAACGAGGAACAGGGTCCTTATGCCAATCAAAAGAACCGCCGGAAGTGGTCTCTCTAAAATAGAGCTTATTCACAGGAATCGGCAAACCGATAAAATCCCCACGTTCCCCTTCCTTCATCTGAAGTGTTCCCTCTTCAAAAAGCGAGTTCCCATCTTCTCCTGTCCACATACGTACACATCTAATCATATTTCAATTGACCTCATTAACGCTGTTAACTAATTTCTTTATGATAATAATTACTGACAAATATCTCTACAATTATTTACATTAATATCTGATTTTATTCACAAAAGATGAGAAATCAGTGCATTTAATGTCGGATAGAAAGTTTAAAGATCTTCTCACAGCTGATGCGCCGACATTTGAGAGCTCAACTTGCCGGCATGCCATTGCTAGCCGAAGTACAGGCATTCTTCCGGCGATGCAAAAATCGGAATAAAAAGCGTTATTACCGTAATTTTTTTCTCAAATAACAGAGAAGAAAAAAGCATCTAGACCTTCATCTAGATGCTTTCCATATTTCTAAAGCTTATCTCAAACTTATCTCAAATTTATATCAAACTTAAGTAATAATCAGTGATTACAAAAGTATCAATATCGATATATTACGCTTCGTCGTTATCTAAATAACGCGCGAGCATTGTCATCTCATCCGCAGGACCGATATCAGCCCATACAACATATGCTGAACCTTTTGCTGAATCGATTACTTCGCCTTTCTCGGTTTTCATCTCGCCCATGACAATATCACGGTTACCGTGCTGATGAATCACTTCTAAACGATCGCCTGTTGAGAAACGGTTTTTCGCTTGGAGTTTTGAAAGACCTGTTTCAGCATCATATTCAATCACTTCTGCAACGTATTGCTGACGTGAATGAATTGAGTTACCGGTTAAGTAGTTCTGATATGCATGTGGCGCATGACGCTGTAAGAAGCCTTCTGTATAACCGCGATTCGCAAGGCCATCAAGCTTACCGTAAAGCTCAGGGTTGAACTCACGACCCGCTAATGCATCATCAATCGCTTGGCGATAGAGCTGTGTTGTACGTGCAACATAATATGGCGATTTAGTACGACCTTCAATTTTCAATGAATCCACACCAATTTCGATTAAACGCTGAACGTGTTGGATCGCACGAAGATCTTTTGAGTTCATGATGTAAGTACCATGCTCATCTTCACTGATCTCCATCCAATCGCCCTTACGCTGACCATTTTCTTGAATCAAATATGGTTTTACCGCTTCAGGATGTGGCGTATACGCTTTACCGGTTGAAAGGTCTGTATATGCCACTTCATTCATCGCATCTTGGATGAAGGTAACAGGGTTTACACCGATATTCGGATGTTGGCTCTCTTCACGGTAAATGCGTTGCATATCCGTACCCACCGGTACTAATTCCCCTTCCGGCGTTTCTGTACCATCTGTTAAACCATAATTCCAACGGCATGAGTTCGTACAAGTTCCTTGGTTCGCATCACGGTGGTTAAAGTAACCAGAAAGTAAGCATCGACCTGAGTAAGCAATACAGAGCGCACCATGAACAAATACTTCAAGTTCCATATCAGGACATTCATTACGGATCTCTTCGATCTCATTGAGCGAAAGCTCACGAGAGAGGATCACGCGCGTTAAACCTTGTTTCTGCCAGAATTTAACAGTTGCACTGTTAACCGCATTTGATTGAACTGAAAGATGGATATCTTGATCTGGGAAACGCTCACGCACCATCATGATAAGACCTGGATCTGACATGATTAACGCATCAGGCTTGAGCTCTAATACCGGCGACATATCATCTACGAAGGTTTTAAGCTTACCGCCGTGTGGCATAGTATTCACAGCGAGGAAGAATTGCTTACCTAATTCATGAGCATAATCAATCCCCATTTGTACACGCTCTGTGTTACGGAAATCGTTATTACGCACGCGAAGACTATAACGTGGAAGACCAGCATAAACAGCATCCGCGCCATAAGCATAAGCGTATTGAAGATTCTTAAAAGTTCCTGCGGGTGCAAGAAGTTCGACTTTACGTTTTGTCATTTAAAAAGTTCCTTTCAGGGGAAAACGGATATACCGCAATCATTTTAAAATTGAATGATATCGCCGGAGACAAATCCTGCAATACCCTTTATTTATGTCATGCCTAAAAAACAAAAAACGTAGAACCAAGCTACGTTCATTCGTCATCTATTTACAATCTATTTGCACTCTATTTGCAATCGCTTCATTATGAATCGATATTGATCACGCATCATCTTTTAGGCTTTCTGCTCACTTCACAATTTCAGTCGACTGAATCATGAATTCGAGCTGTATTCTACTATACCCATGATTTTTTACTATCAAAAATTCATCATTATTTT
>CAZPIQ010000143.1:0-4476 GCA_964586665.1 uncultured Ignatzschineria sp. | reverse complement strand
CATCTGCGTATAGAAATTAAAGAAACGCCCCGGTTGATGAAGGTCTGCTAATAGCGCGATCGGCCCTACAATGCCGGCGGTAATCCCAAATCCTACCACTAATAGCTCAAGTCCCTTAAGCTCGCCATGTTTCCACCATCTTAAGAATACGGCGATTAAAGATGCGGAGGCTGCTAAACCAATAAAGAAGAAATATTGCACTGCCCACGGAAGCCAAGCAATATCTTGCGGTAATGTTAATAATTCACGAATCATAGTACGATCTCCTGCCATAACATTGCTTGTCCTTGAACTTGCGATTGGAACGCATCGTCAAGGCCGATATAGAACACTTGTGGCGTTGTCCCTTGCTCAGGTTTTAGCACCTTAATCTCATCTGCAAACTCAATAAGCATTTTGCTGATCATGCTATTAGGATCTTTCATATCGCCAATAATACGCGCACCACCCACACAAGATTCTACACATGCCGGCAATAATCCCGCTTCTAAGCGATGAGCACAGAAGGTGCATTTATCCGCAGTGCCGGTCTCTTCATTAATAAAGCGCGCTTCATAAGGACACGCCTGAACACAGTAAGCACAGCCAACACAGATATCATTATCAACCACGACAATCCCATCTTCACGCTGGAAAGTTGCTTGCGTTGGGCAAACCGGCACACAAGGAGGGTTATCACAGTGATTACAGAGTCTTGGCAAGACGACATTCGTTGCTTGATCTGTTTCGTAGTTAATGACCTGATATTGACGAACCGTTGTTCTAAATTGTCCTGCCGGCATTTGATTCTCTACCGTACAGCTCACTGTACACGCCTGACAACCAATACAACGGCGAAGATCAACGATCATGCCGTAACGTTTATTCGGATCCCCTTCTCTACGAGGCGGGACATGTTTCGCTTCTGCTCTTGCTTCTGCAAGCGTCATCACTGCGGCGCCGGCAGTTAATGCACCCAGCTGTTTGAGTAAGTCTCGGCGGGTAATATCCATTGATGTCTCCTATATAAACCACGGGACTTCCCCATCCGTGGTATCTCTAATTGCGCCGAGAGTGTCATATTAATCCGGCGCCTAAATTCATTGCATGTTCTTATGATCAATCTTTCTGATCTTTCTCTCTATTGTGGTAAACCACATACCGAAATGAAGTTTGACTTAGAGCAACTAAAAGTAGGCTTCTGCCTTTCAATAACGCCTTTTAACCCTCAATTTGCGGTAAATTAGTGATAGATTAGGCGTAGAAATTCAAATAAGGAAAGAGGAGGCATAATGCATCAGCAGCGAGAAGCTTTGTTTCAAAGATCAGCAGCACAATCTCTGTGGCATAAGCCACTACAGATGCTTCTAGCCATTCTTATGCGCATACTCGTATTCGCATTACTGCTTACTTCTCCGTTATTTGCAAACGCCTCGCAACTGACGCTTGACCCTCAAAACGAGCACAATCAAAATGAACGTCATAGTGGCTCAACGCTTTTGCAAAGCCCTCCAGCGCTTAAATGCGCCAGCAACAAATCCGAAGGCACTCGCCGAATTACCATTGGCGTGCTTGCGCCTTATGGCGATGCGGTTGCTGAAAAAGAGTGGTGCCCTTGGATCTCTCATCTGAATCAATCAATGCCGGCGCTTCACTTTGTCTTAAAGCCCCTTCAGCTCAATAACATCAGCGCTGAGGTCGATAGTGGCGCAATTGACCTTCTTCTCTCCCATCAAGGCGTTTTTATGAATCTCCAGACAGAATCACCCGTTCGCTGGATGGCGAGCTTGGAAGAGAATATTCATCTACAAGATAGTAATGCCAAGATCGGGAGTGCAATTTGGGTCAATGATGCGATATCACAAGATAGTGCCGGCAATCCAACGATTAATACGCTTACTGATCTTCGCCATAAAAATGTGGCAGCTGTGAACCCCAATGCGCTCGGCGGATTTTTACTCGCTTATCATGAGATCATGCAAAAAGCGCCGGAGCTTCGTAAAGAGATTCATTTTGAGTATCAAGGCTATCCGATTGAAGCGCTCTTTGAGACGCTATCGAAAGGTCAAAGCGATGCGATTATTGTGCCGGCATGTCTCTTTGAACGATTAGCACGCCAAGATATCCTACCTTCTGGCAATTTCCGGCTGTTAAACCCGAAAGCGGTCGATAACTTTCATTGCCAAACCAGTACCAATCTTCTACCGAGTTGGTCGCTTGCGGCGCTTGATTCACTCGACAGCGAAACAGCAAAAGCCATTCAAGCCAATCTCTTTAGCACAAATGACCATAATCTTCCGGCATGGCAATTGCCTTATACCCTTGCGGAGATCAATCAGCTCTCTTTCGATGTCAAGCGTTTTGAAGGTCAAGAAACCCTATTCGAAACGCTTTTTCGCCTAGCCGTGACGCACAAAATCTGGCTCCTTTTCTTTGCACTCTTCCTGCTGATTCTCCTGATTAACCATCTTTGGCTCAGCTATGCCGCGACAAAGCGCCGGCGTGAGCTCGATAGCGCGTATAAAATCATGCATGATTATGAAATGATGCTCTCTAAAGCCGATCGTATGAATATCCTCGGCGAAATGGCAAGTGGCATTGGTCATGAGCTCAATCAACCGCTCTCCACCATTCGCAATTATGCTGAAGGTAGCATGATGATTCTGAAAAAAGAGAATGAAAGCCATCCACTCATTACACCAATTCAGAAGATTAATGAGCAAGTGACGCAGTGCCACAATATCATCAAAAACCTACGATCATGGGCAAAACCTGAGGAGAATACTATTCGAGAGAATGTAAATCTGAAACAGTTTTTGGAGCGCATTATCGAAATCACGCGCCTACGGATTCGGAGTAATATCGAGATCAAAGTCGATATTCCCGATGATTTCACCATAGTCATTACACCTTCCATATTGGAACAAGTCCTTGCCAATTGCCTTATGAACTCGGCGCAAGCGGGTGCTACTGAAATCAATATCAAACTCAAGATCTATCCTGATTATATTAAGCTCTTTCTCTTTGATAATGGACCTGGCTTTGAGCAAGGCGAGATCGATGCACCCTTTGTGCCCTTTAGAACCTCGAAAAAAGATGGCCTTGGCCTTGGACTTGTGATTTGTCAGCGTTTGATTGAGAGCTTAGATGGCAAGCTTCGTATCGATAATCGCCGGGATGGCAAACAAGGCGCGGCTGTTCGGCTCATTCTCTCAAGAGAATTCACTGTATCTGGAATCCCATCAACACACGCAAACATCTCAAACGCAGGTCATACCGATCAACAGCACTAATGTTATAATCTTGAGTCATCAATATTCGTCACATGTCTTGCCATAGTAAGATATAGATTACGAGATGCATAGAGAGATAAAGGGAGCTTACGTGAAAAATTTAACCGTCCATATTGTCGATGATGAGCCTGATGTGCGCGAATCATGCGAGTTTTTGGTCTCAACTTTAAATTACCCCACACAGCTTTGGGAGGATGGTCGCGCGTTTATCGATGGTGTTGATCTTAATCTGCCGGCTATTGCCATTGTCGATCTCAGAATGCCAAGATTATCCGGAGATGCGGTCATCACCATGCTGAAAAACCATAATAGCCCGATTGGCGCGATTATCTTAACAGGGCATGGAGAAGTTTCAACTGCCGTTAAAACCCTTAAAGAAGGCGCGGTGGATTTTTTAGAAAAACCGATTGATCTCACAACGCTTGTCACAGCTTTAGAGAATGCTGAAAAAATCACGCTAGAGCGCGCACATCAAAACCGATTATTAACAGCATATACCAAGCTGACTGAGCGAGAGAAACAGATCGCTTCCCTCGTCTACGAAGGACTCACTAATCGCGAGATCGCCAATCAAGAATCGATCTCTGTTCGCACTGTAGAAGTGCAACGGGCAAGCGCGATGAAAAAACTCGAAGCGGAATCCTTAGCGGAGTTTATTGCGATTTTGAATGAGATTCAGAATCTACAAGGAATCGCTTCTTAGCCAATATGAGGGCTTTTATAAGCACTCTCACGGCTGGGGCGAATGTTTGCATGCTTCTATTGATCGCGCGCCAGCAGTTTAAAAGAAGGCTTTCTTTATAATGCCGGCATGGGATCGCTATTTGAAGTTGAAACATTTTCCCGGCGATGCAAAATCCTGCTAAGAAAAACTCGAAGCCGACTTCTTAACCAAGTTTATTGCGATTTTGAATGAGATTCAGAATCTACAAGAAATCGCTTCTTAGCCAATATGAGGGCTTTTATAAGCACTCCCTCGGCTGGGGCGAATGTTTGCATGCTTCTATTGATCGCGCGCCAGCAGTTTAAAAGAAGGCTTTCTTTATAATGCCGGCATGGGATCGCTATTTGAAGTTGAAACATTTTCCCGGCGATGCAAAATCCTGCTAAGAAAAACTCGAAGCCGACTTCTTAACCAAGTTTATTGCAATTTTGAATGAGATTCAGAATCTACAAGGAATCGCTTCTTAGCCAATATGAGGGC
>CAZPIQ010000142.1:0-4491 GCA_964586665.1 uncultured Ignatzschineria sp. | reverse complement strand
ATTAAAAGCATGCACCCATTCGCCCCAGCCGTGCAAATAACTATTTTGATGCAATAATCAATTCAGCAAATGTCGCCAAATCATCAAAAATAAGTAAATCATCAGCTTTGCCGGAAGCTTTTAACTTCTCTTCTGTTGATGCACCATTACCAGTGCGAACGAGTACAGGAATCACGCCGGCATTATTCGCAGCCTTAACATCAGAGCCTTTATCGCCGATAAAGTAGATCACCGCATCTTTCGGCATATCAAGAGTTTTGATGATTTTATGGAGCATGCCGGGATTGGGCTTACGATCTGGGTGGGATTCATCATCAGCAGTGCAGAATTCGATAGCATGAATTTCACCCTTATGAGCCTCTAAGAGCGAATGCATTTTCGCATGCATCTCCTCAAGTTCTTGATGACCATAAAGCCCCAATGTAATCCCTCGTTGATTCGTGGCAATCCCGACTTTAATGCCGGCCTGACTGAGCTTTGCAATGGCTTCTAAACTGCCGGGAATTGGCATCCATTCATCAGCAGATTTGATGTAGGCTTTTGAATCTTGGTTAATCACGCCATCGCGATCTAAAATCACAAGGCTTGGAAAGGGAAGTGCTGGCTGAGAATTGTTAGACATTGGCTTCGTTCCTTTGTCAAAAAGGGATCAATGATTGATCCCTTTTGTTGATGATAATGTGAATGATGATGCGAAGATTACGCTAACTGTAACTTCGAGATATCCGCAACTGTTTCGAAGTAATCACGAATCTCTGTTAAGAGCGCAATACGGTTATGACGTACTTTTAAATCATCTGCCATCACCATTGTATCTGCGAAGAAGTTCGCAAGTGGCTCTGCTAAGTTGCTCAGCGATTGTAAAATTGCTGGGTAATCTTTTGCCGCTGCTAAGCTTTCGATTTTCCCTTTCAATTCATTACTTGCCGCAAAAAGCGCCTTCTCTGAATCATTCTCTAAAAGCGCTTCAGAAACATCAGCTGTTACCGCTTCACCTTTGTTGTTATCAAGGATGTTATGGATACGCTTATTGGTTTCAATGAGCGAGCTTGCCGCAGGAAGTGCTTTAAACTTCGCAACTGCTAAGAGGCGATGGTAGATATCAAGCGGGTTTGTGAGTTTAAGCTCAGAGATTGAGGTAAACACATCACTTGATACGCCAAGATCCGCTGAATAGGCGCGTAAACGATCGAAGATATAAGTGAAGATGGTCTCCACTGATTTATCCGCATCAATCGATGCCGGCATTGTGCTCGCACTGACTTTGATTAGCGCAAGCAGATCAAGGTTGAGTTCTTTTTCAATCAAAATACGAAGCACCGCAAGCGCATTACGACGAAGGCCATATGGGTCGCGTGAACCTGTCGGGATCTCACCAATAGAGAAGATGCCCACGATTGTATCTAAGCGCTCCGCTAAACCTAATGCTTGTGCTTCTTTTGTTTCCGGCAATTTATCGCCGGCAACACGTGGCCAGTAGACTTGTTCAAGGCTATCCGCAACGATCGCATCTTCCCCTTGGAAGTTAGCATAGTAGCGCGCCATTGTGCCTTGAAGCTCTGGGAACTCTTGCACCATGTCGCTGATTAAATCGGCTTTGTTAAGACGCGCTGCGCGTGAAACGAGCTCGCCATTTGCACCGATTTGCGAAGCAATCGCTTCTGCTAAGGTTTTAACGCGGTTGATCTTATCCGCTTGTGAGCCGAGTTTCGTTTGGAATACCACATTTTCAAGATCTGCTAAGTAGCTCTCAAGGGATTTCGCTTTATCTTCATTCCAGAAGAACTCCGCATCGGCAAAGCGAGGACGAATCACACGCTCATTACCGGCAACCACCGCTTCAGGTTCTTCACTCACGATATTGCTGATAAAGCAGAATTTATCGACGAGTTTGCCATCTTGGTCAACGATTGGGAAGTAACGCTGATGATCTTCCATCGCAATGATCAGCGCTTCTTGTGGTACATCTAAGAAGTGTGATTCAAAGCTACCAATCATCGCATTTGGGTATTCAACAAGTGCCGTTACTTCATCTAAAAGGCCCGCATTAACGATCGGCGTACCTAAGCCATTTGTAACATCGGCAATCTGCGCTTCGATCATCGCTTTACGTTTTGCAAAATCAGGAACGATATGGCCTGATTTTTCCATAATCGCTTCATAATCCGCCGCATTCGTGATCTCAACTGGCGCATTTGTATGGAAACGATGTCCACGGCTGACATTGCCGGCTTTAATGCCGAAGATTTCAGTATTGAGAACTTGATCACCATACACAACCGCAAGCCAACGAACAGGGCGCACGAACTCAAAGTCATGATCTGCCCAGCGCATGCGCTTAGGAATTGGTAAACCTTTTAATGATTTTTCGATCATCTCAGGCAAAAGCGATTCAAGGCTCTCACCTTTCACTTCTTCTTTAAAGGTATACCAAGCGCCTTTGTCGGTTTCAAGTAGCGTGAGTTGATCCACTTCAACACCACATGAACGCGCAAAGCCCTGAAGTGCCGGCGTAGGATTACCATCTTTCATCGCCGCCTGTGCAGCCGGTCCACGGCGCTCGTTCGTGTAATCTTCCTGCTCTGATTGAAGATCAGAAATAACAAGTGCTAAACGGCGCGGCGTTGCATACGCTTTAATGCCGGAGAACTGAAGTTTTTTCGCTTTCAGCTCAGTCTCAATACCCTTGCTAAAAGCCTCAGATAAGTTATTTAATGCACGTGGCGGAAGCTCTTCCGTCCCAATTTCAATCAGTAGCGTCTCTTTAATCATTGTGATTCCATCTTAAAAGTGTATGAAATGACTTTATTGTGTACTTTACGTCGTAATAAGTAAGTTATAAGCGGTTATTTTAGCTTATTTTGTGCCGTTCGACTAACTTAGTTTATGGTTCAAAATATGTTAAGGGAGAGGTACATCTTTCAAATAAGGTGCGAATGATAATTATTCTGCTTTAGGTGTGATTAGCTAGATGTTAGATCGTATTTCGTTTATAGTGTTCACCTCACTTTAGATTCGAGATGTATCATGAAAATTTACGTAGTTAATCTGAAAAAAGCTTCTCAAAAACGCCTACATATGGAAGCTCAATTAAAAAAGTAGGGATTAACGACTATGAGTTTATTGAGGCAGTCTATGGCGCTGATCTTTCCCCTGAATTTATTTCTGAGTATGTTTACGACTATCCAGCATGTTCTTTAACGCTAGGCGAAGTCGGTTGTTCACTTAGTCATATTAAGATTTATAAGGCTATGGTAGAGAAAAAAGTCCCTTACGCCTTAG
Organism: uncultured Ignatzschineria sp.; assembly: GCA_964586665.1. Classification (GTDB taxonomy): domain Bacteria; phylum Pseudomonadota; class Gammaproteobacteria; order Cardiobacteriales; family Wohlfahrtiimonadaceae; genus Ignatzschineria. The sequence continues at coordinate 1,209 of CAZPIQ010000142.1, read as the reverse complement.
TACTTGAAGATGATATAGACTTACCTAATGATATTTTAGCGCTATTAACGGATATAAAAACTAGTATTGATGTACCTCAGTCAAAAGTGATCACTCTAGGTAGAGCGAATAAAATTTCACTTTTGAAAAAACATTTCAGTTTTAAGCAATATACGGAATACACTGCTGTTACTGCTTTTGGGACTTATGCATATGTTATTAACCTAGCTGCAGCAAGGTCGTTATCACAGAATTTACTACCGATAAAATATGAAGCGGATATGTTTATCCATTTTCGTGAAAATGGTTGGCTACAACAATATCATGTTTTATTTCCTGCGTATATTGAACCGTTGCAAGATGGCGAATCAAGTTTAGAAGCCGAAAGGGTTATTTTAAAGAAAGCACGACATCAATATAAAAAATATAAATTAAATAAAAGCAGGCCTTTTTTCTTAAAAATTAAAAATAGATTACAAAGGATTTTTTGGAGAATAGGACAAGTTAGGCCAAAAAATAAAACAAGCCAGTAGGATTAGAAAAATGAAAGAAGAATTAGCAATTATAAATGCTTTGTGGATTGGGGATAAATTAGGGCCAATATCAAGATGTTGTTTATATTCTTTTATTATGAGAGGGCATGTAGTTAATTTATATACATATGGTTCTATCTCAGATTTACCAGAGGGTATCAGTATAGAAGATGCCCGCAGTATTATACCGGAAGATGAAATTATTCGGCATAGGAAAACCGGTAGCTATGCACTTTTTTCTGATATTTTTAGGTATGCTTTATTAAATAAATTGGATGATAAAAATCTCTATGTAGATTGTGATGTTTATTGTATTGAACCAATCAGAATTCCTAAAAATGGTTATTTTTTGGGATATGAAGATGATAATTATGTGAATGGTGCAGTATTAGCATTGCCTACGACTTCGGTGCTTTTGGAAAAACTTCTTTTTGCAGCTAATGATCCGATGTTTATTCCAGAATGGTATCAGCCTTCACGGAGGTATAAGTATTTTTTGAAGAAAAAATTCGGTTTTGGTCGTACATTAGAGGATATGCCATGGGGCGTGATTGGTCCTGCTGCAATTACTCACTATGTGAAAAGTTTAGAATTAATTGATAAGACTCAACCGATTGATGTTTTGTATCCTGTGCATCATCACAAAATTATTTCTTATTTAACTTCGCTACATTACTAATTAGGTTGGCAAAATCAA
>CAZPIQ010000141.1:0-4529 GCA_964586665.1 uncultured Ignatzschineria sp. | reverse complement strand
ATATAACTCGGCAAATGCTTCTTCCCAAGATAGATGCTTAAGAAGATTCCAAGCGCACATAAGAAGAGAATATAATACGCAATAAACATCGGGTGGAAATGCTCTGCGATGATCGGCACTAAGAAAGTTGTAAGCCCTGCGAAGATTGCATTACCGATGTTATACGAGAACCCCATTCCCGTTAAACGAATATCTGCCGGGAATAGGCGGATAATAATCATCGGCACACACGCCACGATTCCTAAAAAGAAAGAAGCAACAGCATATAACACACCCACTTTCGATAAACTTGCGGTGCCTAAAGCATTAAAGAAGATAAAACTTGTGATTGCCAAAAGCGCCGCAAAACCAAAGAGCGTTCGGCGTAGACCAAAGCGATCTACCAAAATGCCGGCAGCTAAGCTTCCAATAATATTCATAAAGGTTGCAACAAGCGCCGCTTTATTCACAAAACCGGCATCCATACCAAATACATCTGACTTCATCAAATTGGGCGCTAATAACACCAATACAACGCCGGCAATAAGAAGCCATGTGCTCAATGTTCCGATAAAAGCTTGAGGTCTGAAGTCTTTTAAGATCGTTCGCATCGGCGTACCAGTATGAAGCGCTTTCTTCTTCTGCATCTCTAAAAATACCGGCGTCTCTTTAAGGTAACGACGCAAATAAACTGCGAGTAATCCTAAAACACCCCCTAAAATAAAGGGAATGCGCCAAGCATAATCAAGCGTTTCTTCAGCGGTAAAACTGAGATTCATCATCGTTGAGACAAAATGCCCGATTAAAACACCAAATGTTAAGCCCGCAGCAATTGCACTATTGGCAATCCCGAAGCGATTACGTGGAACATGCTCTGTCACAAAGACATGGGCGCTCGGCACTTCACCGCCTAATGCCACCCCTTGTAAAATTCGCATGGTTAGAAGCAATGCCGGCGCTAAATAGCCAATCGATTCATAAGTTGGCAACAGACCGATACAGAGCGTTGGCACCGCCATCATAAAGAGCGAAAACATAAAGACTTTTTTACGCCCGATTAAATCACCAAAGTGGGCGAGTATCACACCGCTAATCGGCCTTACAAAATAGGCAATGGCATAAGTCAGATATGTCATGATCGTCGCGATTAGCGCTGACTCTGCCGGAAAAAAAAGCACCTTCAAGGTCGATGCAAATGTTAAAAAGACAATAAAATCGTAAAACTCTAACGCGCCACCAAGGGATGACAATGACAGCGTTTTAACATCTTCTCTCGAGAGTGTTTTTGACATGACCTATTCCTTGATTCGATCTAATTCGGGGATTAATAACATACTATCGCCGTAGCTAAAGAAACGATAACGCTCATTAACGGCATGTTCATAGACCTCTTCCATCCGCTTTTTACCCATTAAGGTTGAAACGAGAACGAGAAGCGTCGATTTTGGTAAATGGAAATTCGTGACTAAACCATCAATAACCTTAAATTCAAATCCCGGTTTAATAAAGATATTGGTATCGCCGGTAAATGCTTTAAGCTTCCCAGATAACCCCGCTGATTCAAGCGCTCTAACGGCAGTTGTACCAATCGCAATCACACGACCACCATTTTGCTTGGTGCTATTGATCTCATCAACGGCTGACTGCGGCACAGAAATCCACTCTTTATGCATCTGATGTTCGTTCAGATCTTCACTACGAATCGGCTGGAATGTGCCGGCGCCAACATGAAGCGTAATTTCTGTCACATCAACGCCTTTGGCTTTGATCTTCTCTAAAAACGCTTCGGTAAAATGCAAGCCCGCAGTAGGCGCAGCAACCGCACCCTCTTCCTTGTTGAAGACCGTTTGATAACGGGATTGATCAAGCGCTTCATCAGATCTAGTGATGTAAGGCGGAAGCGGTAGATGACCAAAGGCTTCTAATACTTTTGCAATCGGTGAACCATCAGTCGTTCTTAATAAGAAAAAGGCATCATCTCGAGAAACCATCTCTAAATAAGGCGTATCATTAATAAGGACTTTCTGCCCCTCTTTAAGCGCTTTACTTGCCTTAATCTGCGCTAAAACTTCAGTCTCGCTCACAAGGCGTTCGACCATAATCTCAACCTTACCCCCCGTCTCTTTACTTCCAAAAAGACGCGCCGGCAATACGCGCGTGTTATTGATGATGATGCGATCTCCAGGATTGAGGTAATCAATCAGATCTTCAAAGGTATGATCACTCAGCTTCCCGGCATTAGGTACTAAAAGCCTCGAAGTTCCGCGAATTTTCGGCGGAAACTGCGCAATCAATTCTTCTGGAAGGTGATAATCATAATCTGAAAGTTTTAACATGGTCTATTCCCTAGCCTTTCGGCGGTTAACTACATTATTCATACAATCTATTATCTATTGCTTATATGAATATTTCGCCTATACGGCGATGATGCTATAAATATTGTGATGTGTTCTATTTTAAAATAGAAAATCCCAAAGCACCAAGGGCATTTGGGATTCATTCATACCTCTTTTTTATCCACTACAATTCAAGACATCCATCAATACTATTGATATCAAACAATTATAGGTAAGCAATCTCATTTGCATAGAGCGACTCTTCGGTCTCACGTTCACGAATGAGCTTTGCTTCTTCGCCAATCAGCAATACTTCGGCAGCACGACCACGAGAATTATAGTTTGAAGCCATTGCAAAACCATAAGCTCCAGCGTGAGTGACCGCTAAGTAATCTCCTGATGTTAATGCTAGATCACGATCTTTTCCAAGGAAATCCCCTGTCTCACAAATCGGACCGACGATATCGTAATTTTTCACTTCCTCATCCGGCTTCTCTTCGAGATTGATGATATTCATCCATGAGCTATAAAGCGCTGGGCGAATGAGATCATTCATAGCAGCATCCACAACGGCAAAGTTTTTCCCTTCATTCTCTTTCGTTAAGATTACTTGCGTTACTAAAACACCGGCATCGCCAACGATTGAGCGACCTGGCTCAATAAGAATTTTCAAATCACGGTCACCTATCTTTTCAATCGCCTGCTGAATCCAAACTGCGGGATCAATTAAAGTTTCATCTTCATAACGAATCCCAAGACCACCGCCCATATCAAGATGTTTAAGGTGAATGCCAAGCTCAGAAAGCTCATCAATCAGCGCAAGAGTAATATCAAGCGCTTCGGCATAAGGCTCAATCTCTGTAAGTTGCGAGCCTATATGGAAATCAATTCCATGAATATCGATATGCGGCATACGCGCCATCTCGCGATACATCGGCAAAGCATCTGCCATACTAACCCCAAACTTATTCTCTTTTAAACCCGTTGAGATATATGGGTGCGTTTTAGCATCAACATTTGGGTTAATACGAAGTGATACAGGTGCTTTAACACCCAATCTTCCGGCAACACGATTAAGCATATAAACTTCAGCAACGGACTCAATGTTAAAGCAACCAATGCCTGCTTTAAGCGCATACTCAAGGTCGGATTCTTTTTTACCAACCCCAGAATAAACAACTCTCTCAGGCTTTCCACCTGCGGCTAAAACACGTTTAAGCTCGCCTTTAGAAACAATATCAAACCCTGATCCTGCTTCGGCTAAAAGTTTCAGAATCGACAAGTTACTATTCGCTTTTACCGCATAGCAGATCTGATGAGGGTAATCGCCAAACCCTTGATGATACGCCTCATAATTACTAAGAATTTTCTCTGCTGAATAGATATATACCGGCGTTTCAAATTTTTCGGCAACGTCTGTTAAACGAACATGATCAATCTTCATTTTTTCCTAGCTCTTCCACATTTTGTTGAGTTTTATTATCGCCTCTATAATCCATCATAAAGTGCCCGTCATTGTGCTCCGCTTCGCTTTTTGCGATAAATAGCGGACCTGTTTGCCCACATCCGGCGACGAATAACGTCGTCAAAATCAGCAATAAAATCTGTTTACCGTGCTTCAACATTCCCAGCCCTTCTTATCTTTATTCACTATTGTTTAAGTGCTTACTGTTCTACTCTAATCGAACAAGAAAATCATTGTATTACAATTATCACAGCTTAACACTGATAAGCTACTGCTTTTTCATCGCATTTATATAATTCATCCCGCATGTTTGATAAATTTTTATTAAATGTTCATTTTTAGACAATTTTTATCGAGCAATGTAGGGGGATAGCTAAAAAAATAGTTACGCGAATATTCCGCAAATTTCTATCTGAGCTAGGCGAATTAATTAGCAAAATATGTTATAATTACTCGTTATTTATACTTTGAAATATATTCTGTTTAGTAAAGGTTGGTTCAATGAGTGATTTTGCCAAAGAGATTGTCCCGATTAATTTAGAAGAGGAGATGAAAAACTCCTATCTTGATTATGCAATGAGCGTCATCATTGGTCGTGCGCTGCCCGACGTTCGTGATGGTTTAAAACCGGTTCACCGCCGTATTCTACACTCGATGAATCAGACAAATAACCATTGGAATAAGCCTTACAAAAAATCGGCGCGTATCGTTGGTGATGTAATGGGTAAATATCACCCGCATGGTGACTT
>CAZPIQ010000140.1:0-4543 GCA_964586665.1 uncultured Ignatzschineria sp. | reverse complement strand
CTCCTCAATTGCCGGCATGCGGACTAATTCCTTCGTGATCATACTTCCGGCGATGAATCAGACCATTAAGAACTTAAGAGCTATAACATCTGAAGCTAGATAAAACAGATAAGTATCACGGTTATTGATGTTGTGCTGAACCTTGATGATATGAATAGATTCTTACTCATCACAAAATGATGATATAGGTTTTGATTCTTTGGACAATAAAAAACCTCGAAGATTATTTTTCTTCGAGGCCTGTATAACGTTTTCAGTGTTATTGATCAGTAAATACTTAGAGATTTTTAATAACGCGACCAGGTTCTACGATCACTTTACGTTCTTTATAGAGTGTGCCTAGTGCACGTTTGAATGAAGATTTACTAACGCCAAATGCTTTATGGATCACATCAGGCGAGCTCTTATCGCTAATTGGCATCGAGCCACCGTATTCACTCAATTTACGCATAATGGCTTCTTCGAGTGTTTCACGTGCTTCCGGCGTATTGATAATCGCTTGTTGTGCTATATCCATCTTGCCATCTTCACGAATATGTTTTACATAACCCTCGATCTCATCGCCAACCTCAAGATCTGTTACAACATCACTATGGTAGATTAATCCCCAATGTGCATGATCAACAATGACTTTTACGCCAAGATCCGTAAAGCTTTCAACGATGAGTTGAACAGTATCGCCTTCTTCATAAGTGTGTTCAATTTGATCGAGGAAGCGTTCAAGCTTCATACTTGCAGTGATACGCATTGATACTTCATCAATATAAGTATAAGCAATGACAAAATCACCGGCATGAACGGTGCCGACTTCTTCACTAAAAGGCAACATTAGATCTTTGGGTAATCCCCAATCAAGGAAAATCCCGATATCATTAATCTCTACCACCTGAAGATCGGCAAATTTACCCACGGCGGTATAACATTCATTGGTTGAAGCCATGAATTGGCCATTGTTCTCATAGACAAACACATCGAGCCATTTGCCAACGCCATGTGGTACGTTTTTAGGGATCTCTCTGTGAGGGAGAAGGACATCGCCCTCTAAAATAAGTCCCATCTTTGTTTTTTCGATGACCGTTAAGCGATTCATCTGCCCAAGTACGGGTTCAAATTCTGTGTTGTAAGACATAAGGCCTTTCTAAATCTAGTAATAAAAAATGGTTGAATCGAATCTTTTTGGAGATAGATGAACATCATCTTCCGGAAGAATAGTCCTATTATAAGCATTCCAAAAAAATGCGTCAGGAAAGCGTATAAAAATCTTAGGAGATTTACATCTATTGGGGATTTTTAAGATGTATTTATGGGTGTGGAACGGCTATTTTGAACAAGCAAGAGCCTTTGATAGTATTATGAGAGAGATTTATCTTTAATGGCACTCGATGCACAAATAGCAGATCCCCAAGCCCATTGGAAATTATAACCACCGAGCCAACCAACCACATCAACGACTTCGCCGATAAAGTAGAGATTAGGGATCAATTTACTTTCCATTGTTTTGGAATCAAGCTCACGTGTATTTATGCCACCTCTAGTTGCCTCTGCGGTTTTATGACCATCAGTGCCACTTGGGAGAATCTCCCAATGGTTTAAGCGATTGCCTAAAGCTTCTAAAATTTTATTGGGAATTTCAGGAAGCGATGTTGTGAGGTAGTCTTTAAAAGGTGCGCGATTGAGCCAAAATTGCATTAAGCGTTTTGGCATTGTCGGAATAAGCTCGCTCAAAGCACGTTCTAAATGATATTTGTGCTCAGATTTAAGCGAAAAGAGTTTGTCTGTGAGCGAAATACCGGGTGCAAAATTGATTACAATGGGCTTACCAAGGAGCGCATAGCTTGAAATTTGTAGAATGCCGGGACCGGATAATCCTTTATGACGAAAGAGGATGTCTTCCTCAAAGGTCACAACATCTTTCGCTTTTTTACCGGGATTAGTCGAAATTTCAACAGGCAATGAAATGCCGGCAAGCTCAGTAAATCTTTCTTGTTCCCAAAAGTCAAAATGGAGTGCAACCAATGCCGGACGTGTATCAATAATAGAATGGCCGAAGGATTTAGCAATACGATAGCCAAAATCAGATGCACCAATTTTTGGAATTGCTAAACCGCCGGTTGCAATAATAAGGCTCGTACTTGTAAATCGACCAAGCGCGGAATCAATCTTAAAATGATGATTCTCTTTTTCAATAGATTTCACTTCACAGCCAATTTCAAGACGTACTTTTCCTTTGTCACATTCAGAGAGAAGCATATTGATAATATCTTTAGAAGATGCTTGTTGCTCACGATCGCAAAAGAGTTGGCCACGATGCTTCTCAGTATAAGGAATACGGTAGGCTTCCACTAAACGAATGAAATCATCCGCGGTGTAGTTCGATAGCGCAAAGCGCACAAATTTAGGGTTTTCAGACACATAATAGGGAGATGCATCATAACCATCGATATGGGTATTGGTAAAGTTACAAAATCCACCGCCGGCAATCCGAATCTTTTCTCCAATTTTTTGAGCATGATCAAGGAGAAGGACCGAAAGTCCGGCTTGTCCTGCGTGACTTGCCGCCATCATGCCGGCAGCACCGGCGCCGATAATAATGAGGTCAAAGTGAGAGGTGGATTTGGGCTGTTTCATAAAATTCTAGTATCTATCTAATTAATATAATCGTGGGTGCAATTATAAGGGCTTTTGAGTGAGATGCTAGTGTTAAATAAAGTATCAACAGGACTTGTCGGTCGATTACGATGGTTGTCTTAAATACTCATCAGAACGCATCATTTTTGCCCCCAGTTTTTGCGCCATTTCATAGATGGTTTCGGCAGTTTCATTATTGGGGATAATATTCGACATACAATCGGTAAGGATAATCAGATTTTGTAAGATTTCCGGGGCTGACTTAATGAGATCTAAAATCGTACTCGCAACACAAAAATCCATTGCCTCGCCGACAATCACGATTTCATTGAATGTGGTAAATCGCTCTAAAAGAGATTGATCAATACAGGTAGAAGGGATCGCCTCAAATTCAACCGCTGCTTTTAAAATACTATAGTGCTCCGTAAAAGGATTACTTCCCTTATTATAGAGTTCAAAATTTTTACCCGATTGAAGTCCCCAATGGCTCAGAGCGCGATAGAGTTCACTAGGAATAGCCCAACCTTTTGTGCCGATTAAACAGTGTGGTGGCCAGATAGTATTTTGATAACCACTATTTTCAGAGAGCGTTTTTAGATAATGAAGCGATTCTTGCGCAAAATATTGAGGAATCCAACGTTGATTGATGGCATCTTCATAAGTGATGTTAGAAAATGACGCAGGATGTTCACCTTTTTCATTTTTCCAATAAGTTGCATGAGCGATATGAATCGGAAAATGAGAATCCATACTGATTATTATTTCTGAAAATTGATCGCCGGCATTTTCAAGAAGGTGAATAATATTCTGAAGATCATCGGTGGCGCCTTCTACATAGAGTGCCCCCTCAGGATGGCAGAAGTCATTTTGAAGGTCGATACCTAACAATAATCGTTTCATCATGTGAATTTTCTCGTCGTAAAATGAAGGGGTTTGATACACTGCTCAAGAGGATCTAAACAGGTAGAAAATGGCGATTTTTTATCAGTCTTTCAAAGCTTCATTCAAGCACCAAGCATCATGATTGTCAAAATGAGCATGGCTGTAGCTCTGGATATTGATATCTAATGAATGCGTTCATATCGTACGTTACTATTATAAAATTACTATCATAAAATTCAAAAAAGTGGGGAAGCATCATGGGCTGGGAGATTATCCTAATATTAATGGGCGTTGCGCTTGTGGCAGGATTTATTGATGCGATCGCAGGCGGTGGGGGATTGATTACGCTTCCAGCGTTATTATTGTCCGGGTTATCGCCGGTACAAGCATTGGCAACAAATAAGCTCCAATCATCTGCAGGCTCTTTTTCGGCGACAGTGGCCTTTTTTCGTAAAGGATTAATCGATTGGAAGCGTTCTAAATGGGTCTTCTTTGCCGCTTTAACAGGGGGAATGATTGGTGCCGGACTTGCGACAAGATTGCCGGATACCTTCCTTCAAGTCATCGTGCCGATTCTTTTACTTTGTGTTGCCACTTATTTTCTCTTTTCTCCAAGTCTTGATGGAAGGGAAAAGCGCGCAAAGATCTCAAGAACCCTTTTCCTTTTAAGTTTTGTTCCTATTATTGGTTTTTATGATGGAATCTTTGGACCAGGCACTGGTTCATTTTTCATGGTGGCATTTGTACTGATGTTAGGAAGCACGCTTGTGGATGCGATTGCCGAGACAAAACTCGCGAACTTTGCTTCTAATATCGGTTCACTTCTCATCTTTGCTTTTTCTGGGGAAATGCAGGTAATGATTGGGCTATTAATGGCAGTGGGTGCATTTGTAGGCGCTCAGCTTGGCGCTATGTTTGCGGTAAAGTATGGTAGTAAAGTGATCCGCCCGCTACTTATCGTGATGAGTGTGGCGATGGCGATTAATCTTCTGATTAAGCCGGAGAATCCTTTATCTCAGTGGGTATTACAATT
>CAZPIQ010000139.1:0-4565 GCA_964586665.1 uncultured Ignatzschineria sp. | reverse complement strand
CCTCCGGCAATGAATCAAATTAGAGAAAATCCCAGTACACTATTGTTAGATAGTTGTTAGAGTTAGCGACTAATGTCACAATCAATATTGCGGTAGTTGATATTATTGAGAGGGAAGGGATTAGAATAATGAAAAATAACAAGGCCTTAATTTTAATAGATCTTATTAATGAGATTGTTGGAAGAGATGGGCGATCAAATGGTAATTATGAGCAGTTTATTGCTAGAGATATTCTTAATAAGAGTAATGAGGCAGTTAATTTTGCTAGGGGCAATAATATTCCAATCATCTGGATACGAGTCGGTTTTGCTGATGATTACCATGATATTCCCAAAGGCTCACCGATGTTCCAACGGGCGAAAGAGATGGGAACATTTAAATTAAGTGAATTTGGATGCCAATGGATTGATGGATTAGATGTAAGAGAAGAAGATTTTACCTTTGTGAAAAAAGGTGTTGGTGCTTTTGCCGGCAATAATCTTGAACAATTTCTGAGAGACCAGCAAATTGATATGCTCTATTTCGGAGGCGTAAGTTCTTTGATGGCGGTCCAAAGTAGTGTAAGATTCGCGCATGATTTAGGGTTTTATGTCAATGTGATTGAAACACTATGTGCCTCTAAAACTATTGCGCAACATGAAGAGAGTATGAGTGCACTTACAGGACTTGCAGAGATTTTAACGTTAGATAAATTTAGAGGGAAGCCATGATAGCTTCCCTCTGTTTTTGAATTGAATATACTAAATTTTACTACTCGTCCACAAATTGATCCGCAAAATCTCGAGTAGAGAGATTCATAAAGCGTGAGAATCGACCTTGGAAACTCAGCTTTACAGTTCCGATCGGGCCGTTACGTTGCTTTGCGATAATAACTTCAGCAATGCCTTTTTCTGGGGAGTCATCATTATAAACTTCATCACGATAGACGAAGCAGATAAGGTCAGCATCCTGCTCAATTGCCCCTGAGTCACGAAGGTCACTCATAACAGGGCGCTTATTAGGCCGTTGTTCAAGACTACGGTTAAGCTGTGATAAGACAATAACTGGGCAGTTTAGTTCCCTTGCCATCAGTTTCAAAGATCGTGAGATTTCAGAAACCTCGGCAACACGTTGGTCGGACATGCCAGGGATACTCATAAGCTGAAGGTAATCCACCATGACAAGCCCGAGCTGGCCATGATCGCGTTGAAGACGTCTTGCGCGAGATCTCATTTCAGATGGGCTGATTCCACTCGTGTCATCAATAAAGATTTTTGTTTGAGCGAGTGTTTTTGTAGCATCACTGAGTTTCTTCGCTTCGATGTCGTTAAGCTCACCGGTACGAATTTTTCCTTGCTCGATACCGCCGATGGAAGCAAACATTCTCATAACGAGTTGTTCTGCGGGCATCTCTAGGCTGAATATTGCAACCGGTTTATTGGTATACATCGCAACACGTTCAACCATGTTCATGGCAATGGTTGTTTTACCCATTGAAGGACGACCTGCTACGACGATCATATCGCCATTTTGTAAGCCCGAGGTCATTTCATCGAAGTTATCCCAGCCAGTTGGGGCACCTGTAATACCACCTTCTGATTGTGCTAATTCATCGATACGAGCAATGGTTGTTTTAAGTACATCACGAATATCAGTCAGTCCAGCATCTTGCTTTGTACCTTGCTCGGCAATTGCAAAAACAGCCTGCTCAGCGAATTGAATCAGCTCGCTACTATTGCGTCCTTTAGGATTAAAGCCGGAATCAGCAATATTGGTTCCTACAGCAATGAGTTTACGAACAACCGAGCGATCATAAACAATATTGGCATATGCTGAAATATTGGTAACGGAAGGCATGTCTTGCGCAAGTGTTGCAAGATAAGGAAGTCCACCAACCTCATCGAGTGCTTCACGTTGTTTTAAGTCATCGCTCACAGTGAGGATATCAACGGATTGCATCTCATTGTAGAGTGTATAAATAGACTCAAAGATAATACGGTGATTTTTGCTATAGAAATCACCAGGAGAGAGAAGGCCATCAATTTTATCCCATGCATCGCGATCAATAAGAAGTCCACCGAGTACTGCTTGCTCTGCTTCTATTGAGTGTGGGGGTGTTTTGATTTGGGAGATTGCCGAATCATGTAGTGGTATATTTTGCATATATCTTTCTGAAAGGTATTTCTAATAGATAAAAATAGGTAAACGGGAATAAAAACTTAAGCTCTTATTCTATCATGGAGAGTGGAAATTGGTTGCATCCTTCCACTTGGCATATTATTATTTCTACGATCTAGGTTATGAGATTGATCTATTATGATGGCTGTAAATCATAATTGTAAATTATCATGAAGCATTATAAGTTTTATTATATTTAATATTTACGTTTATTTATAATTTTAAGTAATGATAATGCTCAATTATTTATGAATAGCTTGTTGCATTTCTTTATGGTAACTATTAAACTGTCAATCTCGTAGTGTAAAACAAGTATTGAAGCAATAGTACATTGGTACTATACAAGTAGGGTTGGTAGGATAACGATGGATAGCAAGTTAATAATCACAGACGCAGACACTTACATTCAAGAACATAATGAAATTGTATGTGACAATAGACGTAATCTATTGAAAGTAGCAACAGGTGTTTTAGCAGGAACGGCAGCCTTTGGTATTTTTGGATTAAATCCGGCGTTAGCTAAACAAGCTGTTACTAAAGAACGTGAATTGCTTCTCTACACACCAGCCTTAGGGGAAACAACTAAAACTGTTTATTGGACACCTTCAGATGGTTATATTCGTGAATCGTTGGATGAACTTTCATGGGCGCTTCGTGATAGACGAACAACAACGTCAAAACTCTACGATCCGCATGTTTTAGATCAGCTTTTTGCAATGACACTTCAATTAGGTTTTAGTAAAGCCGTTCATGGTTTAAGTGGTTATAGATCACCTCGTTCTAATGCTGCTGTTCGTGGTGCTAAGAGTAGTTTACACATGCAAGCAAAAGCAATTGATATTCGTATGCCAGGAATTTCAACACGTAATCTTCGTAATGCAGCGCTTTCATTAAAAGCGGGTGGCGTAGGTTACTATAGCCGTCAGCAGTTTGTTCATATCGATAGTGGTCAAGTGAGAACTTGGGGTCGATAATCAGAATTTTTTGAAAGAGCCATTCTTCGGAATGGCTTTTTTTGTGGTAGGAATAAAAGGATCAAGCGAGAATGGGTATAGATAAAAAAAATTTTGATAAAAACAATGTTGAGATAAAAAGCCAGAAAAGGATTTTTGATGGCTTTTTTAAGGTAGATGAAATCATTGTTGATCATGACTGCTTTAACGGTGATCGTTATAATGATATTCGTCGAGAAGCAATTGTGAAATACGATACCGTGAGTATTTTACTATTTGACCCAAAGATTGATTCACTTCTGTTTATTCGCCAACTTCGTGTGCCGCTTATGATGCGTGAAGATCGTGAATCCCCATGGACGATTGAAATCGTTGCAGGGACCATTGATCGAAAAGAGTCGCCTGAGGCTATAATTATGGCTGAAGCCTTTGAAGAAGCGGGTGTTACCGTGGACAAACTAGTCCCTATAATTGATTTTTATCCATCAACTGGTGGAAGTGCCGGGAAGATGTATCTCTTCTTAGGAATATGTGATCTTTCGAATGCTGGCGGATATTTTGGCTTGCCTGAGGAAGGTGAGGATATTGAAGCATTTGTGGTGAGTAGAGAAGAAGGTTATCAGATGTTAGCAAGAGGTGAGCTTGATAATGCATTTACAATTATTGCGATGCAATGGTTACAATTAAACCTTGAACAGGTTAAAAATCTTTAATCATGTTGTTTGACACTGAAATCAAGCACAAAAGATTAAATATAAAAAAGAATATATAGGAGGTTTGATATGTTATTACGTATTCACCCAGAGTCGCCACAGGCAAGGTTAATTACGCAAGTTGTCGATATTTTAAAAAATGATGGTGTTATTGTTTATCCAACAGATTCAAGTTATGCGATAGGCTGTTTAGTTGGAAATCAGAAAGGAATGGATCGAATTTTAAAGATCCGACAAGTGGGTGCTAAAGAGCATTATTTTTCTTTAGTGTGTCATGATTTATCATCACTTTCGCATTATGCAGTGGTTGATAACGCACAATTTAGATTATTGAAAGCGATATTACCTGGGCCTTATACCTTGATTTTACGAGGAACTCGCGAAGTTCCCAAAAAACTTTTAATGCCAAAACGAAATACAGTAGGGCTTCGTGTTCCGAACCATGTTATAATCCAAGCTGTTTTAGCAGAGCTCGGGGCTCCGATCCTCTCAACAACGTTAAAAGTACCGGGTTATGACGCATATGAGCTCAATGATGCGACCATGATCGACGATGTGATAGGTAATCATGTCGAGGCCATTATTGATGGTGGTGCTTGTAGCATGGAGCCAACGACCGTGATTGATTTGAGCGATGGTGCGCCCGAAGTTTTACGCAAAGGGCAAGGTTCTACTGCTTTATTTGATTAAAAGTGGTACCAATATCTAAATATTGGTGTATAATGCTTTGCTTAGAATAAAT
>CAZPIQ010000138.1:0-4568 GCA_964586665.1 uncultured Ignatzschineria sp. | reverse complement strand
TTTTTAACAGATACAACAGTTTCTTTCATAGTCATCTTATGGAATCCTTATGAACATGCTTTATCGCATGTGATTGCAAATCGAGAAATGAGGGAAGAGAAGCGTTTATTAACGACTGATCGCCAAACCAAGAATAGAACGCTTAGAGTAACAAGCTTGTATTAAAGTCTTGGAGATAAGCTCGATCAGAATCGCATTTTTAAGCTTTTCTATAACGCGAATCCTTCTGACTGAGTATTGACCAATCAAGGTCAGAAGGATTCAGAAACTCATTTAAGGATTTTGCGTTTCAAAAAGCGGGCCATTTAAGAATTTTGGCCACTCTTTTTTCGGATCTATCTTAATATAAGCTTCACCCGTTACACCTGTTTTAATGTACTTCTGATAACGCTCTAAAAGATCTGCATCAATTTTTGCTTTCACGCGGTACATCAATTTCTGACGCTCATTTTGTGTTTCAACCGTTTTAGGTGTGAACTGCGCTTCGGGTGATACGAATGTCACTCGCGCAGGAATAGGCGAATCAGGAGCAACATCTAATACGATGCGGACTTCAGTGCCATTTTCTTCTCCTTCAATAAGTTGACCTGTATATTCAGTTGGTACGAAGAAGGTCATATAGACTTTTGAGAGATCAAGCAGATTTAAGACTTTACCGCCGGCACCTAAAACTTCAGAAGGCTCAGCAATACGATATTGAATACGACCCGAAACAGGGGCAACTAAATTACTATCCTTGATATCTGCTTCAACACGCTTAACCGTTGCTTCAGCTGCATTCACTTGTGATTCCGCTGCAACAAACTGTGCTTTAGCGGCATCAACTGCTGCTTGCGCTGCTAAAACTCTTGAATTGGCGGTTGCGATATCCGCTTTTAAGACGCGGGTATAAGCTTCTTGATCATCGTAATCTTGTTCGGTGGTTGCACCGCGTTTTACTAGTGTTTCAAGACGTTTGAGTTTACGATCTGCAGCGTAAAGCTGACTTTCAGCAGCGCCAACCGTTGCTTCAGCAGCTGCCTTATCACTTTCGCGAGATTTAATGACCGCTTCAGCGGCATTTGCTTGATGTTTTGCTTGTTCTAAATAAGCCTTTGCTTCTGAGAGCTGCGCTTGTAGGGAATCAAGTTGCATGATGGCAAGGAGATCGCCCGCTTCAACATAATCGCCTTCATCAACCAAAATTTGATCAACGCGACCCGGTAATTTGGTGGAGATGTCTAAAGGTGTGACTTCAATTCGACCATTACTTTTGATGAAACCTTCCATTTCATCACGATTGAGAAACATATTTGCAAGTACAATGACGGCGAGAACAATAACGCCACCAATGATATATTTTTTTCGATTATTCTTTTGCATTCAAGAACCTCAGTTAAACTAGTAATAGAAAATATCAATATTCAATTCAAGGCTGTATCTGTTGAGTCATTTTATTTCAGCACTTGATGATAGATAATGAGAAGTGTTGCTATCTCTCCATTTTAACTTAATTGGGCGTGAAAAACTTTATATAAGAAAAAAATTTACATAATAATTATATTGATAATTATTAAAAAATATGTGCAATGCTTATTGCCAGATTAGGGAAATACTATAATAACAGTCTGTCTAACTATACTGTTTTTTTCGAGGATCTCATGAATGTGCTCTAAAAATAAAGAGCACAACTTAAGTGGATACTCCCCTCAATTATTGATCGTAGTTGTACACAACATTTACAAACATTTGAAGACCCAAGAGAAATCCTGCCTCATCAATTTTAAATTTAGGGTGGTGATGCGGATAGATACAATCTTTCTCGGCATTTCCGACGCCGATAAAGGCGAAAGTCGAAGGAACAAGCGCGGCAAAAGCACTAAAATCTTCTCCGCAGAGATAAGGCGGATCGGCAATGAGATTTGCTTCGGGGATTAGTGATGCGATTGCTCTCACTCTGGCAGTTTTCTCAAGATCATTTTGCGTAATGCCATATCCTTTTCGGTAGTTGATCTCATAATCAGCGCCATAATCCTCGCAGGTAGAAATGATCATGCGTTTAATCTGCTTTTCAAAAAGTGCACGAGATTCAGGGGTTGTACTACGCACACTGCCACCAATTTCCGCATAACTGGGGATTACATTAACAGCATTAGAGCGTCCAGCGTTGATATAGGTATTACTCACAACACCGGCTTCTAAAGGCGCGAGTTGTCTTGCAACGATCGATTGTAATTTACAGACGATTTGTGAAGCGATGAGAACAGGGTCTGTGCAATGATGTGGCTCTGAAGCATGACCACCTTTTCCAATAACTTTAGCAATATAGTTATCAGTATTCGCGGTTACAGGTCCATCTTTAAGATCAATGGTGCCTGTTGGAAGTAGTGCCCAAAGATGATGTCCATAGATAAAATCAAGTTCATTAAAGAGGTTCGTTGCCACAAGTTGAGATGCGCCCCCTGGTAATTTCTCTTCCGCATGTTGGAAGATTGCCCAAACTTCACCGGTTAACGCCTCAAAATGATCATTAAAGTAGTGGCATGCCATCATGAGAATGGCAGTATGCGCATCATGACCGCAAGCATGCATTTTTCCGGGGTTTTGGGAGATAAAATCAATATCAGTGCGCTCTTCAGTGATTGCAAGTGCATCAATATCTGCACGTAAGCCAATTTTAGGGCCAGGTTTGCCTGTTTTAAACTGTACTAATACCGAAGTTTCGGTAGGATTCGTCACGATTGCATGGGAGAGTTGTTGCATTTCACGCTGAATGAAAGCACTCGTTTCAAATTCTTCAAATGAGAGCTCAGGGTGCTGGTGAAGATAACGGCGATATTCGATGAGCTTTGGCTCGTATGGTTTCAAATCAGCTTGCGAAATGAGTTTCATGGGGGTCTCTATCCTGTCCTAATAGGGTGCTTTATATTTTGAATAAGGGGAGTGGCTTTGAGTGAATCATTTTAAGTCATTAGGAATTTAGATTAGCATAGATTTGACAATGCGTCTGAACTATCAAAATAGGGAAGTTTCAAAGTTGATAGATGCTCTTGATGGGGATTATTAATATGATCGTAAATTTAGATATAAAAAAACGGCGCTACCGATAAAAGTAGTGCCATTTCGATACTATTTATGGTTTAAATTGACTGTTTTAAACCTACAAGCTTGACTCTAAATCTTCAATTAAAGTTTAGACTGAACAAAAGCAATCGCAACTTCAATGGCTTTGGCAATATTCGCAGGCTCTGTACCGCCACCTGTTGCTGAATCAGGACGACCGCCCCCCTTTCCACCAACTTCCGTCGCAGCAACATTTAAGAGTTCGCCTGCTTTGATTTTTGATGTGAGTGCTTTATCCACGCTTGTGACTAATGCGACGCGACCATCAACTTCAGCGACTAAGAGCGTAACACCATTTGTAGATGCTTGTAGGTTATCGCAAAGTTCACGAAGTGAACGGTTATCTGCACCATCAATTTCACTCGCAATCACTTTAATACCATTGACATCAATGGCTTTTGCTAAGACTTCACCGCGGTTTGCAAATACGAGTTTCGATTGTAAATTTGCAAGTTCTTTGCGGAGTGCTTTGCTCTCATCAAGTGCGCTATCGACTTTAGAGATAATATGTGCATTATCGGTTTTAAGAGTTGCCGCAAGTGTATGAAGCGCAGCGCTCTGTTCAAGCATGATCTCAACAGCATTGCCGCCTGTAACTGCTTCAATACGGCGAACACCAGCAGCAATTCCTGTTTCTTGGGTAATTTTGAAAAGACCAATGTCGCCGGTCGCTGATACATGTGTACCCCCGCAAAGCTCAATTGAGTCGCCCATCACCACAACACGAACAACATCGCCATATTTTTCGCCAAAGAGCGCCATTGCGCCTTTTGCTTTTGCATCATCAATCGGCATCTCGTTAATATCGATCGGCGAGTTTGCACGAATCGCTTCGTTGACCATGCGTTCGATATTTTGAAGCTCTTCAAATGATACAGGCTTGCTGTGCGAGAAGTCGAAACGTAAACGTTCATCCGTGACAAGAGAGCCTTTCTGCTCAATGTGTGAACCTAGAAGCGTTTGAAGCGCATGATGCATAATATGGGTTGCTGAGTGATTTTTCTTGATCAGCTCACGGCGTGAGTTATCAATAGTTGCAACTGCTTTAGTAGCTGCTTTCACTTCGCCTGATTTCACAACACCGATATGAAGGAAGATATCTTGTTGTTTTTTCGTGTCTTTTACTAAGAATTCAAAGCCATCGCCTTTAATAATTCCAGTATCACCTACCTGACCACCAGATTCTGCGTAGAAAGGTGTTTCAGAGAGAATCAGGATTGCTTCAGTTCCCTCTGGTGCATTCGGAACGACTTCGCCAGCAACTAAAATCGAATCAACGACTGATTCGGCTTCAGATTTTTCATAACCATGGAAAGTGGTTTGATCGGCATGTTTAAGATCAAGCATCTTCTCAGCACCAAAGTTACTCGCAGCGCGTGCGCGTTCACGTTGTTCCTCCATGCACTTCTCAAAACCTTCCATATCGAGCGTTAATGCTTGCTCACGTGCGATATCGTTTGTAAGGT
>CAZPIQ010000137.1:4354-4681 GCA_964586665.1 uncultured Ignatzschineria sp. | reverse complement strand
ACTCTAAGTTTTTGAGTTGAGTGGTGAGCGTATTATATTGGTTGTTATAAGTGTAATCATCCTTATTCTTTTCTAAGAATGCAATTTTTTCTGCTAAAATTTCAGTCCCTAAAAGATAAGGCTCAGCACTATTGCCTTGGGGTAATGTCATGTCGAGTTTTTCAGCAGTCTCATAACTATTTTTGAGTTCGTTAATTTTAAAGTTTTGTTCAGCACTCAGAACATTTTCTAAGAAAATAATTTCTTGTTGGGTTTTATTGATGAGGCTTTGAATTTCAAGCTGACTATCTTGAATGAACTCTTTAGCTGCAATACCATTTGCATATT
>CAZPIQ010000137.1:0-4280 GCA_964586665.1 uncultured Ignatzschineria sp. | reverse complement strand
AATGCATTTGTGAGTGCAAAAGCATTTTCTGCTTTTGCGCTATTTGTTGAAATACTCATTGGATCTGCATTTGGATTTATGCTTATAGTGCCAGATGCTTTTGAAAGTTCTGATGGGTCTGAAGGCAGTTCTTTATAAAAATCATTAATGGTTTTGGGAGATTTTAGTACCGTTTGTAAAGCTTTGCTCATAGCTTCGGGTGTAATAGGCATGAATTGTACAAAACTGACGGTATTAATTTCATTACTATTTTTGTCTGGCGTAATAGGTTTAGTAATAAGTACATCTTTTTTATTTAGACCATTAATCGTTTTTATCTCAGGCACGGAAATAGTGACAGTAGATTGATAAGAAGGCTTGATTGCAAATGATGCATATGCAAAGGCTAAAGCTGTGCCGATAATTGTAATCCCAATAATCAACCATTTGCTACGCCATAAAGTGATAATGAGTTCAAATAAATCGATTTCATCGTTGTTTGAAGCATTTGGAGAATGTTGTGGATTATTCATGTTATCAACCTATATGCAGATCTGTAATTTAATTAATGATCGGTATTCTATCACTTATTTAAGGTAAGTATTATCAGAATTATTACAAAAGTAATTACAATACTAATGGATTAATTTTCCTAGGCATTTGATGAGTGCAGATTGCATATGAGCGAGTCTGATATAAAAGTGCTAGAATTATGACTTATGATAATTACAAGACTTTAAAAGCAGAAGCCATGAAAGACACGAACGCTATTAGTAGAGAAAAACTTCAACAAAACCCAGCGCTCTATAGTAAGCACGCATTCCTACATCACGAAATCGCCCGCAGAATGGTGGAGTATCTTGAACCAGAGCTTGCGCCGACCTCTATTTTAGTTGATGGCGCTTTTGATACTTATCTCAGCGATCTGCTTCGTGCCCGCTTCCCGGATGCGACGCTTGTTGAAAATATCGAAAGCCTTACAGATGCTACGCAGCGCTTTGATCTCATTATGAGTAATCTCTATCTACAAGATGTGTGGGAATTTGAAGAGCGTGTTCGGGATTATCAGGTGCGTTTAAATGCGAAGGGGAAGCTCTTCTTCACAACGATCGGTACAGGCAGTTTCCCTGAAGTTTCTTATCCTGGTGGTCCGCTTGTGAATGAGTTTCCGGATATCGAAGATATTGGCGATTATCTCCATGCGCTCGGCTTTAAAAATGCGGTGCTCTTTATCGAGAAGATCAACCTCACTTATGAAAAGCTCGATACGCTCCTGAAAGATGCGCGCGTTGTAGCAGGTCGTCCATTCTCATCCTTTAAAGGGCTTCGCACCTATGAGTGGCTTGAAGAATGGAAAGCCTATGCAGAGCGCTTTAAAAATGAAGATAACCTCTATGATATCGGCTTTGATGTGATCTATGCAGAAGGCTCGCTCTCAGATATTAAGAATCTTGCCGGCAAAAATAATGAGGTTTATGTGGATATTACGAATCTTGGTGGTAAGCATAAGTAGAACAAGACAGGTCAGTCGCGTGCTGTCATTCACTGAGTTCTAAATCCCGGCAATGCTGGGATTTTTGTTTTATGAATCACTTAACTTTATGCCAATTATGCCAATTGAGATGGGGCGGTATAACGTGATTTTATAAAGCTGATTGATAAATTTTTTGGAGAAATCATGATCCAAACTCGTCAACCCTTGACACATGATGTAAAATAGAACCAAATTAGTTCTATATTAAATCTTGCTGGCAAAAGATGTGCCGGCGTTCGATTTAACGCATTAGGAGATCAAAGATGTTTACAGTTACAGAAGCCGCAACAAAGCAATTAGTGAAAAACTTAAAAGAGAGCGATGCTGAAGCGATTAAAATCGCATTGCAAAAATCAGGGTGTTCAGGGTTTAAATACTATATCGATTTTTGCAAAAAAGTAGATGATAGTGTGGTAGTGCTTGAGAAAGAACCTGTGATGATTGTCGCAGAAGAATCAATTTTGCCATACCTTGATACAGTCACGCTTGACTATATCCAAGATGGTATTAATCGTATGTTCAAGTTCCAAAATCCAGAAGCGAAAGCAGAATGTGGTTGTGGTGAGAGCTTTATGTTCTAAGTCTTGCAGAGGTTCATGATTAGAGCAGTATCAATATCTAGCCATCAGCCTTGTATCAGCGTATTCTTAAAAGGAAGCGCATCAATCTCTGTGGGAGATTTGTGGCTTCCTTTAATATTTGTAGTCAAAAAATTGTCGTTCAAAATAAAAAAAGCAAAACAAAGCAAAACAATTGGAAGATGTATCTAATAGCACAGAAGTGCTCAACAAAGGTCCTAAAGGAAGGTATCTATGAGTGGAATTGCCGGTGTATTGAAGTTCAATCAAACTGCAGCAGATGAAGCACTGCTTCAAAAGATGTCTGAGCCTATTCAAAAGCGCGGACCTGATGGCACTTCAATCTTTCGCCATAAAAATGTGGGTTTAATCCACACAAAACTCGCTGCAACAAGTAACGGCGATGAACCTTATCGTGATGAAAAGCTCGGCGTGATTGTCACAACAGATGGCACGATCTATAACCAAGATGCACTGCGTGAAGAATTGCGTCAGCACGGACATCAGTTTTACACAGAATCGCAAGCGGAAGTGATCGCTAAAGCGTACCATCAATGGGGCGATCGATTTGTAGAGAAGCTCGATGGTGCTTATGCTATTGCCATCTGGAATGATCATACGGAAGAGCTCTATCTTGCGCGCGACCGTTTTGGTAAAAAGCCGCTCTATTATGGCAATAGCCAAGATAAAGCGAGTTTCTATTTTGCATCCAATACGCAGAGTATTTTACAGAGCCGTGATGTGGATACATCAATCGACCCTAGCGCGCTGCACTTTATGTACACGCTCCATGCGGTTGTGCCGGCACCGTTTACGATTCTGAAAGGCATTCGTAAAGTAGAGCCAGCTTCCTTCATGGTGGTGAAAAAAGATGGTTCGGTATCAGAATCAACTTACTGGGAGCTTACCGCAAAGCGGGATTACCCAGAGTATGATTATGAAGATTGGAAAGAGATCATCGAAAGCTCGCTCAAATCTGCGATCAAAAAAGAGATGGGCTTTGCCAATGAGAAAGTCGGTGTACTTCTCTCAGGCGGTTTAGATTCAACGCTGATTACGGCGCTTGCGATTGAAGAGGGCGTGAAGGATATTCAAACCTTCTCCGTTGGATTTGAAGATCAGCCAGAAGAGAAGGGTTCTGAGTTCTTCTATTCAGATCAGTTTGTTGATAAATACCAAACGGATCACTTCAAGTTTGAAGTGCCCAATAGCGAAGCGCTCTCAAGATTACCAGAAGCGATTCGTAATATGAGCGAGCCATTATTTGGGCAAGATGCGATCGGTTTCTATCTGCTTGCTGAAAGAGTGAAAACAGTGACCTCCATCGTGCAGAGCGGACAAGGCGCAGATGAAGTCTTTGCCGGTTACTTCTGGTATCCGAAAATGGTGGCAGATGATCATTTAGATCCATTAACACGCTTCTCAACCCACTACTTTGATAGACCACACGAAGAGTGGCTTCAAGCCTTCCAAAAGCAATATCACACAAGCGATGTTGCCGGCGATTATATCCGAGATCACTTAACAAGATCCGGTGCTGATACCTATCTTGATAGCGTTCTTCGTTTAGACGTTACGCGTTTAGTGGTCGATGATCCGGCAAAACGAGTGGATAACATGACGATGGCCAATGGCTTAGAAGCAAGAATGCCATTTATGGATCAGCGCGTTGTAGAGCTTGCGATGGCAATGCCACCTGAGTATAAGCTCATGCATCAAGGAAAAGGAATCTTAAAAGATATCGCAAGAGGCAGAGTGCCAGATTCGATTATTGATAGACCGAAAGCCTACTTCCCAATGCCGGCATTAAAATATGTACGTGGGGAATTCTTAGAGATGATGCGCGATACGCTCACAAGCGAAAAAGCAAGATCACGCGGCATCTTCAATGAAGCGTATATTGATGATCTCTTAAAGAATCCAGAAGCCGCTTCAAGCTTCACGAATATTCAAGGATCTAAATTATGGCACGCAGCACTCTTAGAGCTTTGGTTTGAGTCTGTGGGGATTTAATCGACTTTGAAGGCGATGAGTCTTATAAAAGATTGATCGAAGCGTTATAAAAATAAACCCGTTTCATTTTTGGATGAAACGGTTTTTTATTCAATTACATAAAGGAAGATTAACAAATTATTGATTCTCTCGAAGCGCCTTATAAACCACTTCCGCTAAAGTATGGCTAATGCCGG